>JBPCXH010000084.1:0-5503 GCA_051008735.1 Gammaproteobacteria bacterium | reverse complement strand
CGGGGCATGCTGGCCCTGTTCCTGACTCTGTACATCATGGTCTGCATGATAGCCAAGGTTTCGCTGTTCGCTGGCCCGCTGCAGAATCTGGGAGCCGCTCTGTTCGGATGAATCTGAGCACGGGTAGCGGCCTTTTCCTGCTTGGCCTTCTTGCCAATGCATTGACCGCTTGCTCGCCGGCGACGAACCCGCTTTCTAATGAGGCGTTGGTAAGCCGTTATTACGAACAAGTCTTCAACGGTCGCAATCTGGACTTTCTACCCGAGGCCATGCATTCGGATGTGGTGGGCCACGGACCCGGTATGCAGGATGAAGTTCGTGGGTTGTCCGATGTCGCGGCTTTCTCAGCCTACGTCTATGAGATTTATGACGATTACCAACTGACCGTGAATCAAATATTCGGCAGTGGCGATTGGGTACAGGTCATGGCAACCGTCCAGGCTGTGCATCGTCCAACGGGCCTTCCGGTCGAGTTTTTCGGGCTTTCCGTCTATCGCCTGGAGCAGGGCAAGATCGCTGAGTACTGGCGCGCCTATGACCGGCTGGATCTTTATGAAACTCAGCTGGGTGGCTGGCGGCCCGAAAATCCATCGTCAAGCCCTGACGCCAGACCCGGGAACTGACTGTTCGATTGTCGACAGCGAATTTCAGGCTGACCCTAGCGACTGATAATCATCTTTGCGGCAGCGTGACTCTTCCGTTTTTCCATTTGCCGGCGGAAGTGGCTGACACGCAAAACAGGCTGACTCTGGTAGTCGAGAATTGCCAGGCTCAGCCCAAATCGGGGCTGCTTGCTGCTCGCGTATGCCCGGTTTTAGACCGAAAACATTTGTTTTAACTCTAAAGAGGCTAGAATTCGCTTATGGATACAGCGACTCCACCGCGCTATCGGAAACATGAAGTTCCGAAGGACTACCTCGGCAAGTGGCAGCAAACGATCGATGTGCTGGCCAGTGTATTCGAGGTGCCTGCTGGTCTGATCATGAGAGTGTTGCCGGATGAAATAGAAGTACTGATCAGTAGCCAGAGCGACAATAATCCCTATGAGCCGGGCGAAAAGGCCAATCTCAACACCGGCTTGTATTGCGAAACTGTCATGAGCACCCGCGCTCCACTGCATGTTCCCAATGCTCTTCAGAATCCTGATTGGCAGGACAATCCGGACGTTGCTCTCAATATGATTTCCTATCTGGGGATGCCGCTGATCTGGCCGGATGGGAGTGTCTTTGGCACAGTCTGCGTGCTGGACAAAAAAGAGCTGAAAAACAAGGCAAGCTACCTGCAGCTTGTGCAGCAGTTCAAGGAAATCATCGAGCGCGATTTTCAGATGTTGGTCAGCAATGCCGACCTTCAGGATACATCCCGACAACTGGAAGATGCCCGCAAGGCGGCTGAAAGCGCCAACCTGGCCAAGAGTGCCTTTCTCGCCAATATGAGCCACGAACTTCGCACCCCAATGAATGCGATTCTTGGCTATAGCGAGATGCTGATGGAAGAAGCCAGCGATACCGGGCATGAGGATTTCATCCCCGATCTAAAAAAGATCAACCATGCCGGGACGCATTTGCTCGCATTAATCAATGATGTGCTCGATTTATCCAAGATCGAATCCGGTCACATGGATACCTATGCGGAAGATATTGACGTCGGCTCCCTGATTGATCAGGTTCAAAGCACCAGTCAGCCGCTGATGGGGAAAAATCGTAATCAATTTGTCGTTAGCCGCGGCGAAGGCCTCGGCCATGCCTTTCAGGATCTGACCAAGCTGCGACAGTCACTGCTCAATTTGCTGTCCAATGCCACCAAGTTCACCAAGGAAGGCGAAATCACCTTAAGCGCACGACGGGAAGCCCTGGCCGATGGCGACTGGCTGGAATTTTCAGTGAGCGATACCGGCATCGGTGTCCCGGCCGACAAGCTGGATAAGATTTTTGACGAGTTCAGTCAGGCGGACAGTTCTATCACCCGGGACTACGGCGGAACCGGCCTGGGTTTGTCGATATCACGACGATTTTGTCGCATGCTGGGCGGCGATCTAAGCGTCATCAGCAGTGCCGGTGAAGGCTCTACGTTCAGCATCCGTATACCTGCGAAGCTGCCCGGCTCAGAACCCGATGCGTCTGGCTGAGAGCGCCACTCTGGCAGGCGATTTTCTTGGCTGATAGATTCCTGTCCCAGGCCTGAAATGAATATCAGGATGCTGCGGGGGCCCGTGGCACGGGTGTGATAGCTTCATGTCGGTATGCATTACCGTCATTTAAATGCTTCATCCGAATGCCCTGACATCTCAGCCTTGCGGCCTTTCAAGGCGGTACTCATTGTCGAAGAAGCGCTGGGGTCCGATCAACAGGCCTCAATCTGCCGATGGCTGATTGCGTCGGGTTGCCTGTACCTGATGGCCTGGGGGCTCGATTGCCGTTCCTGGCCGGATGCGGTCACGCTTGCGAATCGGGATGCATGCGAAAGCGATTTTATACCCAGTGAATCCCTGGTCATGACGACATGGCACGAAAATGAGCCACTGCGAAAAGTATTCTGGTTCGCCAAGCACACGGCGATGCATCCGTGCTTTGAGCTGGAGAACACAGTGATCATTGATCTGTCGCCGAACGAGCGGGAAGCTGAACTGGCCGCGTTATACGAATCTGCGTAGGCGCACGTCTTTGTGCCGCGCTGTCAGCGAGTCAACTGACCCAGGCAGCCTGTGGCGCGCAAGACTAATCGTGCAAAGCAATCTCGTGCACGTGGATCCGGAGTTCTGCGTCCGGCCCGATTTCATTGTTGCCAGTTTCACGGGCGATGGTCATC
This sequence comes from Gammaproteobacteria bacterium, assembly GCA_051008735.1. Taxonomy (GTDB): domain Bacteria; phylum Pseudomonadota; class Gammaproteobacteria; order Steroidobacterales; genus J054. The sequence continues at coordinate 2,695 of JBPCXH010000084.1, read as the reverse complement.
AGGTAGCGCAGTCCGTGAAAGGTCAGCCGGGGATTGTCACCAATGCGGAAGGCCTGGGTAATTTCTGTGTGGAGAATACTCTGTTGGTTAGCAGTCAGTTGAGCCGCAGCCAGCCATTTCTGCGCTGCTGCATCCACCAGATGCGCAAGCGGCTGGTGGGAGGTCCGCATCATTGAGCCTCCGCAACTCATGGTCTGATTTTACGCCTTTGCCGGCGATTTAAGAACCGGCGCCAGTCGTTACCAGGCGATGGTCTCACCGTTGTAGCGCCGGTAGGTCCCCGTCGTTTCCAGGTTGAGCGTGTCGATCAGATGCCGCAGGCCAGTAACGCTATCCACCGGCTTTACATCCGCCGTACCAAAGTCCATACGCGTTTGCACATAGCCCGGGCAGAAGATGCCGACGCTGATACCGCGCTCCCGCAGGACACACGACAGCAAGCGCATGGCCTTGTTAAGCGCTGTTTTGCTGGTGGCGTAGGCAAAGGCGGGCGTATCGCGCTCCACCAGTGAGCCCACGGTGCTGGACAGGGCGACAATTTTTTTGTGCTGGCTGGCCGCCACATTCTCCAGGAAGGCTTCAGCCATCTTCACTGGCGCAAAGGTGTTGGTGCGCAGTACCTGCGTCCACAGGTCATAGTCCATGCTGCCAAAATGTTGCAGGCCGATGTGTTCCGCCACAGGGACCGGGCCGATGATGCCGGCATTGTTCAGCAGTACATCGACAGGCTGGCCCGCATAGCGGGCCGCCAGTGCATCGATCTGCTCATGGTCGGTAATATCCAGGCCCTCGACGTGCAACTCGCCTGGGCCCGTCAGCGCCTGCAACTCGTCTGCAGTTGACGGATTGCGAGCGGTGGCGATAACTCGCCAGCCGTCAGCCAGGTACTGGCGACAGAGCTCCAGGCCAATGCCCCGGTTGCCGCCCGTCACCAGCACCGTGGCGGCTGTCACAGCAGCAGGTCCTCTTCCTCCCGGGCGCAATCCGGGTCGGCCAGGCTGAAGCCGGCAGACTTGATCTTCTGGTTGGAGACATTACGGGGGCCCTTGCTCAGCCCCAGCCAGGTGACGGGTTCCAGACCGGCTTTTTTACAGACATTGCCGAAGAACACTGCCTTGGAATCGCTCACATCGTTAAACAGGTTATACAGGCCGCTGAGATGGTTCTCGAGGGCGAATTCCAGGCCAAGCACGACGTCGTCGCGATGGATGATCATCGCATCAGATTCGCCGTCAAAGGGCACTTGTTGTCCGGCGATGCGAGCGGCTTCGGCGGCATGGATGCGCGTTGGACCGTAGATAGTGCCGGTGCGGTAGTTACAGACCTTGAGTTGATCCGTTTCAACGCTGGCCAGCAACTGTTCGGTGTCCACATAGACCTGGGCGAAGGGGGAGGCGGCATTGGCCGGGGTCTCTTCGTCCACATGGTCGGCGCCGCCGGCATCGCCGTAGGCATTCAGTGAACTGCAAAAAACGATTTGCTTGAGGCCCGGTGCGGCGTCCAGCACCTCCACCAGAGACTCTGCCGTGCCCATATACGAGTCGCGGTAGGCCTCCGGGTCCATGAAGGGTTTGCCGTCTTTGACCCCCAGGCCACCTGCCATGGTGAGCAGGACCGCGTCCTGACCGGTGATGAGTTCGCGCATGCCGTCCCGGTCGCTGCCTTTCATCACAACCACTCGATCAGCCACCTTGGCCAGTTCAGAGGCCCGCTCTTCGCGTGTGGTGGTGACGCTGATTTCATGACCTTTGGCGCGCAGGTAGCGGGCAGCTTCCAGCCCGGTATACGCGGCACCGACAATGGCAATCTTCATTCTAATATCCTTTATTATCAGTAGATTAAATGGATTTTCTAACTTAAACTATTCATAAGAATCTGACGGACTGCGTGGCCTTGTTCTTTGCCAATGAGTCCATACACGCCCTTCCAGGCACGTGCGTCCAGCCCCTCATCAAAAAAGCAGGCCAGGTGGCGGCCGTCGCGTTGGGCCATCAGCGCCGCATCGGGCGCCGGGTAGTCCAGCTCCCGGCTTAGCTTAAGCCAATGCGCCAGGTAAGCGTGTATCTGTACGCCGACGCGCTGCAGTTCTGCCGAGTTAGTGGGCCGGCCAGCACCGATGCTCCAGGGTGACAGATAGGCCGCAATCGCCGGATTCCCGGGTGCGCTGGCGCAGGCATTGTCCTTGGACTGAGTGGCTTTCCAGTAATCCATCGTGATCGGTCCGAAGACTTGCTGGAAGTAGTCAGGATGGTCAACCGGATCCAGGCGGGGGATCAGGTCAGCGTTGTAGATACAGGCATCCGGCGCAAACTGCACCGTCTGGCCGTGAAAATGCGGCAGCACGGACGCCGGTCGGGCAAACAGGAAAAACAGCTGGGTATCGGCCGGGTCGCCCCGCAGACGCACCTGGACCATTCGATCCACAGGTGCCTCGCCGGCCCAGAGGCGCACGAAACCGGCATCCCAGCTCGGGTTTTCGGCACCTGTCAGGGTCATCAGGGGGCCGCCGTCGGGCCCGGTTTGCTCAACCAGGGCCAGGCTTGTCTCGCACCGGGTCACCAGCTCGTTGATGAAGCTGAATCCAAAGTCGCTGTCAGTCATGCCGCGCAGCATAAGCCAAGGGGCGCGTCTGACGGGGCTTTAGACAGCCAGCGTTCATCAGATGAGCCCATATATCTGCTTCAGGCAGTCTCGG
>JBPCXH010000083.1:0-2545 GCA_051008735.1 Gammaproteobacteria bacterium | reverse complement strand
TTCTGGCCTGCAGTATTGGCGCTTTAGCCAATGTGGGTGTTGCGCAATATGCCTTTGAGCAGCAGGCCACCTGGGCTTTAGCGGGGCTGGCGGGCATCCTGGTGGGTGCCATTTGGAACTACGTGATAACGCTGGTCTATACCTGGCGAGCAGCGGCACATTGACGCAGGGAGAATCTCGCCCTTTCCTGGCTATCTTTGGCTTCTGCTTGGTGGCAAAAGCGGGCATCTTTTTGCTTGCCGGCACTCGCTACGGCTTTATGTCGGACGAACTGTATTTTCTGGATGCCGCCGCGAGGCCAGCCTTAGGTTACGTAGACCTGCCGCCTTTTTTGCCCTGGCTATTGGGCTTGTTGGGAAGTGTCGGCCTGGATTCTCTTTTCGTCCTGCGGGCTTTTGCCGCCGCTGTCGGCGTGCTGGTGGTCTGTGTAAGCGTGGACCTGTGCCGGGTTCTGGGTGGGCGTATCTGGGCCTGTTGGTTGGTTGCCCTGGTCTTTCTCTTTGCACCAGGATTTCTATCGGTCCAATCCATCCTGACGATGAACGTGCTGGATCAATTCTGGTGGGCTGCTGCCCTGTGGCTGGCAGCCCGACACCTGCAAACCCGGCGACCCGTGTTTATGCTTTTACTCGGGTTGGTTCTCGGGCTTGGGGTGCTGACCAAGTTATCGATTCTCGCTTTGTGTGCGGCGCTCCCATTAGCCTGGCTTTTCTGGGATCGAAAAATATTCCAGGCGGCGAGTACCTGGTTGGCGGTACTGGTGGCATGCAGCCTTATTGCGCCCTTTGTGGCTTGGCAATTGGCCAACGACTGGCCATTCCTTGAATTTGTTGCGGCCTACAACAGTGTGCCACCCAATGCCCTGGTCTTGCGCAATCCTGCTCTCGGACTGGTGTTGACCATGAATCCCGGCTACGTGGTGATCTGGGGTGTGGGCGCGGTTTATGTTTTTCTCTCGCCCGACCGCGTGCTGAAGGTCTTGGGCACTGCGGTATGGCTTTGCCTTGCCTTGTACGCATGGGCCGGCGTCAAGTTCTATTTTGCTGTGCCTGCCTTGGGATTTTTTAGCATAGCGGGCGTGCTTTTCTGGCAGCAGCAGTTGGCAGCGGGGCCACCGGTTTGGCGCGTGGCATTGATGGGGCTCGCGGCTTCAGGAGTTCTGGCTATACCCGGGGCATCCCCGGTTTTGCCCGAAGCCCGCCTGCAACAGCTAACGCGATTCTTGCGCGACAGTGAGCAGGCCTACCCGGGCCGGGAACCGGCTGACCTGGAACGCTACTTCCCACACTTTGCGGAAATGCATGGCTGGCCGGAACTGGTGGACCTGGTTGCCTATGAGTGGGAGCAGTTGCCTTCCGCGAGGCGAAAAGGAGCCGTGCTGATGGCTTCGCACTATGGCCAGGCCGGTGCCTTAAACCAACTGGATTACATGCAGCGCCTGCCCCAGGCCCATGGCCGACACATGAGCTACCACCTTTGGTCAGAGGGGCTTGGCTACCAGCAGGGGCTTTTCGTTGGCTTCGAGGCGACTGAACTTCTGCCGCTGTTTGCGACAGTCGAGGAGCTAGCTCAATTCGATTGTCAGGGGTGCATGGCCCGTGAGCGTGGCTTGCGATTGTTTTACGTGTCGAATCCGCGCTTGCCAGCGAATCAATTACGCGATCGGTTGCGCCGCTATGATTTTTTCTGACCTCGGTAAATCTTTAGCCAAAAGGACAGCCGGGTTCCTTTTCCACCAGATCAAAAACGAACAGGAACTTTGCCATACCGCACAGAACGGCCATGATCATGCCCAGTTCATACAGTTCGCTGTCACTGAAGTGCGGGTGTAAGCGCGCATAAAGTGGAGCTGTCAGGCGCCCATTAGCGTTGGTCAGAGCCATGTGGTCGGTCAGTGAAAGAATCGCGCGTTCCCGCTCGCTGAAAGGGCCGTTTTCATAGTCCGGTAAGGAATCCAGCTCTGCTTCCGTCATGCCGGCGGCCAGCGCCTGGGCCCGGTCGCCTTTATTGCAGAAAGCGCACCCATGCAGATTGGCCAGGCGCAGCCTTACGAGTTCCAGTATGCGGCGCGGTAGCCGGCTGCCATAAAAACGCTCCTCATAAAAACTTTTGAGGTACCAGCGAAAGCTGTCTGGATCATTGCCGGAGACCTCAATGAACGTGGCATCGCCTGTAACCTGAGTGGCGCTATCCCAGACTGCCTGCATATCCGGTGGAAGCTCGACCCGTGGAATCCTTTGCAACAGGGGTTCTGGCTGGACCATAGGAATTCTCCGGAAAAATGACTGCTTCCAGTCTAGAGCCTGCTGCCGGGTAGCGCACAGGCCCGGCCCCGGCGGCGCGCCCAGACGCCGACGCAGCCCAGGGCTGAGCCCATTAACCATCCCGCTGCTGGTGTTGGCACAGTGGTCAGCTCAGTCCCGCCCGCCTGACCGGGCGAGCCAAAGTTATCCAGTAAAAGGGAATTGACGGCAGCCTGGTAATCCGTTCCCACGACGGGGCCGCCCGCGGCACTGAGGCCGACTGTCAGCCTGGTCAGTTCGTG
>JBPCXH010000082.1:0-3767 GCA_051008735.1 Gammaproteobacteria bacterium | reverse complement strand
CCATCATTTCCATGCTGAGATCGATCTCGGCATCACTGTAACTGGCAAACAGTGGAATGTTCGCGCGCAATTCATTAGCCATTGCCGGCGAGACGTTGTGTTTCATCCCGTAAAGCCGACGGCCCTTGTCGTCACGCTGCTCACCCATGGCCATCATGTCGCCACCGGCGTGGTCCATCTTTGAGTGGTCCATCGTGGAGTGGTCGACTTTGCCTCCGCTATGGGCACCGGCCTGAACTGATAGCGGTCCGACCGACAGCAAGGCCGCCCCAATAAGTGCGGCTGCCAGCCGTGGATGCAATCTGTTCAACTGAGTCATGTCTACCTCGTTCTGAATCAACTATGGCTGCAAGAACGCAGCCTGGTCCGAATGATTCTATCCACAGATATCTCTGCTATGAGAGCTCTTGTGTCAACAGTATGTCAACAAGAGCCAATCTCGCCAGACAGTCCGCAAGCTGGATGGCCCCGGCGGGGTATGACGGGAGCCCGCCTTGGCAGCTACCATGCTGACCCTGTTTATCAGGAATGACTGCTATGCGTTACCTAATCACAGGCCTGGCCTGCCTGCTGCTGGCCGGCTGTGAAACAGACCCCGAACTCACCCCTGCTGCGGACCAGCGACTGGGCTTTTCGCCCGCCGACCTGAGCACCACCCTCAGCGCCGCAGACGATTTTTTCGGCTTTGTGAACAGTGAATGGCTGAATCGCACGGAAATACCTGCCGACTGGTCGAGCTACGGGGTCATGCAGATGCTGGCCGAACAAGCGGAGTTGCAACTGCGCGCGATCGTGGACGAGGGCAGCAGACAGGATTCCGACCCCGGCAGTGACGTCCAAAAAATCGTTGATCTGTACCAGAGCTTCATGGCCACCGACGCAGTCGATACCCTGGGCATCAGGCCACTGACTGATGAACTCGAACGGATCGATGCCCTGGCCAGTCACGATGAATTAATAGCCTACCTGGGTCGCGCCCTGGGACTGGGCATCCAGGTTCCCCTCGACTTTTATATCGATGCAGACGCGACAAACCCGAACCAACCCCTGAGCTATTTCTGGCAAAGCGGTTTGGGGATGCCAGATCGCGATTACTACCTGGAAGACAACCCTAAACTGGTCGACGTCCGCGCCCGTTACCAGGACCACATCGAGAAAATGCATGAGCTGGCGGGCTGGAAGGATTCCGCGACCGCGGCCGCAACTGTTCTCGCCGTGGAAACCCAGATCGCAGAACAACAATGGACCCGAGTCCAGAATCGGGATCGCGAGCGCATCTACCGTAATCAGTACAACCAAGCCGAAGCAGCTGCCCTCAGCCCCGGCTTTGACTGGCCAGCGTTTCTGGTTGCCGGGGGTTTCGGCGAGCAGGAACGGCTGGTCATCGCGCAGACAGATTACTTCCAGGCCCTTGGAACACTATTACAAGAGACATCGATGAAGGACTGGCGCACCTACCTGCGCTTCAAGCTGCTGAAAGCTCATGCGCGCTATCTCAGTGAGCCTTTCGTGGAGGAGGATTTCGATTTCCAGCGACGTATTCTGCGTGGACAGAAAGAGATTAAGCCCCGCTGGAAACGTGGTATTCGGCTGCTCAATGGCGCCATCGGCGAGTTGATCGGCAAGGAATACGTCGCCCGACACTTTCCGCCAGAGTCCAAAGCACGTGTTCAGGAACTGGTGGAAAACCTGCGGCTGGCCTTTGGCGCATCCATTGACGAACTCGAGTGGATGAGCGAAGCCACGCGGCAGGAAGCGCGCGATAAGCTGGAAAAATTCAGCTACAAGATTGGCTATCCGGATATCTGGCGCGATTACACAGCCCTGGAAATCAGGCCGGATGACCTGGCCGGTAATGTTCGCCGTGCAAGAAAATTCGAACACGATCGCCAGTTGGCGAAGCTGGGCAAACCCGTGGATCGAAGCGAGTGGGGCATGACCCCGCAAACTGTCAATGCGTACTATCGGCCAACGTGGAACGAGATCGTTTTCCCGGCCGCGATACTGCAAGCGCCTTTCTTTGATCCGACCGCAGACAATGCTCTGAATTATGGAGCCATTGGTGCCGTGATCGGTCATGAGTTCAGCCACGGCTTTGATGACCAGGGCCGAAAGTTCGACGGCACAGGACGTCTTCGTGACTGGTGGACTGAAGAGGATGCCGCGGAATACGAAAGCCGGGCCCAAGGGCTGGTTGACCAGTATTCAAGCTTTCAGCCCCTGCCGGACCTGGCCATCAACGGCGAACTGACCCTGGGCGAAAACATTGCGGATCTGGCGGGGCTCACCATGGCCTATCGTGCTTATGAGATATCCCTGGACGGAAACCCGGCGCCGATCATTGAGGGGTTCAATGCCGAGCAACGGTTTTTTATTGGTTACGCCCAAAGCTGGCGCAGCCAGTATCGGGACGAACTGCTTCGGGAGATTCTGCTCAGCGACCCGCATTCGCCGGCCCGCTACCGGGTGACGGGCGTCCTGCGTAATACCCCGGAATTCTACCGAGCCTTCACGGTTGAGGAAGGTGCGGGCATGTACCTGGCTCCGAATGATCGGGTGCAGATCTGGTAGGGCGCTTCCTGTGCTTTGGAGATACCCTTCAATAGCTGCCCTGCTGGGTCTGCGTCTTTGCACGATTCCAGCAGGAGCAGCCCACCCTCTTGCTGTTAATCCACAGGCGGACTTTGCGCATTTGCCGGCTCACAGCAGGCTAAGCATCAGGCTCCGCCAGACAGAAAGCACTCACGGCCCCCGCCAGTTTGGTGGCATGCAATTCAAAGATGCCGCGACTCATACTTGAAAATTCTTCATAGGCAGCAAGGCTCAGCATTTCTGCTGCGGCTCGCGTTGCCTCTTTCATTGAACCCTCGATATTCAATACCAGGGCCGGTTGTTTGATCTGCGGCAGGCGATCTTCAGGCCGATAGCTGAACATGGAATAAAACCCAAACCAGGCGTTATCCCCCGCTCGCAGCTCTTCGGTGAAGTTAACGATAGCTCGATCCAGCGGCATACCGGCAGCCCGATTGCTTACCGTAAAACGCCAGCGTCGCCGCAAACATTCCAGATCTTCCCCGGACAGGGACCCACGCCCCAGGCCCTGCAGCTGTTTGGATCGGTCGTCTTCATTCATCAGGGGGTAAGTAATCATCACCAGCCTGGGCACACGCTTGGGGCGCACGAGGGCCAGTTCGCCGGCCACGGCCGAGCCGGTATGAAAACCCAGGGGGATATATTGCCCGATACCCTGCTCCTGCAAAGCATCTGCCACGGCGGCCGCGTGTTGCTCCAGTTCCACCGGCTCCGCCAGCGGAGCTGAACCGCCATAGCCCATCAGGTCCGGCGTAATAACGGTGAAGCGACGCGATAATTCGGCGGCAAAATGGTCGAAATAAACACCCGAATAAGGAATGGGGTGCAGGCAAACAACCGGTGGATCATTCGCTTCGGGCGGTCCGGGCCAAAGCTGCAAGTACATTTGCCCAAGCCTTGTATCGGCGTAGATTCGCCGCGGGCCCTGGATAGCTGCTGATTCTTTTACTGTCATGATTCTGCTCAACCCGACAATCGCTGGTTTACTTCAATGAAGAAGCCATCTGGATCAAAAAAACTGCTGGTGATCATCCGAATTTCGCCGCCCCCTGTTTTAGGCACACTGTCCTCCCTGGGCTCTGCCAACAATTGCACACCACTGGCCCGCACCCGTTCGAAGACGCCGCGGGCGTCGTTACTGGCCATAACAAAAGCCACATCACCCACAGACAGCC
>JBPCXH010000081.1:0-8273 GCA_051008735.1 Gammaproteobacteria bacterium | reverse complement strand
CCCTCCCTTTACCCGTACTGTGAATATCAGACCTTTGGCTTTGCCGGCCAGTTTCCGGACGGCGATGATCTGAAAGCGGTTATAGGGACAGACCCCAATTCACCCGGCAAAGATTTCGATGGTTTTGATCGCGACTTCTGGCGAGTGGCCCTGAATGCTGAACTCGCTCTTGAGCGGGGTAGTTTCAATTTCTGGGGCGGCTACCTGCGTGATGATAATTCCGAAACTCAGGATTCAAATTCCTTCGGCATTCCGTCAAACAGCATCTTCGGCGATGACAACGTCAATACTTTTTCCTTCGATAACGACAAAGTGACTGAGCAGACAAGCCTGGAAATTCGCTACCGGACAGACATCGAAGGCCCTCTGAATATGGTCGTTGGCGCCCAGTACTGGAATGAAGATGTTCAGAATGACAGTCGCTCTATAACAGCTCAGGCTTCTGGCAGTCACTGCACCTGGCAAAGCTCGACCGGCAACGTCTTTCCCTTGACGGGCAGCGACGATTGCCCAGGCTATACCGAGACGCCGGTTTTGCCCTACCAGAATGCGGCCTATGGGTTTAGGGGGCAAAGTCCCGCCAATCGTGAAACCGATCATTGGTCTGTGTATACGGAGCTGGATTTTGAGCTGGCGGAAGACTGGCTGATCAAGTTTGAAGGCCGGTTCAGCCGTGAGCAGATCAAGGTCAAAGGGCCTGTCGCTTATGATTCAGGTGCATCTGGCGGGCCCGGTGGACTGAATCCTTGCGGTATCTTTTTCCGGGCTTGCCAGCCGTTCGGAGACTGGCTGGCTGACGGAAATTTCTTTGCTGATTCTTTCGATGCCCAGGACCCGGTTGACGGGCCAGGACTTATTGATGGTATTCCCGATGTTTGCCGGCAACAGAATCCTGAGCGAGTTCAGCGCTCTATCGATTTTGGCCCGGAGGATGATGTTGACGGCGACGGTGCACCCGACGGTATTGATACCTTTAATCCCTGGTGTACCGGCAGGTTAGAGTCCAAGGAAAACTGGTTCCTGCCCAAAGTGACTCTGGACTGGCAGGCACAGGATGACATGCTGCTCTATGCTTCCTGGGCCAAGGCTCGTAAGCCCGGCGGCTACTCTCTGCTGACCGTCGGCGCTTCCTTCCTCGATGAGGAATTGGCCGAATTTGAACCTGAAAAGCAGGATGTCTGGGAAGTGGGTGCGAAAACCGAATGGTTTGATCGCACTGTTCGCCTGAATGGCGCATTTTTCTTTCAGGATTTTCAGGACAAGCAGGCCCTGACTTCCGTGCTCAATAGCACCGGGGACCGGGTGGTGAGCAAAACTGTCAATGCGGCTGAGGCATCAGTCTGGGGAGCGGAGTTCGATGTGACCTGGGCGCCTCTCGCAGAATTCATCGGCGGCAACTGGACGGTATCCGGCGGTTACCAGTGGCTGGACTCCGAATACAAAAATTTTCAGGTAGCCAACGGCAGCATTGCCACGACCGCGAACGGTGGAAATTGCACCCCCGTGGTGGTCGGCGACACCGAGTTGTGCTCTATCGATTACAGCGGCAATGACTTGGAGAATGCGCCCGAGGGCTCTTTCGTGGGGCAGTTGCGTTACGCGCGTGCGCTGCCCTCTGATCTGTCCTTTTACATTGAGACCGATGTGCAATGGACTGACAAACGGTATTCAGACATCACCAATAATTTCTACACTGACGAATTCTGGAACGCTGATTTCCGCGTGGGTCTTCAGTCGGAAACCTGGGAAGTGCTGGCTTACGTTGATAATGTTTTCGACGATGATACCGTCAGGTCTTCCGGTGGTGGCCCTGGCTTGGGATGTTGCTTCGTGCTGGGTAGCGGTCTGGACTTCACGCCCGGACTGGACCCGGAAGACCAGCAGCCTCGGGATGCTGTGATGGTGGACCTGCCTCTTTACCGGTCGGCTTTTCTGCCGCCGCCTCGCGTATTCGGTGTGCGGGCCAACTATCGTTTTGGGGGTACTTAGGTGCTCAGCCTTCGATAGGCACTGTGCTTGCGTCGTAGTCAAAGAGACCGAGGCTTTCTTCATTCACCAGTCGGCTCGGATCAAACTCCGTGCTGGTTGAATTGAAGTAGCGCTCTACCGCTGTGACTGATTGTTGCATTACCCGTGTACCGCGTTTAACCCTTGTCGCGCTGTAATTCCGTAAGGCTTCGGCAGAGTCCGAGTAACTGACCAGCGCGCGAGCTGCGACCAGTCCGTCTTCTATAGCCAGGTTGGCGCCCTGGCCCAGGAAGGGCAGGGTTGGGTGGGCTGCGTCGCCCAGCAAAGCAACGCGACCGCGCGACCATTCTTGCAAAGGCTGTCGGGAAAACAGGCCCCAGCGGAAGCAACTGTCTGCAGGTGTTGCGGCCATGATTTCCCTGGCCGTGGGGTGAAAGTCGGCGAAAAGATCCAGCAACTCTGCTACGGGTGCGTTGATTGTCCAGCCTTCTTCAGTCCAGGTGTCGCGGCGTTGAGATGCCGCGTAGTTAATGAGTGCGCCGTCACGCAGCGAATAGCGGGCGAGCATTCGGTCGGGGCCGATGAACAGGCCGGCGGGGATGGTCAGGGCCTTTGCTGAAAGAGCGGTCCGCGGCACCATGCCTCGCCAGACCGCATAGCCGGTAAACTCAGGTTCGCCTTCATCGAATAGCCAGCCGCGCACGGCAGATTTCAGTCCGTCACAACCCAGCAGCACCGGCACTTCAGCAGTTGCTCCATTTTGGAATTCAAGCCTGACCCCCGCCTCATCCTGGCGCAGTCCTTTAAGCCGATGCTCCAGTTTCAGGCAGTCAGGATCACGGGCAAGTACTGCGTCCAGCAAGGTGTTGTGCAGGTCCGCACGATGTATCTGCCAGTAGGGTGCGCCGTATTTCCGTGCAAATTCAGTGCCTCGTGAGACTTTCAGCAGGGCTTCACCGGTCCGAAAATGCTGGATGACTTGCTCCCCGGGAACACGAGCCCGGGACGCCAGCGCGTGCTCCAGACCCAGACCAATGAGGACCCGGGTGGCATTGGGTGACAGAGTCAGTCCGGCACCGATTTCAGACAACTGGCTCGCCTGCTCATAGATACATACGGCTCGGCCCCGCTGCTGCAGTGCCAGGGCGGCGGTCAGACCGGCGATGCCGCCGCCGGCAATAGCAATGGACTGCTGCATCAGGTGGTCTGGGGTGCTCCCGGTTTAGACATGCGCGGGGGACACCGTATCATCAGGTACACGTGCCCCGCGAGGTGGCTAAGGAGTTGGCAGCATGCGCGATTTGATCAAACAGTTCGTAGATCAGAAGCTCTCCCGCCGGGATTTTGGCGCCGGACTTGCGGGCCTGGGCCTCAGTGCCTCCGCCGTGCAGTCTGTGGTCGGGTCTCTGGCACAGGCAGCCGGTGAAACACCACGGGAAGGCGTGCGCATGGAGGGCACGGGCTCGGAGGTCATGTTGGCGACTTTACAGGCCGGCGGGGTGCGAAATATTTTCGGTACCACCGCGACGGGCATGTCGCCTTTCTTCGATGCGCTGGCTTTGCAGTCAGAAACCCGCCTGATCCTGTCCATTGCCGAATCCCAGGCGACCAGCATGGCCCATGGTTATGAACTGGCCAGCGGCGAGACAGCCGTACTTTTTGTGCCGGGTGTGGCAATTCCCAGCACCATGAACAATTTGTATAACGCGTGGAAAGATCGCTCGGCTATCGCGGTGATATCGGATGGTCCAAGCAACGAATTGCCAGGCCGGGATGCTTTCCAGCAGATGGCGGACTGGATCGAGCCCATGAATCAGTTCACCAAGTGGGCCTGGCAGGTGGACAATACCCGCCAGGTGGGAGAAATGACCCGCCGCGCGATGAAAGTAGCGGGTACAGCCCCGGGTGGGCCGGTGCACCTGCGTGTGCCCCTGAATATTCTGGGTGCGCCGGGCGTGCGGGATACGATTTATCCTCAGGAACGTTTCCAGGTACCGGTGGAAATGCGGCCCAAGCCCGAGTTGATTGAAGCGGCTGCCCAAGCATTGCTCGAGTCGAACAATCCCCTGATTTGTGCGGGTGCCGAGGTCACCCGTGCCGGCGCGAACGCGCAGTTGCAGGGCCTTGCCGAGACACTTGGCATATCAGTGGCACAGGGTTTCAGTGTCTACGGCGACTTCCCGTTCCAGCATCCCCTGTTTGCGGGCTTCTACGGCCTGGGCGTGCCGCGTGGCCTGGCTAAAACCGATGTGTTCCTGAACTTAGGTGCCCCGGCGCCCCAGCCGGGACTATTTACCGCGCCAGTGCCCAAACGCGCCATGAATATTCATGCGCGGGTCGAATACGAAGCGATCGGCAATACCTACCCGACGGATATCGCCATCGCTGCCGGCATGAAGGAAACCATCACCGAGCTGACAGCGGCCGTGCAATCCATGGCCACGGCAGATCGTCTGCGCAAGCTTGCTGAACCTCGCCTTGAGGCGGCGCGTGCTCAGCAACAGCTGGCCGCAGAGAAACTTAAGGCCGCTGCGCAGGAGCACTGGAATGCGAGCCCCATGTCCTGGGAGCGGGTGTCTTATGAGTTGGATAAAAGCCTGGAGGACGATGCCATCATCGTCGCCGAGCTTGACTACCGCACACCGTTTAAGTGGATGAACCTGGGTCCGACTGACAAATGGTTGGTAGGACAAACCACGGGCTTCGCTCTCGGCTGGAGCCTGGGTGCAGCCATGGGGGCAAAAGTCGCGCAGCCTGACCGCGAAGTTGCCTGTCTGGTCGGTGACGGCGCCTTGCTGTTCGGTCAGGTCGAAGCCTTATGGACTGCTTCGCGCTATGACATTCCGACCTTGACCGTGGTGTTCAATAATCTAAGTTACGACAACGAGCGCAATCGAATTCAGGATCGTTCACCGTTGATGCGTAAAAAGGAGACCCGGGAATTGTGGAAAGATATTACCTGTTACCTGGGTGATCCGGTCGTGGACTTCGCTGGCCTGGCTAAAAGTTTTGGGATAGAAGCTGCTACGGTTTCGACGCCAGATGAGCTCAAGCGAGCCCTGGCCCGCGCCAAAGGTGTGATGCGCGAAGGTCGTCCCTTCCTGATTGATGCAGTGATCATGCAGCTGGACCGCAAAGGACAGCCGACTGAGCATACCTGGTACCCCGATATTTCCATTGCTTCAGAACGCACGCGAAAAGTCTGAACTCATGGAGTTTTCGACTTTCGGCAAGCGCTTTACACGGCATACCGGTGCGCGCGAGCTCATGGATGATCTGGGCGAAGCCATGGCCAGTGACGGCCCGGTGATGATGCTCGGCGGGGGTAATCCTGCCCATATTCCGCAGGTGATGGAGATTCTGGCGGCGCGGCTGCATGAAGTCGCCGATTCACCGCGTGAGTTGCGCCGGATGCTGGGTGACTATTCAGCGCCGGCGGGCGAACGTCGTTTTCGGACGGCCCTTGCCGAGTTGTTGCAACGTGAGTACGGCTGGCCCCTTGGACCGGAGAACATTGCACTGACAGGGGGCAGCCAGAGCGGATTCTTTTTTCTGTTTAACCTGCTGGCCGGTGAATTCGGCGGTGGCGAGCGCCGGCGTATTTTTTTACCCTTAACGCCGGAGTACGCGGGCTACACAGATTTGGGTTTAACCGAAGATCTGTTCGTCGCGCGACGACCAAGCATTGAGGAGTTGCCGGAGCATCAGTTCAAGTATCACGTCGATTTTGACGGACTGGAGTTGGCTGATGATATCGCTGCCATTTGTGTATCCAGACCCGGTAATCCGACCGGGAACGTATTAACTGATGACGAAGTCGCTCGTCTCGCCGCCCTGGCGCGCGCGAATGGAATTCCGCTCGTCCTGGACAATGCTTACGGCCTGCCTTTTCCGCAGATTGTGTTTAGCGAGGCGACGCCCTATTGGGACGAGAACGTCATTCTGTGCATGAGTCTGTCGAAAATTGGTCTGCCGGCTGCCCGGACCGGCATCGTCGTCGCCAGACCGGAAATCATCGATGCTCTGGCAAGTCTGAATGCAGTCGTTAGCCTGGCTGTCAGCAGTGTCGCTGCCGTTTTGGTGCAAAACCTGGTCGAGACAGGCGAGATTATCAGCCTGAGTCGGGATGTCATCCGACCTTTCTATGCCCAGCGGGTTACCCAGGCGCTGTCGTGGGTGCATGAGTCCCTGGCGGGTTGTAAGTATTTGGTTCATCGGCCCGAGGGGGCGCTGTTTCTCTGGTTGTGGTTTCCGGACCTGCCCATCCGAAGTGAGGAGTTGTACCGGCGTCTGAAGGCGCGGGGTGTCTATGTGCTGCCGGGGCATCATTTTTTCCCGGGCCTGCAGGACGAGTGGGCGCATCGGGATGAGTGCCTGCGCCTGAGCTACGCCCAGGATCCCGAATCCGTTCGCCGTGGGATTGCCATTCTTGGCGAGGAGCTGCGACGCTTGCAGCCTTGAGTCAGTCACCGTTGCCGGCCAACTCTTTAATTTGCCGGCCCAGGGCACGGAATTCTTTCTGCCGTGCCGAGGATTTTCGCCAGGTGAGAGTAATTTCTCTCTGGCCCCCCTGTTTCATCGGCCAGGTGCGGATTCTTGTCTGCTTGAGCAGGCCGGAGCCGACTGCCATTTCCGGGAGGAAGGTAACACCGAGATCACCTTCCACCATGGCCAGCAGCGTCAAAAGGCTGGAAGCGGCGAAGGTATTCACTTTCTCCATGCTCCGCACGCGGCAGGCTGCCATCGCGTGATCGCGCAGGCAGTGGCCGTCTTCCAGCAGCAGGATACTGCCGGCGTTAACCCGATTCACCGAGAATTTTTCCGGATTAATCAGTTCGGTACGCTCCCGGCATGCGAGCAAAAAGGATTCCTTGAAGAGCGGCATGACGCCAAGTTTTGGCAGCGGATAGGGGCGAGCGAGCAGGGCGAGATCCAGGGCGCCCTTCTCCAGTTCGGCCACCAGGGTGTCAGTCTGTTCTTCACGGATGAAAAGCTTTAGGTCAGGAAACATCCGCCGAAGGCGCGGCAGGATTCGGGGCAGGAGAAAGGGGGCAATGGTTGGAATGATGCCCAGGGTCAGTGGCCCCTTCATGGGGCCACGCCGAGCATCCGCCAGGGTGGCAATCTGGCCGATATCGCGCAGACAGAGCCTGGCCTGAGCTGCCACCTCGCGGCCCGTCGGTGTAATGGTTACGGTGCGGTTGCTGCGGTCCACCAGGGACAGATCAAGGGTGTTCTCAAGGTCCCTGATAGCCACGCTGAAGGCCGAGGGCGACACGTGGCAGGCGTCGGCGGCCCGGCCAAAGTGCCCGCTTTCCGCCAGGGCGACGAAGTAGCGCAGCTGACGGACCGAGGGCAGGCGGGCAGGGGTGGGCTCCTTGGGGCCGGGCATGGTCTGACTCCATTCGTAATAAACGAATACAGTAATCGTTATATACGATTTTACCAAACATTTGATGAGGGTATATTAATGTTCGGGCGCAGCGAAAAGCGCCCGGGTCAAAAAAAAGCAACGGAGGCAGAGATTATGAGTATCGACATTGGCATTAGTGAGCAAGACAGAGAGGCTATTGCAGACGGACTGTCCCGCTTGTTGGCAGACAGCTATACCCTTTACCTGAAAACTCACAACTACCACTGGAACGTGACAGGACCGATGTTCAGTTCCCTGCACCTGATGTTCGAGGCGCAGTACATGGAATTGGCTCTGGCAGTTGATCAGATCGCTGAGCGTATCCGGGCCGTGGGCTTTCCTGCGCCTGCCAGTTATCGGGCCTATGCAGAACTCACGGGGATACCTGAGGATGATGTGGCACCGGATGCTCACGGCATGCTTAAGAATCTGGTTGTTGCCCAGGAAACAGTCGTTCGTACAGCCCGGTCGATTTTTCCTGTGGCCGGTAAAGCGGGGGACGAAGCCTCAGCTGATTTGCTGACCCAGCGCATC
The DNA here is from genome assembly GCA_051008735.1 of Gammaproteobacteria bacterium. Lineage (GTDB taxonomy): Bacteria > Pseudomonadota > Gammaproteobacteria > Steroidobacterales > J054. Next base: position 358 of record JBPCXH010000081.1, on the reverse strand, counting down.
CAGATTCATGAAAAGAACGCCTGGATGTTGCGCAGCATTCTGGAAGATTGAGCGCCTGAAGTTTATTGAAATAACAGATTGCCAGAGGAGTCGTTACAAATGTTTGAGAATCGTGAAGGGCAGCGGGTGCCCGCAGTGACATTCAGGACCCGAGCAGGCAGCGATTGGGTCGACCTCACCACGGATGATATTTTCGCTGGCAGAACCGTGATTGTATTTTCCCTGCCTGGTGCCTTTACTCCGACCTGCTCATCCAGTCACGTCCCGCGCTATGACGAGTTGGCACCTCTGTTCAAGGCGCAGGGCGTGGATGAGGTGATCTGCATTTCGGTCAATGATGCTTTCGTTATGCAGGAGT
>JBPCXH010000080.1:0-22118 GCA_051008735.1 Gammaproteobacteria bacterium | reverse complement strand
AGCCAAACCACGGTGCGGCTGACGTCCGGGAGGCTGGACAGTGCCGCGTCGAGATCGAGCGCATCGTCGGGATGTCGCGAGATGCCATGACTCAGCGCGTCGCCTTCAGTCACTTCGTGCCAGTCGTCGGCCAACATCTGGCCGCGCTTGGTCCAGGCAGAGCGCAGGAACATCAGCGCTTTCGTCACGGCGATCCTCCGGATCCAGCTTCCGAGGGCCGCCTCGCCCCTGAATTTGGCAATCGACCGCATGATCTCGATAAACGTCTCCTGCACCAGGTCCTCGGCGTGCGCCGGCACTTTCGTAAACCGCAGGCAAATCGAGTACACCGGCGCCGAGAAGGCTCGGTAGATAATCTCGTGCGCTCGCGCATCACCCGCCGCGGCTCGCTTGATGATCCCGGGATCTATAACGATGTCAGCAAATTTGCTCATATCTGCCATCTTAGATGCTTATGCTTCGCAAAGGGTCGCACCGCAATCAATCCCCGCATATACTGTGCGCCTTTCGGGCAGGCCTCAGGCCTCGAAATGGCCCGATTCAATGGCCGGGATGGCGGAACTGGTAGACGCGCCGGATTCAAAATCCGGTTCTGGAAACAGAGTGGGGGTTCGATTCCCCCTCCCGGCACCATCTTCAACCCTTTTAAATCAAGGCTTTCCGCCTGTAGCTCACTTCCTGAGCCCCGGCCCTGAATTACCATTCGGATGCAGTCAGGGTGTAGTAATCCCCTGTAATTGCGATAGTCGTGTTCGCTCGTAAAAACGCCGTGGCAACTATTGTTAAGCGCCATCGCGCTAACGGCTCATCAACGTCTTCTTTCGGCCACAAGCGGTCATTAGCCGGGCAAGAAAAACCCGGCACTGGGCCGGGCTTTTCTAAACTGTGTTGGCAGTTTCTTAGGCTTTCTTGCGACGCATCCACCCCAGCAGGCCGAGTGCTGATGAGAACAGCCAGACTGCTGCGGGTACTGGAACGACTCCGCCGATGGATTCCGAACCTCCCGTCGTCGATGTCGATTGAATATGGGCCATAAACTGGGCATCGGGCTTGTTGTTCTGCATCGACAAAGGCGCGTTCAGGAGGTCCGAAAGATCAAGGCCTGTGCCCTCGATGATGAATTCTACGGACTGGAAGAACGGCTGGCCTTGGCCAAAATCGACCACGTAATCGAAATTACTATTGCGGCCTTTAACCTTGTCATCCTCGGAAATGGATGCCGAATTGGTCCCGCTGATCAAGGAAACTGCACCAGAAAAATCCAGGTTAAAACCGAATTGCTCGACATCGGCGCCGGCGCCCAACACCGAGGTATCAGCGTTAACCTGAAAAGAAAGCTGATCAGCCATGTTGTCACTGACGACAACGCGGCCAAACGAACCGGCGACAAGGTCGCCATCGTTTTCAAAAGAAAAATTCAGTTCAATCGTGGCTGCCTGAGTTATACCGCAGCCCAACGATGCCATTAGCAGAAATATACGACGCATAGCTCACCCTTCCCATACCGGGAGTTGGTTTATGCGTCATCGGGTCGTGTCTCTTTCCCCAGTCCGGCAAATATTCAGCCTATAACTAAGAGACTAAACAACGCGAGACCTCCGCTAGAGGTTATCGCGTCGTCGAGGACAACGTTACAGAAGGAAAATCAAGGTTACAACCAGCCAATACGTCTGGATAAAATCTTCAGGACCCACGATGAGTTACGCATAGTTCCTGATAGAACATAGATGTACGTTCGCTTTGGGTCGTCATCGAATACCGGCTCCAGGCCGATGCTGCGGCGCGGCCGCAGACCAGCCTGAACGGCTGCTTTCGGCCACAAGCGGTCATTCGCCGGTCAAGAAAAACCCGGCACTGGGCCGGGCTTCGCTGAATCCGCTGTGGCAGTTACTCAGGCTTGCTTGCGCCGCATCCACCCCAGCAACCGCAGCGCCGAGCCGAACAGCCAGGCGGCGGCGGGGATGGGAACAGCAGTGGTTTCAATGAAGGACGCATAAGAGCCGTTCAGATTGGATGGAAAATCTTCAAAACCGGTGCCCGCCACCCAATCGGTGCCACCGGCACTCTCGTAAGTTCAGTCAGGCTTAGCCTTGCGACAGAACCTCTCCGTGCTCTCGCGTCGCATGGAATTGCACCTTGGGCCAGCGCTCTTCGGCCAACTCAAGATTGTAACGATTGGTAGCCAGAAAGATGGGGTTGCCATCGACATCTTTACCCAGGGCCGCACTTTCCTGCTTTTCAAAGTCGCTGCGCGTCGCCGTATCAGGAAAAGTCAGCCAGCGGGCTGTGTGTAACGCAACACTCTCGTTGACGGCATCCACGTTGTACTCAGCTTTCAGGCGGTGGGCGACAATTTCAAACTGCAGTTGACCGACGGCGCCCAGCACAATGCGACCCGATGCCAGGGTAAACACCTGCACGGCGCCCTCCTCACCCAGTTCCTGCAAGCCCTTCTGCAGCTGCTTGGCCTTGAAGGGGTCACGCGGGCGAACGCCCATAAAGAGTTCAGGCGCGAAGTACGGAATACCACGGAAATTTAGGGTCTCGCCTTCCGTGAGCGTATCGCCTATCTGCAGCTGGCCGTGGTTATGGATACCAATGATGTCGCCGGCGACCGCTTCTTCACTTTTCACACGCTCGTTGGCCATGAAAGTTGTGGCATTGCCCACACGCATTTCCCGTCCGAGCCGCAAATGCTGCACTTTCATCGCCGGTCGATAACGCCCGGAGCAAACCCGGAAGAAGGCAATCCGGTCGCGGTGCTTGGGATCCATGTTGGCCTGGATTTTGAAAACAAAACCACTGAAGGGAGTTTCGTCAGGTTCCACGTCTCGCTGCTGGGCCGGTCTGGGCTGTGGCGACGGCGCCCAATCCAGCAATGCCTGCAGGATTTCCTGCACGCCGAAGTTATTAATACCCGAACCGAAAAATACCGGCGTCTGCATCCCGGCCAGAAACAGCTCCAGGTCAAAGGGGGCGCTGGCATCACGAATCAGTTCCACCTCTTCGTGCAGCCGCTCGACTTCGTTGGGAAATAATTCGGTCAGACGGGCATTGTCCAGGCCTTCGATTAATTCGCCCGTATCGCCCGCCCGTTTCTGCCCCGCCGTAAAGCGCAGCAAACGATCTTCCAGCAGGTGATAAACACCCCGAAAAGTCTTGCCCATGCCCACGGGCCAGGTCACCGGCGCACAGTCGATACCCAGGGTCTCTTCTACCTCTGACAGGATATCCAGCGGGCCACGAACCTCGCGGTCGAACTTATTCACGAAGGTGATGATTGGCGTATTACGCAGCCGACACACCTCCAGCAACTTGATGGTCTGGGCTTCCACACCTTTGGCGGCATCAATCACCATGACGGCCGCGTCCACGGCTGTCAGCACGCGGTAGGTATCTTCAGAGAAGTCCTGGTGACCCGGGGTATCGAGCAGGTTGACCGTATGCCCCGCATACTCGAACTGCATGACGGAACTGGTCACGGATATCCCGCGCTGCTTTTCAATTTCCATCCAGTCGGATGTCGCATGCCGCGAGGCACGGCGAGCCTTGACTGCACCGGCGAGCTGGATGGCGCCGCCGAACAGCAGCAATTTTTCCGTCAGCGTGGTTTTACCGGCATCCGGATGCGAAATAATCGCGAAAGTCCGGCGTGCAGCAACCTCCTTTTGCAGGCCGCTTAACCCGGCTGAATTGTTGGCCGCTTCTGCCACGTGATCAGGCACTCAATCGCGAGGCGCGCTTGCGTTCGGATTCGGTCAGGATCTTCTTGCGAATACGAATATGGCCTGGCGTGACCTCAACCAGCTCATCATCATCGATGAACTCCAGGGCCTGCTCAAGACTGAAACGAACAGGCGGCGTCAGGATCAGGTTCTCGTCAGTGCCGGCGGCGCGGATGTTATTCAGCTGCTTCGCCTTGGTTGGATTCACGTTCAGATCATTGTTGCGACTGTGAATACCCACGATCATGCCTTCATAAACTTCGTCGCCATGACTGGCAAACAGACGCCCGCGTTCCTGAAGATTAAACAAAGAGTAGGCCAAAGCCTTGCCGGGCGCATTGGAAATCATGACACCATTATTTCGCTGCGCAATCGTGCCGGGCACCTTGCGATCGTATTTATCAAAGACATGGTAGATAAGCCCGGTGCCCGCGGTCGCCGTGAGGAACTCCGTACGAAAGCCGATCAGGCCACGCGCCGGAATCCGGTAATCCAGCCGCATGCGGCCCTTGCCGTCAGCCAGCATCTGCAGCAGCTCGCCCTTGCGCTGGGCCAGGCGCTCCATCACGCCGCCCTGATACTGCTCTTCGAAATCCACCGTGAGCTGTTCCCACGGCTCGGACCAATGACCATCAACTTCCAGCTCAATAACTTCGGGTCGTGACACGGCCAGCTCGTAGCCTTCGCGGCGCATGGTTTCAATCAGCACGGACAAGTGCAGCTCGCCGCGACCCGACACCTTGAACTTATCCGGATCTTCAGTGGGCTCGACCCGCAACGCGACATTGTGCTGCCGTTCCCGATCCAGGCGCTCACCGATCTGGCGACTGGTCAGGAATTTACCGTCGCGGCCGGCAAAGGGTGATTTGTTGACCTGGAAGGTCATACTGATGGTGGGTTCATCCACCGACAACGGCGGCAGTGCTTCCGGAATTTCCCGATCGCATAAAGTGTCGGAAATATCCAGCTCATCAATGCCGCTGAAAGCGACAATATCGCCGGCTGAAGCTTCGTCGATCTTCACGCGCTCCAGACCCAGGAAACCATAGAGCTCACCCACCCGACCCCGGCGTTCGCGACCGTCGGCCGACACGACCGTGATGGCCTGATTCGGTTTCACGGTGCCCCGCGTGACGCGGCCGATACCTACCATGCCAACATAGGTGTCGTAGTCCAGACTTGAAACCTGCAGCTGCAGTCCGCCGTTTACGTCTACATCCGGTGGCGGCACCTTGGACACAATCGCCTCAAACAAGGCGGTCATATCACCGTCACGAACCTCGTCGGATTCGCTGGCGTAGCCTTCAAGGGCTGAGGCGTAAATCACCGGGAAATCGAGTTGCTCGTCACTGGCGCCCAGGCGATCGAACAGATCGAAAGTCTGATCCAGCACCCAGTCCGGGCGCGCCCCATCACGATCGATCTTATTAATGACCACCAGGGGCGTCAGCCCCCGGGCAAAGGCCTTTTGGGTGACGAAGCGTGTCTGGGGCATCGGGCCGTCGACGGCATCGACCAGCAACAACACGCCGTCCACCATGGACAGCACGCGTTCGACCTCGCCGCCGAAGTCGGCATGGCCCGGTGTATCAACAATGTTGATCCGCCAGTCATTCCAGTTGATGGCAGTGTTCTTGGACAGAATGGTGATACCGCGTTCGCGCTCCAGATCACCGGAATCCATGACGCGGTCGGTCAATACCGCGCGCTCATCAAAGGTGCCGGACTGGCGCAGCAGCTGATCCACCAGGGTGGTCTTACCGTGATCCACGTGGGCAATGATCGCGATGTTGCGTAATTTTTGCGGGTTAGACATGTTGCTATTCCGTGTCGATTTATCAGGGGCTTTAAGTGGCTGCGCGACGGGCGCCGCTGCGTCCGCGCCGCCGCCGGTTGCCGTTGCCGGCCGGACGCCTGCGCCCGGCGCCTGGGCGGCCGAGTTGTGCAGCCTTACCCAATGGCGTCACGGGTTCATAGCCGGCAACAATTTCCTGGGGAATATCTCGCTTGATCAAGCGCTCGATACCCCGCAGATAGTCTGTTTCCTCGGCGCAAACCAGTGAAATAGCCTGCCCTTCTCGACCGGCACGACCTGTGCGCCCGATGCGGTGCACGTAATCTTCAGGCACGTTAGGCAATTCGTAGTTCACGACGTGGGGCAGCTGATCGATATCCAGACCGCGGGCCGCGATATCCGTCGCCACCAGTACGCGAACTGTGCCGTTCTTGAAGCCGGCCAATGCCCGCGTGCGCGCACCCTGACTTTTGTTACCGTGAATAGCCAGGGCGCTGAGGCCATCGCGTTCGAGTTGCTGGGCCAGTCGATTAGCGCCGTGCTTGGTGCGCGTAAAGACCAGCACCTGGCGCCAGTTTCGCTGACCAATCATATGGGACAGAAATTCGCGCTTGCGACCTTTGTCCAGGGGGAACACGAGCTGATCGACGCGTTCCGCCGTCGCGTTGCGCGGCGCGACCTGAACCGAGACCGGATCATCCAGTAACTGATTTGCCAGCTGCCGAATTTCCGGTGCATAGGTCGCCGAAAACAGCAGGTTCTGGCGCTGCTTGGGCAACAAGGACAGGAGGCGGCGGATATCCCGCAGAAAGCCCATGTCCAGCATGCGATCCGCTTCGTCGAGGATCAGTGTCTCTACGTTAGACAGATTGACAGTTTGCTGGGACGCGTGATCGAGCAAGCGTCCGGGTGTGGCTACCACCACATCCACGCCCCGGTGCAAGGCTGAGATCTGCGGATTGATACCGACACCGCCGAAAATCACCGTCGAACGCAGCGACAGATTCTGACCATAGGTCTTCACGCTGTCCGCCACCTGGGCGGCCAGTTCGCGAGTCGGCGTGAGAATCAGGGCGCGCACGCGGCGCTTGCCCTGGGCAGGTCCGGCAGCGGCCAGGCGCTGGAGTAAAGGCAACGCGAAGGCAGCGGTTTTGCCTGTGCCCGTCTGGGCACCGGCCAGTAAATCGCGGCCCGCCAGAATGGCGGGGATTGCTTCAAGCTGCACGGGTGTCGGCTCATCGTAGCCTTGCTCACGCACAGCACGCAGCAGTTCGGCCTCAAGGCCGAGGGATTCAAAAGACATTTTGTATGTTTGCTCCGTGATCCGCCTGCCCAGCGCACAAGCGCGGGTACGGTCGGGGCAAGATCACAAGGATTTCTTGGCTAGCCAGGATGGCTAATTAGGTCGAACGCAGACCGAAGTGCGTTCGGGCGCGGCGACTATAGCAGATACCGCTGGAACAAAAGCAAGTCAAATCCTCAGCCCTTGCTCAAGGCCAGGCAATTGGCCGCAAATCCCGCTAGTACCAGGCGCCCCGGGGGCGCAGTTCGAAGCAGGAATGGTGCGGTCAAAAGGGCGCCTCGCGCCCCCTGGGCTGATCTTTTACTCTTGCCTGATGAAATATTGCGGTGAGTGCGGTCAGGCCGTCGAATCACAGATCCCCAAGGGCGACAACCGGCCCCGCTTCGTGTGCACCAGCTGCGGCAACGTGCACTACCAGAATCCTCGTCTGGTGGTTGGCTGCGTGCCTGACCATGAAGGGGCGATTCTGCTGTGCAAACGCGCCATTGAGCCGCGCTGCGGCTACTGGACGGTACCCGCCGGATTTATGGAATTGGGTGAGAGTCTGGCGCAGGCAGCAGTCCGAGAGACCTGGGAGGAAGCTTGTGCCCGGGTGGAACTGGGCCCCCTTTATGCCCTCGTAGACGTGGTGCACGCCGGCCAGGTCCACGCATTTTTCGAAGCCCGGCTGCCTGTTCCGGAGTTCGCTGCGGGGGAAGAAAGCCTTGAGGTCCGCCTGTTTCAGCCCGAGGATATCCCCTGGGACGAGCTGGCTTTCCCGTCAATACGCCTGGCCCTGGAGCGCTACCTGGAGAACCGGCGGGCAGGCACCAGCCGACTGCACCTTGATCCGGCCCCCCGCCTGCGGATCTCCTGAGGCCATATACTCATACCCGATAAGGCTTTGCATCGTGCGGCCAATTCAATAAAGTAGCGCGTTTTCCGCGAGCGGGATCGCGGACGTGTGGAGACTAGGATGACCTTCGTCGTTACGGAAAACTGCATCAAGTGCAAGTACATGGATTGCGTGGAAGTGTGCCCGGTGGATTGTTTCCACGAAGGCCCCAACATGCTGGTTATTGATCCCGACGAGTGCATTGACTGCACCTTGTGCGAGCCCGAGTGTCCTGTAGAGGCCATCTATTCAGAGGACGAAGTCCCCAAGGGTCAGGAGGGTCTCCTGGAATTGAATACTGAACTATCCCAGCAGTGGCCGGTGATCACAGAAGCCGGCACGCCCCCGGCGGACGCCGACGACTGGAAAGACAAGCCAGACAAGCTCAAGCTGCTGGAGCGCTAAGCGCGATCTATTGCGGAGCCTGCCACCCTTGTGGGTGCGCCGACTCCCTCAATCGTCAGGACTGACCGTCGATGCGATCGATGAGTTCGTCGGCAGGCACGTAGCCGGGAATCAGGGTGCCGTCGCCAGTAATGATGGCGGGCGTACCGCGAATGCCGAATGACTTACCAAGCTCGTAATGTTGATCCGTGGGTGTGACGCCACAGTCGGCAGCCTGAATCACCTCACCGCGCTTGGCCTGGGTCAAAGCTGCATTGCGATCGTCAGCACACCAGACTCCATCCGCCTTGGACCAGCTTTCAGTGTTCGGACCGCTGCGCGGGAAAAACAGGTAACGAACGCGAAAGCCCTGTTCGTTGTAGTCGGCGATCTCACGATGCAGCTTGCGGCAGTAGCCGCAATCGATATCCGTAAAGACAGTGATCGTCCGCGCGGCTTCACCCTCAGGCTCAAAGACGATCATGCTGGATTCGCCCATGTCGTCGATAGCCTTCACGCGTGCCACAGTGCGGCGCGCCTCTGTCAGATTCTTTTCGGTTTTCAGGTCGAAAATGTCGCCTTGCACCATATAACGGGCATCTTCGGTGACATACAGAATATTCTGGCCGTAACGCACTTCGTAAATGCCCGGTAACGGTGACGCACTGACATCCTGCGCATTAACCTCCGGCAGCTGTGAGGCAATGTAGGCCGCCTTGTCATCTTCCGCGGAAGTCGCCAGAGGTAAGAACAGCGCCAGCAGTAGCGCGGCTGAGAATCGCTTTACGAGTGCCATGAATTAATGTCCTGTCGGCCCGTGGATTGCGGGATATTGACCACGCCGGACGCCCAAGGTTCCGGGCGGCAAGCGGAGGAATACTAGCATGGGGCCCCGCTGACAGCGGGCGGCATCAACCGCGGGGATGATGCCGGGAGTGCAGCTCTTTCATACGCTCTCTGGCCACATGGGTATATATCTGCGTAGTGGACAGATCACTGTGACCAAGGAGCATCTGGACAACCCTCAGGTCGGCACCGTGATTAAGCAGATGCGTGGCGAATGCGTGCCGCAACGTATGCGGCGACATCTTGCCTTTGATCTCGGCCTTTTTAGCGTAACGCTTGATGATGTGCCAGAAGGCCTGCCGCGTCATGCGATCGCCCCGGCGAGTGGGAAACAGATAATCAGTCTGGCGTTCCAGCAGAATTTCGATGCGCGGACCACTCATGAAGTCTCGCAACCATCGCTGGGCTTCTTCGCCGATAGGGATGAGCCGTTCCCGGTCACCCTTACCGGTAATTCGCAGCACACCCTGGTTGAGATTGACCTGGCTCTGCTCAAGGTTAATCAATTCAGACACCCGCAAGCCTGTCGCATACAGCAGTTCCAGCATGGCCCGATCGCGGTGACCCAGCGGATCACCCGTTTCAGGCGCACCGAGCAGGGCATCGACTTCAGCCTCGCTCAGGGACACGGGCAGCGAGCGGCCCACCTTGGGCATTTCAATCTTGAGGGTCGGATCCTCGCCGATGGTGCCTTCCCGGAGCAGGAATCGGTAAAAACGGCGGAAGCTCGACAGCTGCCGAGCGGTGGACCGGGGTTTTGCCCCCGATTCTGTCCGCCAGGCAATGAAAGCCAGCAGGTCGGCACGAGTGGCAAAAATCAGGCTGACATCGCGCTTGGCGAGCCACTTTTTCAATGCCACCAGATCGGCGCGATAAGCACCGAGGGTGTTGGTGGACAATCCCCGTTCCATCCAGATGGCATCGAGAAATTTATCGATGATGGCCTCGGGGGATCCAGCAGGCGCCTTGGAGGCGGCTGGTCGTTGTTCAGATGCGCTCGACATTACTTTAGTCCAAAGCTCCCAGCAATCCCGTCCAGCGGGATTGATCCTTAATCATGCGCGCGACGATAATCAGCCCCGTCGCCTCACATGTCCCTACCCACATCGATACCGCTTTGCGGCACCAATGCCGCTGATCCGTAGCGGTACTGGTGAGGAATCAGTATGGGCTGAGGTCTGGAGGGTCTGCCGTGACTGGTTTCACAAAACATATCAAGGGATTACATAAACGCCGCCGGCGGAGGGCTGGCCTGTGACCCAGTTCCCGGGCCGCCTGGCAAAGCGTATTTGGGGAGTATTTGCGGCCGGGCTGTTTTTTGCTGTGACCGTGCCCACACTGCTGCTGCTGAGCGTGCTGCCCACCTTGGCGTGGCGGCGAAAGCTGGTCCGCGGCGCCGGCCGGCTGACCCTGGCCTGCTGCGGCGTCCTGCCCCGGGTTGAAGGCCTGGAAAACCTGCCCCCGGGTGACTGTATTGTCGTGTCTAACCACGCCAGCTATCTGGACGGCATTATTTTGACGGCCGCCCTGCCGCCGCAATTCAGTTTCGTCATCAAGCGTGAAATGACCCAGGTCCCGGTGGTGCATTTTCTCCTGCGGCGGGTCGGCTCGGAATTTCTCGATCGCCACCGGGGCCGGCAGGGAGCCAGCGATGCACGCCGGATCCTGAAACAGGCCGGCACGGGCAGCTCCCTGGTGTTTTTCCCCGAGGGCACTTTTTATCTGGACCCCGGCCTGCGGCATTTCCATTCCGGGGCCTTCAATGCCGCCCGGCGCGGCGAGGTGCCCCTGGTACCCGTGGTGATCCAGGGCAGCCGGGACATGATGGCGGCAAACCGCCGCCTGCCAAGTCCAGGACCTCTCGTTGTCAGCATTCAACCGCCTATTCTGAATACCAAAGACGCCAGAACACCGGAGCTGATTGCCCGGAGCCGGCAAAAAATGCTGACCACTCTGACTGAGCCGGACCTGGACCCCGAAGCGCTGGCCGCTTGGCGGGAGCCAGACAGCCCCGCATAATCTGACGTTCAGTTTTGCCGGGCGCTGATTTTGCGGCCGCAGCCAGGGAGACACAGTGAGCCAGGAAGATGTCGTCATCGTCGCCGCCCGCCGCACCCCGATCGGCGCTTTTCAGGGCGCCTTGAGCACGGTCAGCGCAACAGAATTATCCGCTGCTGCAACGCGCGCGTGCCTGACAGACACCGGCATCGACGGGGCCGATGTCAGCCATGCCCTGATCGGCTGCGTCCTGCAGGCAGGTGTCGGCCAGGCGCCCGCCCGGCAGGCCGCGCTGGCAGCCGGCCTGGCACAGCAAGTCGACTGCACCACAATTAACAAGGTCTGCGGCTCGGGCCTGCGCGCTGCCACCCTGGGGACTGACCTGCTGCGCGCCGGCAGCGCCACGGTGGTTCTGGCCGGCGGCATGGAATCCATGAGCCGCGCCCCCTACCTGCTCCCCAAAGCACGCGAAGGCTATCGCATGGGCCATCAGCAGGTGGTTGATCACATGTTTTTCGACGGCCTGACGAACGCTTATGACGGCGAGATGATGGGCGGTTTTGGCGAGGCCACGGCACAGCGATATAGCTTCAGCCGCGAACAGCAGGATGAGTTCGCCGTGAGTTCAGTGGAACGCGCTTTGGCAGCCGCCAGCTCGGGTGCTTTTGCGGACGAAATAACGCCGGTAACCGTGACTTCCCGCAAGGGTGAAACGGTCGTCAGCCAGGACGAAGAACCCTTGCGGGCCAAAATTGACCGCATCCCGACCCTGCGCCCGGCGTTTGCCAAGGACGGCACAGTCACCGCGGCCAGCTCATCATCTATTGCTGATGGCGCAGCCTCGCTGATCCTCATGACTGCCACCGAAGCCCGTCGGCGCAAACTCGATGTGCTGGCCCGGGTAGTGGGTCACAGCAGCCATTCCCATGAACCGGAATGGTTTACGACGGCTCCGGTCGGTGCAATCCGCAAGCTGCACGAGCAGGTCGGCTGGGCGGCAGAAGACGTGGACCTCTACGAGGTCAACGAAGCCTTCGCCTGCGTCACCATGGCCGCTATTCACGATGTCGGCCTGGATCGAAGGCGAGTTAACGTCAACGGTGGAGCCTGCGCCCTGGGACACCCCATTGGCGCCAGTGGTGCGCGCATTGTCACAACGCTGGTGCATGCCCTGCGCCATCGTGGCGTCAAGCGCGGAATCGCGGCCATTTGTATCGGCGGAGGCGAAGCCCTGGCGATTGCCCTGGAAACGCCCTAGGGACAGCTACATGCCCGAATAGTTGGGTCCGCCACCGCCCTCGGGGACGACCCAGTTAATATTCTGTGACGGGTCTTTGATATCGCAGGTCTTGCAGTGCACGCAGTTCTGCGCATTGATCTGAAAACGCTGGACCCCGCCCTCTTCGACAATTTCATACACGCCGGCCGGACAATACCGCTGGGCAGGCTCATCGAAGCGCGGCAGATTCTCACGCAAGGGCACGTCAGGATCCGCTAACTGCAAATGACAGGGCTGATCTTCCTCATGATTGGTACTGGACAAAAAAACCGATGACAGGCGGTCAAAACTGATCACGCCATCAGGCTTGGGATAGTCAATGGGTGACACCTGCGCCGCCGGCTGTAATTGCGCGTAATCAGCGACAGGCGAGCGCAGGGTAAAAGGCAGTCGCCCGGCAAAAATATTCTGATCAATCCAGGCAAAAGCAGCGCCCAGAAAATTGCCCAGCTTCTTTTGCGCCGGCCCAAAGTTTCTTGCCCGATAAAGTTCTTCATAGACCCAGGACTCGCGCACGGCCCGCGGATAATCCTCCAGCACAGCGGGGCGGTCAGTTGCTGAGCCCAGCCCGGCGAATACCGCTTCGGCAGCCAGCATCCCGGTTTTCATCGCGGTATGAGAGCCTTTGATTTTCGCGCCGTTGAGAAAGCCGGCATCGCAGCCGGCCAGCAGGCCACCTGGAAAAACCAGTCGCGGCAAGGACTGCAGGCCACCTTTGTTGACTGCTCGAGCACCGTAAGAAATGCGTTTGCCTCCCTCCAGATACTGACGAATGCGAGGGTGCTGTTTCCAGCGCTGAAATTCCTCGAAAGGACTTAAATGGGGATTGCTGTAATTCAGGCCCACGATAAGCCCCAGTGACAGCTGGTTATTCTTCGCGTGGTAAAGAAAGCCGCCCCCCTCGGTTGCGTTATCCAGCGGCCAACCCAGGGTATGCACGACCTCCCCCTGTCGATGCCGGGCCGGGTCAATTTCCCAGACTTCTTTCAGACCCAGACCATAGTGCTGGGGATCGGCATCGGCGCGCAGATCAAAACGCCCGATCAATTCCTTGGCCAGGCTGCCATGACAGCCTTCAGCAAAAATTGTATAGGGCGCGCGCAATTCGTAGCCGGCCTCGAAACCGGCTTTGGGCTGCCCGTCGGCACCCCTGCCCATATCGCCCGTTGCCACGCCGACCACACGATCTCCGTCGTAGAGCAGTTCGGCCGCTGCGAACCCCGGGAAAATATTCACGCCCAGTGCTTCGGCCTGCTCTCCGAGCCAACGACACAGTTCGCCAAGACTGATGATGTAGTTGCCGTGATTACGGGCGGGACGAGGCACCAGAAAATCCGGCACCCGCCAGCCGCCGGACTCCCCGGTCAGGTAATAGAAATCGTCACCACTCACCTCAGCCGTGACCGGAGCCCCCTGTTCGCGCCAGTCGGGAAACAGTTCATCCAGGGGCCGGGGCTCAAACACCGCACCGGAGACAATATGCGCACCGATTTCAGAACCCTTTTCCACCAGGCAGATATTGAGCTCGCGATCCTGCTCGGCCGCCAGCTGCATCAGGCGACAGGCCGCGGCCAGACCGCAGGGCCCTGCCCCGACGATCACGACGTCAAAATCCATGGATTCGCGCTCTGCCATCCGCCTGTCCTTGCCCGCAAAGCGCGAAAGTTTAGCACCGGGCCTTGGGAACCACGGCCCGTAACCGCTAAAGTGTGCGCCGCCCGCCGGAGCCTGCATGCAAAGCATCGACCTGGACAAGCTGTATCACCAAGCCCTTGAAACACAGGGCTATGCCGCCGATGCAAGCCAATTGCAGGCAATTGCGGCCCTGCAGGCCGTGGCCGACGGCTTGTGCGCGCCCGCGCAACCCGGGCCGGGGGCCTCACTGCTGGGACGCTGGCTCCGGCCGCGCGTCCAGCGACAAGCAGCTGTTCGTGGCGCTTACCTGTGGGGCGGGGTCGGTCGGGGCAAAACCTTCGTGATGGACCTTTTTTTCTCTGCCCTGCCCTTTGAAAACAAGTTGCGCTATCACTTTCACCGGCTGATGTACCGGGTGCACCGTCGCCTCAGCGAACTGGAACAGCAAAGCGACCCCCTGCTCACCGTTGCCGATGAACTGGCAGCCCAGGCGCGCCTGATCTGCTTCGACGAATTTTTTGTCAGCGATATTGCCGACGCCATGATCCTGGGCCGCTTGTTTGATGCCCTGTTCGAGCGTGGCGTGTGCCTGGTCGCCACCTCGAACATTCCGCCCGACGAGCTTTATCGGGGCGGACTGCAACGGCAGAAATTCCTGCCGGCCATCAATTTAATCCAGCAACACACCCAGGTGCTGGCCGTCGACGGTGGCACTGACTATCGCCTGCGCGTCCTGGAAAAGGCCGAGATTTATCACGCCCCTCTCGATGACACGGCGGAGCGAAATCTCGGCACGTATTTCTCGGAGATTGCCCCGGATGCCGGCACCCGCGGACAGAGCATGGAAGTCCTGGGGCGCGACATTCCCACGATCCGACGCGCCGATGGCATCGGCTGGTTTGACTTCGCCGCGCTGTGCGAAGGCCCGCGCAGCCAGGACGATTACATTGAAATTGCTCGCTGCTTTCAGACTGTCATTCTGGCGGATGTGCCGATACTTGACGAGCTGCGAGAGAACGAAGCGCGGCGATTCATCGCCCTGGTGGATGAATTTTATGATCGCCGCGTCAAGCTGATAATTTCCGCTGCGGAGACGATAGATAAGCTGTACCAGGGTCGACGCCTGCAGCGAGAATTCGAGCGCACGCGCAGCCGGCTTCAGGAGATGCAGTCACATCAGTACCTGGCGGCCCCCCACATCCCCTGACGTCTCCCGGCCGGGCGGTTACACTAGCCACCTGAGTGAAGGAGTACACCATGGCAGGAAAACTCGTTCTGTGCCGGCACGGGCAGAGCATCTGGAATCTGGAAAATCTGTTTACGGGCTGGACCGATGTGGAACTGACCGAACAGGGCATCACCGAGGCGAAAACTGCCGGGCGAGAATTACGCGCCCTGGATATCCATTTTGATCTGGCCTACACCTCAGTGCTCAAGCGGGCGATACGAACCCTCTGGCTGATTCTGGATGAGATGGATCAGATGTGGATTCCCGTGGTGCGGGCCTGGGAACTCAACGAGCGCCACTATGGCGCACTGCAGGGGCTGAACAAGGCACAGACCACCGAGAAGCACGGCGCTGAACAGGTCCACATCTGGCGTCGCAGCTACGATATTCCGCCGCCGGCCCTGGCCCTCGACGATGAGCGCCACCCCAGTCACGATTCCCGCTATGCCGGGATCGCCGACCTGCCGGGCACCGAGTCCCTGAAAGAGACCCTCGAGCGCGTGGAGCCGTATTGGAATGCACAAATTGCGCCACAACTGCGCGCCGGCAAAAACGTCCTGATTGCTGCCCATGGCAACAGTCTGCGGGCGCTGGTAAAAATGCTCGACGGCATATCCGACGAGGAAATTACCGGCCTGAATATTCCCACCGGCATTCCGCTGATCTACAAGCTGGACGATGACCTGAATTCACTCGGGCGCGAATTCGTCGGCGATCCCGATGCGGCCCGCAAGGCGGCTGAAGCGGTTGCCAAACAAGCCAGCGGCGGCTGATGCTTTACGCACTGGGTGATCGAAAGCCGGTGACTGCGGGGGATTTCTATGTCGCCCCGGGTGCCGCGGTTATCGGTGATGTGCACCTGGGTGCAGACACCAGTATCTGGTTCGGTGCTGTGGTCCGCGGCGACGTTGAACCCATTACCGTGGGCCGGGGCAGCAATGTGCAGGATGGTTCGGTACTGCATGCCGACCCGGGTGCACCTCTGGTTCTGGATGAATTTGTGACTGTCGGTCACCAGGTCATGCTGCACGGCTGCCGCATCGGCCGCCAGAGTCTGATCGGTATTGGCAGCACAATTCTTAATCGGGCCGTGATCGGCGCGAATTGCATCGTCGGCGCACATAGCCTGGTCACGGAAGACAAGATTTTCCCCGACGGCGTGCTGATCCTCGGCGCACCGGCCCGAATCGTCAGAGAACTCACGGCTGAAGAAATCGCATCCCTGCCGCGCAGTGCCCAGCGGTACATCGACCGGGCCGAGGAATACCGGCAGCAACTCAGCGCTGTCTGATCAGCCCTTCCTGAGCTGTAGACAACACCAGTTGTCCGTCCTGCGTGAACACCTGCCCGCGGGCCAGGCCGCGCGCGCCGCCGGCGCTCGGGCTGTCAAAGGAAAACAGCAGCCACTCATCGACCCGACAGGGCCGGTGAAACCACATCGCGTGGTCCAGACTGGCCATTTGCAATTCACCGCGCAGCACCCGCTCCTCGCCATGCGGCAATGTCGCGGTACCGAGCAGTTCATAGTCAGAAATATAGGCAAGCATGGCCTGATGTAATTGCGGATCATCCGGTAACTGATCGACGGCTTTCATCCAGACATGTTTGACGGGCTGCATGCCATCGGCACCCTCATGGTTCTCTTCCACAATACGCACATGGAAAGGACGCTGATTACCCAGAAATTCCCGCACTCTGCGCGGCAGGTTATCGAGCCGGGCGGCCCAGACTTTCATCACCTCGGGCAAACCTTCGGGCCCGGGCACGTCGGGCGCCTGCATAGCGTGTTCAAACCCCGGCTCGCTGATATGAAAGGACGCCGCCAAATTGAATATCTGCCGGCCGTGCTGAATCGCGACCACGCGTCGATTGGAGAAACTGCCGCCGTCCCGGGCCCGATCCACCTCATAGACGATGGGCGCATTCACATCACCCCGCCGCAAAAAATAGGCGTGCAGGGAATGCACGCTGCGCTCCTCGACCGTGCGACTGGCTGCGATCAGCGCCTGGCCCAGGACCTGCCCGCCGAAGACCTGCGGGCTGCCAATATCCCGGCTGGGACCACGGAAGATATTGGCCTCGATGGTTTCGAGGTCCAGGACGGAGACCAGATCAGCAAGCACCTCATGCATGACGAACAGTTTAAACTCCTTGTATCGATAACTATCGGGGGACCGGCAAAATGACCGAAACAGAGACGAACAAGCGACCACTGGGCACCCGCTGGTGCGGCATCGGCAGCTTCATGGCGGGGCTGGGGCTGATTGCCGCTGCGGTCGGACTCCTCGGCGCCGCCGTCGGCGCCCTGTCTCCCTTCGCTGCCTTCGGCGCATTTGGCCTGGGCCTGTTGCTCTGCGCCCTGGCCACACTGGTGCTGCTCATCGGCCTGATGATCAGCAAGGGCAGCGGCGGCGCCATCGCCGGCGGCCGCGCCTGGGGCGCCTGGCTGGTCGCCGTTCTGGTGATTGTGGTGAGCGTATCGCAACGCCCGACCGTCGAAGGTGCCCAAGGGGCAGTGATTCATGACGTGTCGACCAGCGTGACAAACGCGCCGGTTTTCGTCGAAATCATCACCATCAGGGAAGCCGAGGGCGCTGCCAATCCGCCGGAATATACCGGTGAGTTTTCTGAAACCCAGCTGGCCGCCTTCCCCGATATCCAGACCCTGAGCATCGCCCGGGCACCGGCGGAGGTTTTCGCCGCCGCCGAAGGCGTGGTCGCTGAACTGGGCTGGGAGCAGGTGGCAGCCGATGCGGCCTCAGGTCGAATCGAAGCCACGGCAAGCACCCCTTTCTTTGGCTTCAAAGATGACGTGGTGATTCGCATCAGCGCGGCACCCAATGGCAGTGAGGTAGACATTCGCTCCAAGTCTCGGGTGGGCCAGGGTGACATGGGCGCAAACGCCGCGCGCATTCGCGAATTCCTGACGCGCCTGCAGGCAGCCACCGGCTAGCAGTGAACGCGGCAGAACTGGACGCCCTGGTCGATCATTACCTGCCGGTGCTGGTCACGGCGGGCGATTTCGGGCGGACAATCCAGAGTCGGGTGCAGAGCTCTGGACAGAAATCCGGCCCGAATGCGTGGGCTGAGGCCGTCACCGATGCCGATCTGGCAATCCAGGGCTTCTTCGAGGTCGCCACCCTGGCTCATGACTCACAACTGGGTTTTGTTGGCGAAGAATCAGCGCAATCTTCTATCGCGCGCTACTTCAATAAGGATGCGGCGACAGTTATCTACCTGGATCCGGTCAATGGCACTTTTTTGTACCAGAGCCAGCAGGATAACTGGGATATCATTTTGAACATTGCCCATGCAGGCCGCTTGCTGGCAGCCATCAGCTATATGCCGGTCAAGGGTCAGTTTTATCTGGCTGTTGAGCATCACGGAGCCTTGACGGGCCTTCGCGACACCCCGTCAGTGGCCAGCATGCGCCCCCTGCATACCCAAAGCGGCAGTCGTGTCTGCCTGACGTACCAGGCACCCGACGTGGTTCAAGCCATTGGCAATCACTACGAAGCCTACGATGTGGTTGCGGATTATCGACCAGGAAAAACTGTCGACAACCTGAATGAACTGTTCACGGGCAGACTGGATGCCTTTGCCTGCCACGGCGGCGACCTGCTGGATTGGGGCGCGATGGGCTATATCGTAAGCCAGGCTGGCGGCGTTTGTTCCAGACTGGATGGCACAGCCCTGGACGGACTGCAGAACTTCAGCGCTGAGGGAAAATCGGACATGCTGGTCAGTGCCAGCCCGGCTGTTCATCGGGAAATTCTGTCCCTGCTGAACTAGCGCTGTTATTCGCCCTTAAAGAAATACATGACCAGCGTTTCCGCTATACACGCGGGCTTGGTTTCACCGTCGATTTCCATGGTGTGCTCAATTGTGGTCTGCAGTGCGCCGGCGCGCTTGCGAGCAGTAATTAGCTTGCTGCGCAGCCGGACCTTCGCACCTGAAGGCACCATATTCTTGAAGCGAACCTTGTTCAGACCCAGGTTAATCACCCGGTCCACGTTCTCGAAAACCACGAACTGATCCACCAGGGCGGGAATCAGCGACACCGTCAGATAGCCGTGAGCAATGGTTGAACCAATCGGCAGTTCCGCCTTTGCCCGCTCCGGGTCAACATGAATCCACTGGTAATCGTCCGTCGCCTTGGCAAAACGATCGATCCGATCCTGATCAACCACAAGCCAGCCTGAAACACCCAGTTCGGTGCCTTCCAGGGCTTCGCCATCGGCAATGCTTGTTATGGTTACGCTCATGGCGCGAGATCTTAACTGATGTATCGACTATTAACTCAGAAAAATCAGGCGGGATTACCGATCGAGTTCAGGAACTCCAGTCGAATACGATCATTGTCTGCAAACTCACCCAACATTTCTGTGGTGACCATCTTGATCTGCGTCTTGTTGACACCGCGGGTAGTCATGCATTGATGCTGCGCCTCAACCACCACCGCCACGCCGCGCGGATGCAGCGCATCGTTAATCGCATGAGCTATCTCGGCCGTCATGCGCTCTTGCACCTGCAGCCTCTTCGTCAGGGCCTCGACGACGCGCACCAGCTTGCTGATGCCGGCCAGTCGTTCATTGGGCAGGTAGGCCAGGTGAATGCGACCCAGCACCGGCGCCATGTGATGTTCGCAGTGGGAAGAGAATTCTATGTCCCGTAAGGTAACAATCCGATCGTAGCTGTTCACCGCCTGGAAAGATGTGCCCAACACGGTCTTTGGATCGGCCTGATAGCCGGCAAACCAGTCCTGGTAGGCACTCACGACCCGCGCCGGGGTTTTCTTCAGACCGGCCCGCATCGGATCCTCACCGACCCAGCGCAGCAGCACGCGCACAGCTTCTTCTGCTTCATCCTGGGTCGGTTTACTGTCTTTGCTCATCAGCACAATCCTCGATTCTGCAGTGCTTCCAAATCAGCCGGCCGATTAACATTGGCCAGCGCCTCGACCCGACGGGGCCGCAATAATTCCGTATCGCCCTGCACGAGCAAGTCACGTGGGGATAAATTGCCACCCTGCTCAGCCAGCGTGCTCAGGCGGGCCAGGGCAACCGGCTCGTAAATGGCGCACAAAGGCTCGGGCTGCCCGTTCAGGGGGCCCTCATAAGCAGTGGCTTCTCGCGCTGGCTGGCGGGCAGCGACCAATATCTCCAAAGCCTCTGCATCCAGAGCAGCCAGATCACAGGCGATGACCAGCCAGGCAGCGGTGGGCACCCGGGCATGCGCGGCCAGCAATCCGGCCGGGGGCCCACCCTCAGCAAGCGTATCCACCAGTAACGAGAACCGGGACCTCAGCGTGTCGTCACGCTGATCCGGCCGCACGCTGACAAACACCTGGTTAACCCTCGGCGTCAGCAGGTCGACGGCTCGCTCCAATAATGCCTTGCCGCGCACTGTCAGGGCCGCCTTGTCCTGACCAAAGCGGCGGCTGCGGCCGCCGGCCAGCACCAGCCCGTTCAGGGGTGCAGCAGACTTCATTGCGTCCCGGCCTGATAATCGCTTTTGCCACCGGTTTTCGTGACCAGGGCAATCTCGGCTATAACAATGTCGTGGGACAGAGCTTTGCACATGTCATAAATAGTCAGCGCCGCTACGGTGGCCCCGGTCAAAGCTTCCATCTCGACACCGGTCTTGTGAGTTACCTTCACCCGGCAATCAATAACGGCCTGGCCGGCTTCATCCACGGTAATTTCGATGCGGCAACCCTCGATACCCAGAGGGTGGCAGAAGGGAATCAGCTCGTGGGTGCGCTTCGCGGCCTGGGTACCGGCAATGATGGCTGTCTGGAATACCGGACCCTTGGGACCCTGAATTTCATCACCCTCGATGACGGCCTGTACGGCACCCGGTAATTTAACGCGCGCCCGGGCGTGCGCCGTCCGCTGGGTGACAGCCTTGTCGCTCACATCGACCATGGTCGGTTGATTGAGGTCATCCACGTGTGAGAGTCGTGGCTCGTTGGCCTTGTTGTTCATGCTTGGTTTCCAGCGAACTGGTATGCTTTCCCGCTCGCCGCGGGACCGGCCTGGCAGGCCGGATGGCCCGGCTTCCATAGCTTTGGCCGGCACGATTCAGTGTAACCGCCGCCACGGAGAATCACTACATGGGCCGTAGCATTATTGAAAAACTTTGGGATGCGCATGCTGTGGCTGATCTGGGCGACGGCAGCTGGCTGGTCTATATAGACCGGGTATTCCTGCATGAGCGCACGGGCAGCATTGCCCTGAAGGGCCTGGAGGCTGCCGGACGCAAGATCCGGAACCCGGAGCAGGTTTTCTGCGTCATGGACCATATCGTGGACACTCTGCCCGGCCGCACTGACGAGACCCTGATGCCCGGTGGCAAGGCCTTCATCACCACCACGCGCCAGGCCGCCCACGATGCCGGCATCACACTGTTCGACCTGGACGATCCGCGCCAGGGCATCGTGCACGTTGTATCGCCTGAGCAGGGCATTGCCTACCCTGGTCTGACGCTGGTTTGCCCCGACAGTCATACCTGCACGCAGGGGGCGCTGGGAGCGATGGCCTGGGGCATTGGCTCAACCGACGCCGAGCATGCCATGGCGACCAAGACCCTGGTGGTGAAGAAACCCAAACTCATGGAAGTCAGGTTCGACGGCACCCCGGGTTATGGCGTCACGGCCAAGGATATGATTCTGCACCTGATCGGTCGCCACGGGGCTGCCGGCGGTGTTGGCTACGCGGTGGAGTTCACCGGCGAAGGCGTGCGCGGTCTGGCGCAGGAAGCACGCTTCACCCTGTGCAACATGGCCGTGGAATTCGGCGCCTGGACGGGCGTTATTAGCCCCGACGAAACCACCTTCGAGTATGTAAAAGGCCGGCCCTATGCGCCCGCTGATGGTGCCTGGGAACAGGCGATGGCGGACTGGCAAAGTCTGCGCACGGACGCCGACGCCCGTTACGACGCACAGATTGTCATTGATTGCGCTGACATCATTCCCCAGGTCACCTGGGGCACCAGCCCGCAACATGCCGCCAATATCGATGCCGCGGTACCCGATCCGGCAGCGGAAACC
>JBPCXH010000079.1:0-4072 GCA_051008735.1 Gammaproteobacteria bacterium | reverse complement strand
CCCTGGCGCTGCAGCGATTCAAGAACCGCCTGCCCGGACAACAAGGAAATTTCCCGCTCCGCCGAATTACCACCCAGCAGCACCGCGACCCGTCCGAAATCTGCAGGATCTTTGATCATTGCGACGCGTCCGCTCATGGCGTGTCATCCCCGGCAGATTCACCCACGATGTGCACTTCCGGCACCAGGTTGACGCCGTGCCGGTCCGATACCACGGCCTGAACATGCTCAATCAGCTGTTCTACGTCAGCTGCAGTGGCAGCGCCCGTATTGAGAATAAAATTAGCGTGCTTTTCCGAAACGACGGCACCGCCGATGGCAAAACCTTTCAGGTTCGCCGCCTCGATAAGCCGGGCCGCGAAATCACCAGGCGGGTTGCGAAACACGGAGCCACAGCTGGCTTCACCCAGGGGCTGGCTATCCTGTCGCTGCTGCATAAGTTGCTGGACACGCGCCAGTGCATCCCCATCGGCGGCCTGGAAACCGAAACTTGCGCCAAGAAACCACTCGCCTGCGGGTCCGCTGACATGCCGGTAAGCGATCTCAAAGTCCGCCGGCGAACGGCGTCGAATCGTGCCGGTCCGGTCAACCGTCTCCACGCTCAGCACGCGATCCCAGGTCGCGCCGTCAAATGCGCCGGCATTCATGGTCAGGGCGCCACCCACGGTGCCGGGAATGCCGGCAAAAAATTCGGCCGGGCCCAGCCCCCAACGCGCACAACGTCGAGCCAGCGCCGTGCAGGGCACACCGGCACCCGCTGCTACAACATTGTCAGGCAACTGCTCCACGTCGCCGAGAGCGCGAGCCGTGGCGATCACCACGCCGCGAATACCGCCGTCACGCACCAGTAAATTGCTGCCCAGCCCAACCCACAGCAAGGGAGTCGCCGGGTCCAGATCCTTGAGAAAGTGGATAAGCTGCTCGCGCGTGTCAGGCCGAAAATAAAGCTCAGCTTCGCCACCGACGCGCCATGAGGTATGACGTGACATAGATTCATGGCGTCGCATCCGGGCTGCCCCGCTTTCGGACATGGCCGCGGTCATGGGTGCACCTGCCGGGCAATGGCCAGGGATGCGGGCAAGGCTGCTGCGGCCGAGCCGATATCTCCTGCACCCAATGTCAGGACCAGATCACCCGCCTGTAAAGCATCACGAAGCTGGTCCGGCAACTTGTCCAGTTCCGGCACAAACACGGGCTCAATGCGACCATGGCCTCTGACGGCGCGACAGATGGCACGCCCATCGGCACCGGGAATGGGCTCTTCACCCGCCGGGTAAACCTCGCAAACAAACAGGCTGTCGGCCGAGGTCAATACAGCCGCAAAATCATCCAGAAGATCCCGCGTGCGGGTGTAACGGTGAGGCTGAAACACCACGACGACGCGTCGTTCAGGCCAGGCGGCCCGCGCCGCTTCCAAAGTGGCAGCAATCTCTGTCGGGTGATGGCCATAGTCATCCACAAACAGCACCTTGCCGGCGCCTGTGGCCACCTCATCCAGAACTTGCAGCCGCCGATCAATGCCCTGGAAGTTTTTCAGGGCCCGGACCATGGCCTTTTCATCCAGTTCCAGTTCGTAGGCAATCGCGCAAGCCGCCAGCGCATTAAGCACGTTATGCCGGCCAGGCAGGTTCAGGGTCACGGCTATCGATGTCTGACGCCCCGGAAAGCGAAGCTCGAAGTGAGTCCGGGGGCCATCAGCTTTGATCTCCACCGCCTGCACATCCGCCTCGGCACAAGTTCCGTAGGTCAGGACGGCTCGCTTGATGTCGGGCAACACCGCAGCAACGCCCGGATCATCAAGACACACAACGGCAAGACCATAAAAAGGCAGATTATGAAGAAACTCAACAAAGCTGTTGCGCAAGCGATCCAGGTCACCGCCGTAGGTCGACATATGGTCTGCATCGATGTTCGTAACCACAGAGATAACTGGCTGCAGGTGCATGAACGAAGCATCACTCTCATCAGCCTCGGCAACCAACCAGGGGCCTGCGCCGAGACGTCCGTTGGTATCGGCACTCTTCAGCCGGCCACCAATAACGAAAGTTGGATCCTGTCCGGCCTCACCCATAACACTGGCCACCAGACTGGTCGTCGTCGTCTTTCCATGGGTACCTGAAACCGCAATGGCTTGTCGAAAGCGCATAAGTTCTGCGAGCATTTCGGCGCGCTGAACAATGGGTTGGCGGGAATTCTGCGCCGCTTTGACCTCGGGATTGCCTTCATCAATGGCCGTTGACACCACCACTACGTCGGCATCGGCTACATTTTCGGCCCGGTGACCGATCTCGATACGGGCGCCAAGGGAACGCAAGCGCCGGGTGACAGATGATTCATTCAAATCGGAACCCTGCACCTGGTAACCCAGGTTCAGCAGCACCTCGGCGATGCCACCCATACCGACGCCACCGATACCGATGAAGTGAATGCGATTAATCTTGCGCATGCGATCTTTCATGCACCTGAACCCCATTGCAGGCAGCAGTCAGCGACGGCCTGAGTTGCTGCCGGCTGAGCCAGGTCGCGGGCAGCCCGGGCGCGCGCGAGCACCAGGCTGCGGTCCGTCACATAGCTTTGGATTTCTGCCGCCAGACGCGATGGATTCAATTCGGACTGGGGCAATAGCACGGCAGCACCGGCGTCAGCCAGATAACGTGCATTCCGGGTCTGGTGATCATCAACAGCTGCCGGATAAGGCACCAGCACCGAACCGACACCTGCAGCAGCCAGCTCGGCCACCGTTAAAGCACCGGCCCGACAGATCACCAGATCTGCCCAGCCGTAAGCGGCGGCCATGTCATCAATAAAGGCCTCTACGCGAGCCTCAATACCGGCTTCGGTGTAGGCAGCTTCGGCTCGTGCCAGGGTGTTGCGGCCGGCCTGGTGGTAAATTTCAGGACGGCTGTCAGCCGGCATCAAAGCAGCAGCCTGGGCCACAGTTTCGTTCAAAGCCAGGGCACCCTGGCTGCCGCCGAGCACCAGCACCCGCAATGGCCCGGTGCGGCCAGCCAGGCGCTGCTCGGGTTCTGCCAAAGCAAAAATGTCAGCACGCACAGGATTGCCAACGACGCGTGTGGTCACGCGGCCGGAAAAACTGCCCGGGAATGCTTCCAGCACTTCCCGGGCAAATCCAGCCAGAAGACGATTGGTCAGGCCCGCGACAGAATTCTGTTCGTGAATAACCAGGGGCCGACCCAGCAACCAGGCCGCCAGCCCACCCGGTCCGGATGCAAAGCCACCCATACCCAGGACAACACGTGGACGGCGCCGGCGAACCACGCGCAATGCGTCGTATAGCGCGACCAGCAGTCGCCAGGGCGCCAGTAGCCATGCCAGCAGACCTTTGCCACGCAGGCCGCTCACGCGGACCCACTCCAGGGTGATACCGGCCGCCGGAACCAGTTCAGCTTCGATGCCCCGTTGCGTTCCCAGCCAGATCACTGTGGCATCGCGGACTTGCAGTTCGCGCGCCACCGCCAGAGCAGGAAAAACATGCCCACCCGTGCCACCGGCCATAATCAATATGGGTGCCGTCATCGCGCCACCGCCCGCCGCCGGCGCGGTTTGCTGGGCTCGGGCTGACGGTTCTCCCAGTCGATGCGTAAAAGCAATGCCAGGGCGATCAGGGTGATGATCAGACTGCTGCGTCCGTAACTAATCAGAGGCAGCGGCAAGCCCTTGGTCGGTAAGGCGCCCATATTGACGCCGATGTTGATGAAGGCCTGCAGGCCCTGCCAAAGGGCAATTCCGAAGGCCAGGTTAGCCTGGTAAAGACGACCACTTGCCCAGCTATCCTGGGCAATCTGAAAACCGCGCCAGACCAGCGCGCCGAACAGCAGAATAATAGTAATGCTGCCCACCAAACCGAACTCTTCGGCAATCACCGCGAACACAAAGTCCGTGTGCGCTTCAGGCAGGTAGAAAAGTTTCTGCACGCCGCCGCCGAGGCCGACACCGAACCATTCACCGCTGCCGATGGCAATCAGGGACTGCACCAGCTGAAACCCCTTGGCGTAGGGATCGGCCCACGGATCCATGAAGCCAGTAATGCGGCCAAGTCGATAGGCTGAAGT
>JBPCXH010000078.1:0-5692 GCA_051008735.1 Gammaproteobacteria bacterium | reverse complement strand
TTATGACCGGCAGCCTGTTGCTGCTCGCCACACGGCTGAAATCCAAGCGT
Source organism: Gammaproteobacteria bacterium (assembly GCA_051008735.1). Classification (GTDB taxonomy): domain Bacteria; phylum Pseudomonadota; class Gammaproteobacteria; order Steroidobacterales; genus J054. The sequence continues at coordinate 5,642 of JBPCXH010000078.1, read as the reverse complement.
CAGGAAGACCTCATGAACGCCGACGAGGATGCCGCCCCGGCAGCCGCTACCGCCTGAAAGCCCCGCCGGCGGCCAGCGCCGGGCCGGGCCAACCATCAGCTTTTCATCAGTTCCCCCTCAGTTCTTCGCGGGCGCACAAGCCCAGAATTCTTTCTGTCGACGGGGCAGACCTGCATCGACAGACCGCCCGGCAACGGGCATGAATTCACTGTCAGGAGAACGGAAATGAATCACTTCAGCGACGTATTTCACTGCGCCATGGGCAGCCTGTTGGGTGTCTGTCTGACCGCCGGTTACTGGTCCAGCCTGACCGTGATCGTCTAAGCGGGGAGTATTCGACATGTACAAACTAGAGCAAGCCTTTCACTGGATGATGACGGTCCTGATGAGCGTGGCCATGACAGCGATCTATTACTCCAGCCTGACTGGAATTGTCTGAACCGCCGCAACCCTGGCCGACTGCCGCACCCGGACGATCACCTGATCGACCCACGCACCGGCACCTGCCTTGGCTTGACTCCAGAAACGCCGCCTTTTTTCTTAAGCTGAAAAGAAAAACGCCCCGGCAAAACCGGGGCGTCTCCCTGGAACAATTGCACTTCGCAAATGCTCCTATGCACTCTTAACTGTCAGTCCTTGACGCACTCACGGAAAGTGCCAACCGGGAATGGACCGGGGACAAATACAGCCTCACACTCCACATCATCCTCTTGCACCCAGTACGGCGTACCGGCAACGATCTTGGTATCCACGCCAGGCTGCATGACTGGACCACCCGCAACACCTAACTGCGCTGCGTTTGGAAGCACCGGCAACGAATTGACGAATACATCGGCCTCGCCATCACGCATTGCCTCGAAGCATTCTGATATATCGAAGCTGCGCTTGGTGATTACTTCGTTGTCCGGGAAGTACTGGTTGGAGGTCTGGGTCGCCAGATTACCGGTACAGATACGGATGCTCGGATCGGCGCGCAGATCATCGATACTGTTGATCGTATACGGCGAACCCACGGGCACGTGAATAAACTGACCGGAGCTGCTCAGCGTGCACGTGGCGCGACGTCCTTTCAGCCGGCGTAACTCCTCCGACTCGCCGCCTTTGGCATTGAACTGATCCAGGAAATCCACGGTCACGCCGGGCTCATTCACCGGGGTGAACGGCGCATAGTTGGTGCTGAAAACGTTCACGTTGAAACCGAAGATACCGTCCTGCAGGGCAGACGTTGTATTGAACGGGAACGGGATTTCGATCTGGGTGACCGCGATCGGTCCGGTACCATAATGGTTGGCGATTTCAGCAAGTATCGCATCCAGCAAATCAGCGAGCACATCCGAACCGCCAAGCCCACCGCTGAACCAGTCCGAGGTATTTCTACCTCCACTGATAAACCACGGGGCCCCGAGCACCGAACCCTGACGAATTTCTGCATTATCCAGAATCTCGGCAAAGCGGCCCTTTGGGTTGTCCGGGAACGGCGTCACCTCGGGATTGGGCAAGCAGTCGGACTGATTAACGATGTAGTCCGCTGCATCGATCACGCCCGGGATCGGCTCCTGGAAGCTGTTGATGATGCTTCGATACTCGCCACTGCGTACCACCCGCGTCCAGGCCGCGTCGAAGGCATCGACCAGCTGTTCGCGACCGGCTGACTCCCCGTTGTTTTTCGCCATCGCCGTGCCGGCCGATAGCAGTGGTATTGCCAAAGCCAGACAAAATACTAAGAATTTCCTGTACATGGTTTTCCCCTTGTAAAAATAAAGATCTCCATCCATGGAGTCCGCTACCGCCACCCGTCCCCCGACGCCAATCAAAAGTGCAAAAATCCCCAGCCGAAACTAATCGGATCACGTACACAAATCAGATTGCAACGCCGCGTAAGTCCGTCAGACGACGAGAAATGTTTAAATTGATCGTCCTCGGGCAGCGAAGCAAATTGAACACAGCGAGTAGATCTCTACAGAAAAACCGGGACCAGCAACCACTCCTTGGTAATTCGCATGCTGTGAGAATATTTAATAAGAATCTCTGCTAACTTGACGAAAATTTACAGGAAACAGCAACGGACACAGCGCCACGAAGAAAAATGACAGCACTGGAAAAGACCACCTAACCCATGGAGCGGATAAATTCAGGCCTGCGGCTTAGCGACGGCGCCCCATACCCTTACCCTGACGCCATGTATTACCTGATCGCATTACTCGCTCTACTCCTGGCGGCCTGTACAGCGGAACCGCCGACGGCCCAAGGGCGCACGGCTGTTACGTTTCGAGACTGTGAGGTCTGCCCTCTGATGGTGGAGATTCCGGCGGGGGAATTTCTCATGGGTACCGCAGCTGAGGACCGGCTGATCGACCCGCGCACGGGCAAGCCAGCCACCAACGACAGTCCGCAACACCGGGTGACCCTGGCCAACGGCTTTGCCCTGGGCCGATACGAAGTATCCGTGGGCGAATACGCGGCCTTCGTGGCAGCGACAGGGTATGACGTTAAGGGCAAATGCATGGGTTTTGCGACGCCCAATAAATTCACCATGAGCGATAAGTTTGACTGGCGGACCCTCGATGCTGAGCAATCGGATCAGCACCCGGTAGGCTGCGTCTCTTACTACGATGCCGCAGCCTACGCCGAGTGGCTCAGTGAGCAAACGGGCAAAGGCTATCGGCTGCCCACAGAAGCTCAGTGGGAATACGCGGCTCGCGCGGGCAGCACCGGCAACTACCACTGGGGCCGGGATGCCGAGAGCGCCTGCACTTACGCCAATATTCGCAGTCCCGGTGCGAAGTCCATCAGTGATCGTCAGGCCAAATCCGACGAAACCGACGGCTTTCCCTGCGACGACGGCTACCCCAACGCATCACCCGTGGGCAGCTTCCAGCCTAACGACTTCGGCCTGCATGACATGCAGGGCAATGCCTGGGAATGGGTAGCTGACTGCAACCACAAGGATTACCAAAACGCGCCGACTGACGGCAGTGCCTGGCTGGATGATAAAGGCTGCCAGTTTGGACTGATTCGCAGTGGCTCTTACCTGAACCGGGTCGAACGCTCCAGCGCCACCGTGCGCGTAGGGCGACCCCGCTCCGGGCGCGGGACCAATATGGGCTTCCGGGTGGCTGTGGGGAGCGGTACCGAAGGCATTGGCGGTTCCGTGGCGGCAGACGTGGCGGCCCGCAGCGCTCAGTTTGACGACGGCAGCGCCGGCGCGCTGCTATTCAACGAGCATTGCGAAGCGTGTCATCAGCAACGGGCCAACTTCCTCGGTGTCTATGGCAAAGACCAGGCAGCGGTGGAAGGGGTGATTCGCGACGGCGGCAACAACGTGATGAGCATGCCAACTTTTGCCGAAGTGCTGACAGCACCGGAGACCACCACGCTGGCGACTTATCTGCGCTCCGTCAACGGCTGGGAATAAGCCGGGCAGCACTACCCTGACACCGTCGGCTTAACTTTTGATCAGCCACTCCATCATGCTGGCCATGCGCTGTTTAAAGGCTTCGGGATCCGCACTGCGCAGGTCCATCGCCTGACGGGCCTCTTCGATACTGATCACCACTTCATCTTCGTCCTGCAGCATCGCCTGCACCACCCGCTCGGCGCAGGCCTCTGCCGTCATGCCACTGTCATTGTTCCAGCTACTGGGGCCGTGTTCGGAACCGTCACCGACCAGGGCGCGTTCAAACACATTGCTCTTGATACCGGCGATCACGAGCAGGGTGCAGGCAATGTTGTCTTTCAGATGTTCGATGCGCAGGGTGTCGTAATAACCGTGCAGCGCATGCTTGGCCGCGCAGTAAGCCGAGTGCAGAGGCACGGCGTGCTTACCGGCCACGGATGAAGTCACGATGAAGCGGCCGCCCTGCTGTTCGATCATTCGAGGCAGTACCAGCTTGGTCAGTGCAACGGGTGCGAAAAAGTCCACTTCCATGATGCGGCGTTCCACATCCAGGTCAGTCTCATGGGCGAGGCTGCGCTGCCCGATGCCGGCGTTATTCACCAGCACATCCAGTCGCGGGTGACGGCCAAGGACCTCAGCGACGGCAGCTTCCCGAGCGGAGGCATCCACCACATCAAAAGGCAGGACGTGCACCTCGCCCGGCCCGCCCGTGCAGTCGGCCTTGACCCGTTCCAGCTCGGCTTCCCGCCGGCCGGAGATAATCAGCTCGGCCCCGGCCCGGTGAAAGACCGTCGCCATGCCTTCGCCGACACCCGACGAGGCACCGGTAACCCAGATAGTCTGACCCTGCAGCGGTTTAGTCATTGCTGATCCTCAAATGTCAGCCCTGGACAGCCGCCCAAGGCTGACAGTCTGTTTGTTTAGCTGCCTTCTTTAACCGGTGCCGGTGTACGCTCGGCGGCGAAGGTTTCCCAGGTTGCCATGTTCGGCTCTTCCCATTCGGTGGGTGCTGTCAGCCACCTGGGATAATTCTTTTCGGTGTATGCCAGCACATGGGGCGGCAATTGCTCGACGCCATCCAGTGAGAACACGTTGGTGACACCGAAAATTCCGCCCGGCCGATTATCCATCAGCATCCACGGATGCCACGGCGCGACTTTTTGCCAGGCACCGGTATAGGGCACTTTCATCATGTCGGGATTGTTCAGGTCCGACAGGCTGGCGTGAATCTGAAAGTACTCGCTGGTGCGATACCACTCACCGAAGTTCTCGCGCGGCCATTTGGCCGGCGGCAAAGGTGACGGCCAGCGCGTGTTCACGCTGAAACTCACCACGGCCCGATCGCCGAAAATATCCCAGGGCAGAATAAAGGGAAACTCAACCACCTCAACACCCTCCTCCGGCGAGCCGAATGTCTGCCTGAAGGTCGGTGCGTAGTAAGAGTTCACCGGATCATTGTGGGTGTTGAAGGTCTCAACCGTTTCACCGGTGTACGGGTTGTCCCACACATCGATGATCCGGTCTTCGTTCAGATCCATGTAATAGACGACTTCCCGATGCAGGTTCTGGAAGCGACCGTCGGGCATTCGGGTGACCCGGCTCATGCCGAAACCGGCAATCCGGAACAGGGGCTGAATCACTTCCTGGGGCCCGACGTCGGCGTACTGAGTCCCCTGAAAATAACCGCAGGTCTCAACACCGTCTTCCAGGCTGGACGCCAACTTCACCCAGGCCGTGAGATTGTCTTCTGCCTTGCTGAAATCAAGATTCAGGCTTTTGCCGGAAGCGGCGGGCGCCTGGCCCGTGGTGGGTTCGGCGCAGGCTGTCAGCGCAGCGGCACCGGCCATGGCCCCCATGCCCCCGATAACCGACCGGCGACTGATGGTTCGCTGCGCCTGCTTGTCGTGAAAATTAAGTTTCTGAAACATGCTCTGACCCCCTGATTTGTTGTCGGCCAATACTAGCCGGATCGGCGGTAGCAGAGGCAAATCCGGGTGGCGAGGCAGCCGGCTGTCCGAAACCGGACCCGGCGGAATCACACCAGATGCAGCCGGGCTGGCCCGACTGCGCTCGCCTTTGGAGTTGAGGGCGGTCAGGGCACAATGGCACAGAGATTTTTCAGGAAATTCGTCATGCATCGTTTCACTGTTTTTCTGGCCGGCCTGCTGGCCTGTCTGCCCATCACTGTGCCGGCCGGTACGCACTCGGCTGCCAGCGACGCGCCCACGGTACTGATTACCGGCGG
>JBPCXH010000077.1:0-24069 GCA_051008735.1 Gammaproteobacteria bacterium | reverse complement strand
GACAGAAGGACGCGCATTCTCGGCTTGCGCCCGGGGCCTGTCAAGGCGCCCCTAGAGCTGGGCGGGTTTCAGGGGCTTACCCTCCACGTCGTAGGCCCGGGCGTCGTCCACGGCGGTAAACACTTTGCGCACCGACTGGTCGCTGGAAAGCACCTGGTGAACCAGGTCCCCCAGATCAAAGACATTGATGTGGCCGGAAACATTCGGGTTATCCACCAGCACAGGCTGGCCGCGACTGGCGCGGCGCATCATGCGGCCCGGGCGAATCACGGTCCAGTCCAGGTTGGTGGCAAACAAGTGTTTCTCGGCCCAGTTCTTGGCACGGATTGATTTGCCGATGAAGGCCTTCACGAAAGGATCAACAGCCGGCGCACTATTGCCGCAACCGATGGAGGTCAACATCACGAATCGCTGCAGGCCGAATTCTCTGGCTGCATCGATGACGTTGATGTTGCCCTGACTGTTCAGAGTGGGAGAACCACCGAGCATAGAAACAACTGCCGGTTGATCGGCTGCATAGTCGGCGCATAGCCGGCGAACAGCTTCACGATCCGTCGGATCGGCCACGACAACTTCACATTTGAGTTTAACGAGCAGAACAGGGTCTGCACGTTCGCGCATCACCGCGATGACGCGGCGATCTTCGCGCCGCAGTAACTGAGACACCCGGTAACCGGTGTCTGTGTCGGCGCAAAAAATTAGGACAGCTTTGTCGTTCATGGGAACTCCACAACCATCCTAGCACCGGCCCACTGGCAGCAGCGGGACCGCTGCAGACACCTTTGGCGAAGCCGCCACGAGGCGGCCAGCTGTTATCAGCTGCCGAAGTCCAGGACGCCGCCGATCAGCAGCGAGGCATCGGGCTTGAGTACGCGCTGGCGCCCACCGGCAAAGTCCACGCGCTTGGAGTCGGCCGGCAGCCAGCCGCTCAGGCCCATCTGGAGACGCAGGCGCCAGGCCTGGTCTGGTGGCTGCAAGGCAGCACGAATCCCCACCTCAGTCATGAGCAAGGCGCTGCTTTCCGAGACGGTCGGTGCATTCGACAGGGTCAGTTCCCCGAAAACCTCTTCGCGACGCCAACCCGCGCCAAGTGAACCGTAGGCGGCCAGCCAGCGGGGCATGAAGCCGGGCTGATCTTCCAACTCGATTCCCAGGCCCAGTTGGGTCGATTCCAGGTAAACGTCAGGCGAGGTACCTTCCGTCGGTTTGCCGTAGCGAACATCAGCCAGCAGACGCCAGCGACTGTCCAGGCCACAGCCAAATAGCCGGCACACGGGGGTGCGACCCTGAACCACCACCTGGGTGCGGGGGACGGTGACACCCACTGTCAGATTAGTGCCGGAATTAAACCGCCGCGTGCTGGCCTTGCCGCCCATACCACTGAGCACACTGACCCGCCCGAAAGCCTTATCGTCGTCAAAGCCCTGGACGGTTTCCACGAGGATGGGCCCATAGCGAAGGCCCACATTGATATACAAGCCCTCTTCATTGCTTGCCGTTTCCGACTGCACGCGATCCTGGTTGTAACCGCTGCGCCAGTCACCGCGAAGACCCAGCCAGGCATCAAACAAACCGCGGTTCAGGGTCGCGTTGGCTGACACCGTGCCATCCCACTGCCCGTCCGTGGTGCCAACGGTCGCACCGTTAAGCCAGTAACCCGGGCGCCAACCGCCCTCGCCGGCATCCTCGGCCAGCCAGGGCAAGTCACCGGCCGTGTCGCCCCGGATCCAGGCTGTCAGATCGGTACGGTCCGAATCAACGTAAGGCGACTCCACCACCCGGTCGTTTACCAGTTGATGAAAACCATTCTGAATCCGGGAGCCACCGAAATTGTCTGTGCTGCGAAAACCGCCGCCGATATCCAGATTGATCTGGCGGTTTTTGTCACGCCGGCGCAGCAGGCGATAACCCAGGGACGCACTCACCTGATCCAGCCGGCCATCGGGGCCGTCATCGGCGTATTTGTCCAGGGTCAGGATGCTGTGATCCAGAGCAAACAGCCACCGATCTTCTATGACCAGGGCAAGACCGAGTTGCTGGGTGCGAAAATCATCCACGGCCTTGCCGCGGCCCAGGTTGTCATTGGAGTTATAAAGTTCAGCGACAGCGTCCAGGCTGGGCAGTCGCGGCGGGGCAAGGCCGGGAATTTCACCGGCGGACACGCTGCCGCCAATCAGGCACAGCGCAGCCAGCAGTAAGAAAGCGCGGCGGCGGACCGGACCCGGCGATGGACGGGAAGGGTTCAAACGTTAAAACGAAAATGAATGACATCGCCTTCGTTGACGATGTATTCCTTGCCTTCCAGCCGCAGGCGACCGGACTCCTTGGCACCCTGCTCGCCCTGCCCGGCGAGATAATCGTCGAAGCCGATGACTTCAGCCCGGATAAAGCCACGCTCGAAGTCCGTGTGAATTTCACCGGCCGCCTGGGGGGCGGTGGCACCAACCCGGGTGGTCCATGCCCGGACTTCCTTCGGGCCGGCCGTGAAGAAAGTCTGCAGGCCCAGCAGGCGATAGGCGGCACGAATCACGCGATCCAGCCCCGGCTCCGCCAGGCCGAGATCTTCCAGAAACGTCGCCTTGTCTGCCTCGTCCAGCTGGGCAATTTCTGCCTCCATGGCCGCGCAGACTGTCACCACTTCGGCCGCGTCACCGGCGGCGAATTCACGCACCCGCTCGACCAGCTCATTACCGTCCAGACCGTCCTCATCCACATTGGCCACATACATGACCGGTTTGGAGGTCAGCAGGAACATCTGCCGCATTTCCAGCGTCTCGCCGTCATTGACAGTCTGAAAACTGCGCGCCGGCAGGCCTTCGCCGAGATGATCAGCCAGGCGTCGCAGAAAATCCCGCCGCGCCACATCATCTTTTTTCCCGGTCTTCGCCTGCTTTTCCGCTTTATCCAGTTGCCGTTGCACGGCATCCAGATCGGCCAGCAGCAATTCGGTGTTGATGACCTCGATATCATCCAGTGGATCAATGGCGCCGGCCACGTGGGTCACATCGTCATTCACGAAGCAGCGCACCACGTGAGCAATCGCATGGGTCTCGCGAATATTGGCCAGAAACTGGTTACCCAGACCCTCTCCCTTGGAGGCACCCGCCACCAGTCCGGCAATATCCACAAATTCCATGGTGGTGGGGATCATTTTCTGCGGCTTGACGATGCCCTGCAGCTGACCCAGCCGGGGATCGGGCACCGGCACGATGCCCACGTTCGGATCGATGGTGCAAAAAGGGTAGTTCTCGGCGGCGATTTCAGCCGCCGTGAGCGCATTAAACAAGGTGGATTTGCCCACGTTGGGCAGTCCCACGATTCCGCATTGAATAGGCATGGCGGCGGGATAGTAGCAGGGTGCGTGGTGGGCCGGGCGCTAATAAGGCGCTTTGCGGCCGAATCCGTCAAAACCCGGGGTACATCAGGCAGCAGCTTGCTGCGGATTTGGCCTTGCCGTGCCGGCCGTCGTCGTCCGGCGCCGGCAACCGGACCGCAACGTGGAGGAAGGAGCAAAGACAAGGGCCGGCAAGCTGCCCGGACGATCGGGGCTCTGCTGGCATCAGTTAAACTAGGCTGTATTGATAAGGAGAAGCAGACATGCTCGAAACGACTATTGCCGGCAGCCTGCCCCGGCCTGACTGGCTGGCGGAACCTGAAAAACTAAAGGGCGGCTGGAAGCTTCAAGGCGAAGAACTGGAGGCCGGCAAGCGCCGGGCCGCCGAGGAGTGGATTCGCCACCAGGAAGAGGCCGGCATCGACATCCTCACGGATGGCGAGGTTTTTCGTAAGCATTTCGTGCACACCTTTTTAGAAGGCGTGGAGGGCATCGATCAGGACAAGAAGACCCTGATGGGAATTCGCGATGACCGCTACAACCTGGAAGTGCCCACCGTGACCGGCCCCCTGTCACGACCCAAGCCGGTGCATGTGGAGGAATTCAAGTTTGTCCGCAGCCTCACGGACCGACGCCTGAAGTTCACCCTGCCCGGCCCCATGACCATCTGCGACACCATTGCCGATGCTCACTACGGCAAGCGGGCCGATATGGCCATGGCCTTCGCCGAGCTGCTGAACGCAGAAGCCCGCGAACTGGTCGCCGCCGGCGCCGACGTCATCCAGTTTGACGAACCCGCCTTTAACGTCTTTTTCGATGATGTGAATGAATGGGGCATCGCCGCCCTGGAAAAAGCGGCCGAAGGTCTGGACTGCATTCGGGCTGTGCATATCTGCTACGGCTACGGAATCCAGGAGAACCTGGAGTGGAAAGAGAGCCTCGGTGAAGAGTGGCGCCAGTACGAGAAGATATTCCCGGGCCTGAATGCCAGCAGCATCGACCAGATTTCGCTGGAATGCGCTGACTCCCACGTGCCTCACTCGGTGATGGCCATCCTGAAAGACAAGATGCTGATGGTGGGTTCAGTGGCCGTGACCGCCGACCGGATTGAAACCCCGGAAGAAGTGGCTGCCACCATCCGCTCGGCCATGCAGTACGTGGACCCGGAACGCATCCTGCCCTGCACCAACTGCGGCATGACGCCTATTCCTTACGATATTGCCCAGGGCAAACTCAACAGCCTGGCTGCCGGGGCGGCCCTGGTCAGGGGCAGCCTCTGACTGGACCCCGACCGCGAGTCCGGCCAATATAGGGGCTTCCCTGACCCGCGTATAAATAATGAATAACAAGAGTCTCCGGATACTTCGGACCAGCGTAATTGCGGGCCTTTCTTTGGGCGCCCTGGCGGCCTGCGGCCCCGGTGAGCCGCCTGCCCCGCCGCCCCTGCCCGTGCAGGTGGCTGAAGCCCAGCAGCGCGACGTACCCCTGACCCTGGACATGGTGGGCACCACCCTGGGCACCCAGGACGTGCCTATTCGGGCCCGCGTGGACGGTTTTCTCGAAGGTCTCTACTTCCAGGAGGGACGCACGGTCAAAAAAGGCGACCTGCTCTACCGGATCGACCAGCAACCTTTTAAAGCCAAGGTCGTCGAGGCACAGAGTAACCTGGCTGCGGAGCAAACACGCCTGGCCAATGCCCGCAGCGATCTGGGGCGCATCAAGCCCCTTGCAGAAATGAATGCCGTCAGCGAGCAGGATCTGGATTCCGCCCAGGCAAGCTTTGATGCATCGAGGGCCGGCGTGCGGGCGGCAGAGGCCAACCTGGAACTGGCCGAGATCGAGCTGAGCTATACGGAGATTCGCGCCCCCATCAGCGGGCTGATCGGGCTCAGCAAGGCCAAGCCCGGAGAGTACGTCGGCAAGGAACCGAATCCCGTCGTACTGAACACCCTGTCTGACATCAACCCGATTCGGGTGCGCTTTTCTATTTCCGAGCGGGAGTACCTGATCCTCGCACGAACGGAAATGGAGGAGAACCGCTGGCGAACTGGCGACCAGGATCCGCGCGCCCAGGATCGGGCTGAGGACGACACGGTACTGCAACTGATCCTCGCCGACGGCACCCTGTTCAATCAGACGGGTAAGGCTGATGCAACAGCCCAGTCCATCAACCCGGAAACCGGCACCTTCACGGTGGAAGCCTCCTTCCCTAATCCGGATGGCATTCTGTTGCCCGGACAATTTGCGCGGGTACGTGCCGACTACACCACCCTGAAAGATGCCACCGTTGTTCCGCGGCGCGCCATCAGTGAACTGCAGGGCCGGTTTCGCGTCATGGTTGTGGGTGATGACAACAAGGTGGAAGTGCGGGATGTGAAACTGGGACCGATCAAGGATAACGACCAGGTGGTCCAGACAGGCCTTAAACCGGGCGAAAAAGTCATTGTTGAGGGGCTGCAGAAAGTGCGGCCCGGCATGGTCGTAAAACCCCAGACCGCGCCAAAAACGGGCACCCGCGCCCCTCTCCAGGAAACCTGACTCCAGATGCCTGAGTTTTTCGTCCGCCGGCCAATCGTGGCGATGGTCATCGCCATCATCATGGTGCTGGTGGGACTCGTGAGCTGGGGTTCGTTGCCTACCGCCCAATACCCGGACATCACACCACCCGAAGTCAGTGTCGAGGCCACCTATACCGGCGCCGACGCAGTCACCGTCGAGCAGTCTGTCGCCACGCCCCTTGAGCAGAAGATCAACGGTGTCGAGAACAGCCTGTACATGAAATCCATCAACTCGAATGACGGCAAGCTCGCCCTGACCGTCTCCTTCGAGGTGGGCTCTGATCTCGACATCAATAACGTGCTGGTACAGAACCGGGTCTCAGAAGGTCAGGCCAGCGTGCCGGAAGAGGTGAAGCGTCTCGGTATCACCGTCAAGAAAAAACTGTCGTTTCCCTTGTTGTTGATCAGCCTCTACTCACCCAACGAGACCTTCGACCAGGACTTTCTCGGCAACTACATCACCATCAATATCCTTGATCGTATCGCGCGCATTCAGGGTGTCGGCCAGTCGACGATTTTCGGCAGCAGCGACTACGCCATGCGGATCTGGGTCAAACCCGACCAGCTGGCCAAACTGAACCTGACGGTGCCGGACATCATGGCGGCGATCCAGGAACAGAACGTGGTGGTGCCGGCCGGGCAGATCGGTGGCCCGCCGGCCGCGCCGGGCACCGAATTCACCTACACGGTGACCACCCGCGGGCGCCTGAACAGTCCCGAGGAATTCGGGGATGTGATTTTGCGCTCGAACCCGGATGGCTCCCAGGTGCGGATTAAGGATGTCGCGCGCGTGGAACTGGGGACGCAGCTCTACAACGCCGTCACGCGCTTCAATGACCAGCCCAGCGCGGTGCTGGCGATCTACCAGCTGCCGGACGCGAATGGCCTGGCCCTGGCCCAGGCCATTGGGGCAGAGATGGCCGCAATCGCGAAGGACTTCCCGGACGACCTGGAATACGAGATTTCCCTCGATACGACCCTGGCCATCGAAGAAGGTATCCGCGAAATCATTGTCACCCTGTTTCAGGCCGTGGCCCTGGTGATTCTCGTGGTGTTTATTTTCCTGCAGAATTTCCGCGCGACGCTGATTCCGGCCCTTGCCGTTCCCGTGTCCCTGATCGGCACCTTTGCCTTTTTCCCGCTGTTCGGGTTTTCCATCAATACCCTGTCGCTGCTGGGCCTGGTACTTGCCATCGGCATCGTGGTGGACGACGCCATCGTGGTGGTCGAGGCCGTGACGGCCAAGATGGAAGAGGAAGGACTGGCGCCCAAGGAAGCAACCATAGCCGCCATGAAAGAGGTCTCGGCACCCATCGTCGCGACTTCTCTGGCCCTGATCGCCGTGTTTGTGCCGGTCGCCTCCCTGGCAGGGATTACCGGGCTGCTCTACCAGCAGTTCGCAATCACCATTGCCATTTCCGTTGCCCTGTCGTCTATCAATGCGCTGACACTGAGCCCGGCATTGAGTGCCATGCTGTTACGCCCCGCTGACCCGAGCAAGAAGAGCTTCCTGCAACCCTTCTACGACAGATTCAACCGTGTGTTCGACAAGGCCACGGACGGATACCTGAATATAGCCAAGCATTTCGCGCGTAAGCTGATCTTCACGCTGATCGCGGTCGGCGCCGTGACCACGCTGATGGGCGGTCTGTTCACTGCTGTGCCTGGCGGATTTGTACCGGAAGAAGACCAGGGCTACTTCCTGGTCAACATCCAGCTACCCGATGCCGCCTCACTGGAGCGGAACGATGCGGTCACCAAGAAGGTCGAAAAAATTCTCTCCGAGACCCCGGGCATCGAATACGTCACCGCACTCGCCGGTTACAGCCTGCTGACCGGCTCCTTCGGACCCAATACCTCTTTCATCTTTGTTGCACTGGAAGAATGGGGTGATCGCGGCCGGGAATTGCAGGTGAATAACATCCTGCAGATGGTTAACAAGCGGCTGGCCTACGAGATCCCGGAAGCGGTGGCCATTGCCTTCGGTCCACCGGCGATTCCCGGCCTGGGCACCGGCTCGGGCTTTTCCGTCATGCTGCAGGACCGGGCCGGCAACACGCCGGAATACCTGGCCCGACAGGCCCAGAAATTCATCGAGGCAGCCCGCCAGCGTCCGGAAATCGGTAATGCCTTTACGACTTTCCGAGCCGAGGTTCCACAGGTATTTGCCGATGTCGATACCGACGCGGTCCTGAAGTTTGGCGTCAACATCCAGGACGTCAATGACTCCCTGGGCGCCTTTCTGGGCGGCGCCTATGTCAATGACTTCAATCGCTTTGGCAGGCTGTTCAAGGTCTATGTGCAGGCAGAGCCTGAGTACCGGGGCAAACCAACGGATATCCGCTACTTCTTCGTGCGCGGCAAAGAAGGCCAGATGGTGCCGCTGAATTCCGTGGTCAACGTGGACTGGTCCAATGGGCCGGACTACACCAATCGTTTCAATCTGTATCGTGCCGCCGAGATCACGGGCCAGCCCTCACCGGGCTACAGCTCGGCCCAGGCACTGGCGGCCCTTGAGGAAGTCGCGGCGACCAATCTGCCCTCGGACATGGGTTATGCGTGGAATGCCATGAGTTTCCAGGAAAAGGCTGCCGAGGGTTCCGGCGCAGCAGTGTTTTTGCTGGCCATCGTGTTCGTATTCCTGATCCTGGCGGCACAGTACGAAAGCTGGTCCACACCCTTGAGTGTGCTGTTGGGCACACCGGTTGCCGTGTTCGGCGCCATGGCCGGCCTGTTCCTGTCGGGTCTGTTCCTGTCCGGTTACACGAATAATGTGTTCGCCCAGATCGGCCTGGTGTTGCTGATCGGGCTTGCGGCAAAGAACGCCATCCTTATCGTGGAGTTTGCCAAGATTGGGCGGGAATCGGGCAAGAATGCTTTCGATGCCGCCATGCATGCGGCCAAGGAACGTTTCCGTCCCATCCTGATGACGGCGTTCTCCTTTATTCTCGGTGTATTGCCCCTGTTGATTGCGTCGGGTGCCGGCGCAGAAGCACGCAAGGTCATGGGCATGACGGTGTTCGCGGGCATGCTGGCCGCAACCTGTATCGGCGTGATCCTCGTTCCGGCCCTGTTTGTCCTGGTGGACAAGATGGCTAACCGGGATAAGCAGGCCGTGCCAACACCGCAGGAGAGTGAGGGCTCGTGATGCGTCGCTGGGGGACCCTGGGGCTGAGCTTATTCATGGGCGGCTGCATGCTGGGCCCGGATTACGACCGTCCGGACTACCCGATGCCGAGCGAGTACACCCAGTCCGCAGAGGCCGGCGCCTCCATCGCGAATCTCCGCTGGTGGGAAATCTTCGAGGACCCGCAGTTGCGCGTATTGATCGCCACGGCCCTCGAAGAAAACAAGAATCTGGCCATCGCCGTGGCTCGAGTTGAGGAAGCGCGGGCCCAGCTTGGCGTGGTCAGGGCGGATCAATTCCCGAATGCCGACGGTCTGGGCGAGGGCACCCGCGGTAACACCAACGAAGCTTTCGACCCGAGTTCCGGTACCGATACCACCCTGACCGTGGGCGGCCAGTTGTCCTGGGAACTGGATATCTGGGGCAAACTGCGCCGCGCCACAGAATCCGCCCGGGCCCAGCTACTGTCCACGGAGGACGCCCAGCGTGCCGTCACCATCAGCCTGATTTCTGATGTGGCCAGCACCTACCTGCTGCTGCGCGACCTTGATGATCGCCGGCTCATTTCCCAGCGCACACTGGACAGCCGGCTGGAATACCTGGGCATTATCAAGGCCCGGTACGACAAGGGAACGGTACCCCTCATCGACGTCAATCAGGCTGAGATCGAACTGGCCGAAGCCGCTGTGTCTCTGGCCAGTGTCAGGCGCGACCTGGTCACCACACAGAATGCTCTGAGTATTTTCATCGGCAGCAATCCCGGGCCCATTGTCCGGGGAGACTCACTGGGCCAGCAGACCTTCACCCCGGAGCTCCCCACCGGGGTGCCGGCCGAGCTGCTGGAACGCCGGCCCGATATTCGCCAGGCCGAGCAGGCCCTCGCGGCCCAGACGGCCCGCATCGGCGTGGCCATTGCCAATCGCCTGCCCTCGCTGAATCTGCTCGGACAACTGGGCTTTGTGGACGACAACCTGGACGACCTGTTCAATGATGACCTGTGGTCCGTGGGCGGCAGTCTTACGGGGCCGATTTTTGATGCAGGTCGCACCAAGCAGCAGGTCGAAGTCGAGCGAGCGCGCACGGAGCAGCTGCTGAATGAATACACGCTGACCATCCAGCGTGCGCTGGCTGAGGTGGATGACTCCCTGGCAGGCATTCGCACCTACCGCGAGGAACTGGCAGCGAGATCGCGACAGGTCACAGCCGCGCGCAGCGCCTCCACCCTGTCACGGGCCCGGTATGACGGCGGCGTAACCAGCTACCTGGAAGTTCTCGACTCGGATCGCTCGCTCTTCGACGCGGAGCTGGCGCGATCCATTACCCGCCGGCGGAGCCTGACTGCCATCGTGGATCTCTACACGGCGCTGGGCGGGGGCTGGGATCCGAGCACAGCAGCAAGCCAATAGTCGCCTGACGAGTACGCTATGATTTCTGACAGTGAACGGCGTATCCGATGGCGCGATGTGAGCAGTTCGAATAGGCAGTACAATCCGCATAATTTTTTAGCCTGCGGAGATTGATAAACCATGCCGCGACTAAAGCGAGAGGCTAATTTCTCTTTTATGCTGATCGGCTTGCTGATCATGCTGGTGGTCGGCCCGATCACCCTGGAGCTGAACAACATTCTTGCCGCCGGAGACAACATCGTCGGCCCGGACGGTTCTAAATTCGATAGTGGACTGGTCATACAGACCATATTCGTGGCTACCATGGTCATCTCAATCTGGAGCGTAGTGGAATCCCCACTATGGACTGCCGTTGGTATAGCCCTGGCCGCTATCACCTTCATAAGCAGCCTGTCTGGCTGGCTTGATACGGGCATCTTCTGGCTGGAACTGATCGGCCTGACCGCCATGTTCCTTTTCTGCGTGCTAAATCTGGCCTTTACGATGGGCCATCTTTTCGACCGACCAACGGTGATCAACACCAACCGGCTGATTGGCGCTATTTCTGTCTACCTGTTGCTGGGCATTGGTTTCGGCGTACTCAACATGGCCATTGAAATGTTGCTGCCCGGGAGCTTTCGAGGCGCGGACCTCGACGGTGATGGCAGCAGTGGCATTGACCTGATCTATTTCAGCTTCGTAACCATGACGACCCTGGGCTACGGTGACGTAACGCCCATCCGGCCGGTTGCGCAGGCCTTCTCTTACATCGGCGCGGTGGCCGGGCAATTCTATATTGCCGTGCTGGTGGCCGGTATTGTTGGTGCGTACATCAACGCGAACATCCACAAGAAGGACGACTGATCATGTATCGAATTTTCGTGACCATTTGCCTGGTCAGCCTGTTGGTCAGCCCCGTCATTGCCCAGCAAAACGTCCGCCAACCGGACTTGCGCAGTCAAATGTCAGCTGCCCGGGACCTGCTGGAAAAGGAACGGCGCATTGTGCTGGCCGGCGAAATGAATCTGACCAATGAAGAACGGGACAAGTTCTGGAAATTATTCAATGAATATGTCCAGGATCTCAAGAAGGTCAATGATGTCCGCGTCGACGTCATCATCCGCTATTCAGAAAGCTACCGAACCATGACTAACGAGATCGCGCGGGGGCTGCTTGATGATCGTTTCCGCTACGAGCGCGAAATGGTGAAACTGCGTGAGAAATATTTAAAACGCATGCGCCGGATTCTGCCCGAGACCAAAGTTGCCCGCTTCTTCCACGTGGAAAGCAAAATGGACGCGGCGCTGAATTACAACCTGGCCGCCACCATTCCGGTGATCCAGGACCCACCGACGCCTTAGCAGCTTGCCTGCTGGCCGGGCTATTCAGGCCGCGGGGTCGCGGTATGCAGGGCGGTTATCGCCCGGTCCCAGCCCTCTTTAAGTAATGTTTCCAGGGCACGGCGGCCCTCATCCATCGCTGAGTGAATCAAGGCCAGTTCATCCCGGCCGGGGGCTTTGAGCACGTGGCCGGTGACACGCTCTTTGGTGCCCGGGTGACCGACACCAATACGCAGTCGCATGAAATCGCGCCCGCAATGCTGAATGATGTCGCGCAGCCCGTTGTGTCCGCCGTGACCACCGCCGACTTTTAGTCGGGCCACGCCGGCCGGCAAATCAATCTCATCCTGGATCACCAGCACCTGTTCGATATCCAGCTTGTAGTAATCGATTGCCCGACGCACGGCGCCACCGCTGAGGTTCATATAGGTGGTGGGCTTGAGCAGACGAACAGGAGTTGTCCCAATCAGGGGCTGACAGGTCTCACCCAGGAGCTTGGCATCGGCCCGAAAGGACTCGCCACCGCCGGCAGCCACATCATCCAGTAGCCAGAAACCGACATTGTGGCGATCCTTCGCGTGCTCGCGACCCGGATTACCAAGACCCACGATCAACTTGGGTGTCAGGCCCGTCACCATTCAGACTCTTTGCGAAATGAAATGGGCGCCGGACCATGACAGCCCGGCGCCTGATATCACTCGCCTTCCGGCTTGTCGCCGTCGCCTTCCGGCGCGGCGGGCGTTTCGCCGTCCGCAGCCTCGCCTTCTTCATCTTCCTCAGGTTCAGCAGCAACCTTGAGGATGTGGATGGAAACAATGGCGCGATCATGCTCGGGGCCCTGGGCCAGCTCGGTACTCTCGACACCCTCAGGCATCGTGATATCCGACAGATTCAGCACAGCGTCCAACTCAAGGTCCATGATGTCGACTTCGAGGTACTCGGGCAGATCCTTAGGCAGACAGCTGATCTCGACTTCAGTCAGCAAATGCGCAACCGTGCCGCCGCCCGTCTTCACAGCGGGAGCCGTGGCTTCATTCAGATAATGAATGGGCACCGTCATGCGAATCTTCTCGTCAGCAATAATGCGCTGCAGATCCATATGCAGAATCAGCCGCTTGGCCGGATGCATCTGCACATCTTTAAGCACGGCGGGCTGCTGCTTGTCACCTACCTGAACATTGATCACGCTGGAGAAGAATGCTTCCTGCTCCATATTGCGCATGAGCGCATTGCGTTCAAATGACAGAGCGCGCGGCGGCTTGCCGCCACCATAGATAATCGCTGGAACTTTTCCTTCGCGGCGCAGGCGGCGGCTCGAACCTTTCCCTGCATCCTCACGGAGTTCCGCGACCAGATCGAAACCCTTAGCCATAATGGCCTCCTGTTGATTGATCGGCTGCCTGCTTCTCGACCTGGCAGTGCAGCTATTCGGGGCCGCGATAATAGCCGAAGCACCCCCCGCGGGCCAACCACCGATTTCGACCCCCGCCCGACTCATCCGCCCTCACCCCCCCACAGGGACGAGCCAGACGCCGGCAAGCCTGCCGCGTGGCCCCCGCCAAGCCAACCGGCAGCCGCGCAGGTGGTGTTTTCCTGAGGGAGTTTCTCCGACCGAAGGGAAATACCGCCGAAAGCGGCAGCCCACTACCAGACTCAGTCCACGCACAAAGAACTAACCAACTCGTCCAGACTAATCCGCCCTCTCACCCCCCCACAGGGACGAGCCAGACGCCAGCAACCCCACCGCGTGGCCCACTACGACGGCGACCGGCAGCCGCGCAGGCGGTGTTTTCCTGAGGGAGTTTTTCCGACCGAAGGGAAATACCGCCGAAAGCGGCAGCCCACTGCCAGACTCAGTCCACGTACAAAGAACTAACCGACTCGTCCAGACTAATCCGCCGCATGGTTTCCGCCAGCAGCTCCGCCACGCCCAACTGGCGGATCTTGCCGATCGCCTGGGCCTCCTCGGATAACGGAATCGTGTCGGTAACCACCAGTTCGTCCAGCTCAGAGTTCAGCACTCGCTCTATGGCCGGGCCGGACAGCAGCGCATGAGTGATATAGGCCAACACCCGCGAAGCGCCGCGTTCCTTCAAGGCAACGGCCGCCTGGCACAGGGTGCCGGCCGTATCGACCATGTCATCGATGAGTACGCAGGTCTTGCCCTCGACCTCGCCAATAATATTCATTACCTGCGCCTCATTAGCCCGCGGGCGGCGTTTGTCGATAATCGCCAGATCCGCATCGTCCATGCGCTTGGCGATGGCCCGGGCGCGGACCACGCCGCCGACATCCGGTGACACGACCACCATGTCGCTGTACTCCTGACGCCACAAGTCGCCCAGCAGGACCGGCGAGGCATAAACGTTGTCCACCGGAATAGAAAAGAAGCCCTGGATCTGATCGGCGTGCAGGTCGACGGTCAGCACCCGATCCACGCCCGCCTCGGCAATCATGCCAGCGACCAGCCGGGCGGTAATCGGAACGCGGGAGGCCCGCGGCCGGCGATCCTGGCGCGCGTAACCATAGTAGGGAATGACAGCAGTGATGCGGGCCACGGAGGCGCGACGCAGGGCGTCAGCCATCACCAGGGTTTCCATCAGATTGTCGTTAACAGGCGGACAGGTCGACTGGACGATATACGCATCGCGGCCGCGCACGTTCTCCAGGATCTCGATGTTCACCTCGCCGTCGCTGAAACGGCCCACCTGGATCTTGCTCAGGGGCAAGGTCAGATGACGGGCAATCCGATAGGCCAGTTGCGGGGTCGCATTCCCCGAAAAGATGGCCATATTGGGAATCTGCAGCGGATTCTGCTTGGCTTTCAATTCAGGTCCTGCGCGGTGGTGGCTAAAAAATTGGCTGGGGTGGCAGGATTCGAACCTGCGCATGACGGGATCAAAACCCGCTGCCTTACCACTTGGCTACACCCCATTCGCTGTCCCGGACAACACCTCGGGGGACCTCCGGGTCGACAAGGTTATTTTGCATGGCTGTGAGCCAAAATGAAAACCGCTTTATAGCGACACGGAGGCCTGCCAGCGATCAACAACCAGACGCAGGCGTGAGGCCTGCCCCGTCAGCGTGATCTTGCGCGGCATCCAGAAGCCGTCCTGCTGTTCAAAGCGGTCAAAGGCGACCTCCCAGCCATCCTGCTCCAGGCCGCTGAGCCAGCCGTCCGCGCCGTAGCGCAATTGACTGCGCGAACCCGGCGCGGCGATCCCCAGAACCCAGAAGCGTGTGCGCTCGGCAGGGAAGTCCCAGCCCACCTGCTCGGCCAACATCTGATCCAGCGCATCCGGCCCTGCGTAGGCCAGGGACTGGTCACCGGCCCGGTTGCTCAGCACCGCCTGGCGTTCATCCCAACGCAACTCCCAGGCGCCGACACCAAAAGGGCCGGCGACCTGCAAGCGGGTTGAGGTACCGGTCTGGTCCCATTCAAGCCGACCCTGACCGCCGCCCTGCTCCGTTTTTACGCCGATACGACCCCGCAATTCCCAACTGTCCAGCGCCAGCAATTGCTCCCGCCGCTCGTCCCAGGCCACCGCGGTACCGGGAACGGTGCGCTGCAGGGCACAACCGGTCGTGATCAGGGTGAGTATCAGCAGCGCACCAGCCCGCCGGCTGCAAGCCGCGGACTGCTGAGTCAAAGGGGATACCTCCCGGTAATCTCCTGCAGGGGCGCGCTATCGGGATAATTAATCAGTGCTTGCTGCCAGATTAGCCGC
This sequence comes from Gammaproteobacteria bacterium, assembly GCA_051008735.1. Lineage (GTDB taxonomy): Bacteria > Pseudomonadota > Gammaproteobacteria > Steroidobacterales > J054. The sequence goes on along the minus strand of JBPCXH010000077.1, from coordinate 8,597 downwards.
GCCTTGTCGCGACTACCGGTCTGCCAGAGAACCTCGCCGAGATGGGCCGCGACTTCGGGGTCGGGAAATGCGTCATAGGCCAGCTGCAAAAAGCCTCGCGCCCTATCCAGATCTCCGCGGCGAAACAGCGCCCAGCCCATGCTGTCCAGAATGGCCGGGTTGCTGCGGTCCTGCTCAAGCGCCAGGCGAATCAGCGCGAACGCCTCGCGCTGACTGCGACCATGGTTGGATAAGGTATACCCCAGGGCATTCAGGGTGCCGGGGTCAAAGGGTGCCAGCTTGATAGCAGCCCGCATGTCGCGGATCGCCGGGTCGGTCTGACCCAGGCGGTCGCGGACAATCCCGCGCGACAGGAGCAGGGACGGAGAGTCAGGCTTGAATTCCAAAGCCTGGTCAAAAGCTGCCAATGCCGCTTCGTCGCGATCGTATTGCTCGAGTAGCTGCGCCTTACCGACCTGCAACTCAAAGGCTGAGCGCGGATGCAGCTGGGCGAAAGCATCCAGATGCTTGATCGCCGCGTCCAGGTCACCGCCCTCAGCTCGCAGGGCGGCAATGCGAAACTGGGCAGGCAACTGATACGGGCCCGAGCCAATGCGCAGGTACTGACGAATCGCCTCAACGTCATCGCCGTCGTCGGCAGCAATCTGGCCCAGGTAATAAATCGATTCGTAAACACTCTGACCCGAATCCGCCAGTTCCCGGAAATCATCGGCAGCGGCAGGCAGATCACCGTCGGACAGCAGGACGCGCGCGCGCAGCAGCAGCAACTCGGGCTGCCGCCCGTAGGCCTCGAGCATGCGTTCCAATGCCTGCAAAGCCGCCTCTTCCCGCCGGCTTGATGCGAGCAGGCGGACAAATTCCAGTTCCAGCAGCGGCAAAGGCCGGGCCTGCAGCATCTGGGCCAGATGTCGCAGCGCTGCATCGGCGTCCCCGGTGCCGAACTGAACACGGCTGATTAACAGGTCCGCCTCCAGTGAGCCGTTCTCCTCCACCACTCGCCGGGCCCAGTCCAGGGCCAGGTCATCATCGCGGGAACGGTAGGCGGCACGGGCCACGGCCAGTCGATAGCCGGCCGAAGGCGACTGGCCAGCCCCCAGCCAGACCATCAGGCGCGTCACGCCCTGAGCGTTGGCTTCGTCTGAAAGCTCTGATTCCAGGGCCAGGTAATCTTCGCCACTGCGGGTTTCAGCCGGCCCCAGAAGCACGGCAAGGTGACCCAGAGCGGCGCTCAGGTTGTGACGACGTAACTCCAGTCGCCCCAGGTATTCCCGGGCGGAGCTGCTGTCCGGCGCCAGTTTTAGCCAGCGATGAGCGGCCTGCAGGGCCAGGTCATCGAAACCGAATTCAAAGGCGTACTCCGTCGCACGGCGCGCAATTTCGCTGTCTTTGCCGTCTTTGGCCGCGGCCAGGTACTCCTGGGCAGCGATCTGCTGCTCGCCGCGCTGGGCGGCAATCTCAGCCATCAGCAGGTGGTAGTTACCATTGGGCGCAGAATTGACAGCCTGCGTGTCCTCACGCATGGTCCCCGCGCACCCGCACAGCAGTGCTGCCAGAACTGCCAGCAGGACCGGCTGCCCGGGAAAGCTGTACGCGGAATCAATCATGAACGGGGATAATAGCTGTTGTGAAAGCCAGCATTGCGGAAAAACTCCAGCAGCTCACAGCCCGGTCAGAGGAGCTGGGCCACTTGCTGGGCGACCCCGAAGTCATTGGTGATCAGAACCGCTTTCGGGAGCTGTCCAAGGAATACGCCCAGCTGGAGCCCGTCGTGCGTCTGACCGCGCAGCTGCGCGAAGCCGAGGCAGATCACGCCGCTGCCCGTGAAATGCTGACCGATGCAGATCCGGAGATTCGCCAGCTGGGCGAAGACGAAGCAACTGAGGCCGAAGCACGACTGACCCAGCTGGAACAGGACTTGCAAACCCACCTGGTCCCCAGGGATCCGCGCGACGATGCCAATATTTATCTGGAGATCCGCGCCGGGACCGGTGGCGACGAAGCGGCCATTTTTGCCGGCAATCTGTTTCGCATGTATCTGAAGTATGCCGAGCAACGCGGCTGGACCCTGGAAATCCTTAGCGCCAGCGAAGGCGAACACGGCGGTTACAAAGAAGTCATTGGCCGGATCGCCGGGCGCGGCGCCTATTCACGCCTGAAGTTTGAGTCGGGCGCCCACCGTGTGCAGCGTGTGCCGGAAACCGAAGCCCAGGGACGCATTCACACTTCGGCCTGCACCGTCGCGGTGCTGCCGGAGCCGGGAGAAATCGACAGCATCGATATCAATACCGCCGATTTGCGTGTGGATACTTACCGCGCCTCGGGGGCCGGCGGCCAGCACGTTAATAAGACAGACTCTGCCGTGCGCCTGACTCACTTGCCCACGGGTATCGTCGTGGAATGCCAGGATGAACGCTCTCAGCACAAGAACCGGGCGCGCGCGATGGCACTGCTTCAGGCGCGCCTGATGGATGCCGAGGAAAGCCGCCGGCAACAAGCCCAGGCTGCCGAGCGCAAGAGCCTGGTCGGCTCAGGCGACCGCTCTGAGCGCATACGGACCTATAACTTTCCCCAGGGCCGCGTGACCGATCACCGGATTAACCTGACCCTCTACAAACTTAACGAGATCCTCGAAGGCAACCTGGATCATGTGGTTGAACCCCTGGCCGCTGAGCATCACGCGGCGCAACTGGCAGCACTGGAGCAACATTGACGTGACCACGCAGAACTACCCGGACACCATCGGCTGTATCGGCAACACGCCCCTGATTCGTCTGAACCGGGTGTCCGATGCCACCGGCTGCGAAATTCTCGGCAAGGCTGAGTTCATGAACCCCGGCGGCTCGGTGAAAGACCGGGCGGCCCTGGGCATGGTGCGCGACGCAGAAGCCAAAGAACTGTTAAGCCCCGGCGGCACCATCGTGGAGGGAACCGCCGGCAATACGGGCATCGGCCTGGCCGTGGTCGGTAATTGCCTGGGTTATGCAACCGTCATTGTGATGCCCGACAACCAAAGCCAGGACAAGATCGATACCCTGCGCTCTTATGGCGCGACCCTGCAACTGGTGCCGGCCGTGCCCCTGAAAGACCCCAACCATTTCACCAAAGTCTCACAACGCCTCGCCGCCGAACTTAATGAGGCAGAGCCCAACAGCGCTTTCTGGGCCAACCAGTTCAACAACACGGCTAACCGGGACTTCCACGCGACCACTACCGGTCCGGAAATCTGGGCGCAGACAGACGGCAATGTGGACGGCTTTATCTGCTCTGTGGGGACCGGTGGCACCCTGGCCGGTATTGCCCGCGCTCTGAAAGCCCGCAAGCCGGATATCTGCATTGGCCTGGCGGACCCAACCGGCTCGGCGCTCTATAACTATTACGAGCACGGGGAACTGAAGGCTGAGGGTGGCTCCATCAGCGAAGGCATTGGCAATTCGCGCATCACGGATAACCTGGAGGGCACAGCTATTGACAGGCCGTTCCAGATCCCCGATACCGAATCCATCCCGCTGGTGTACGACATGATTCGCGAGGAAGGCCTGTCCCTGGGCGGCTCCAGTGGGGTGAACGTCGCCGGTGCGGTGCGCCTGGCCAGAGAACTCGGCCCTGGCCACACCATCGTGACCATTCTTTGCGATTCAGCCATGCGCTATCGCGCAAGGCTGTTCAATCGCGAGTTTCTTCAGACCAAAGGACTGTCCCTGCCCGACTGGCTCAACCTGGACGGTTAAGCATCAGGGCTCTTCAGGGATTGGCCCCGGGTAGCCGGGCGGCCAGCAGCCCGCCGATGAGCATGGCACCCAGGAACAACCACGGTTCAAGGGTGCCCAGTGCGACGGCGGCGATGGCAGGTCCCGGACAGTAACCACCCAAACCCCAGCCGACACCAAATAGCGCAGCACCAAGTAACAGGCGCGGGTCGATGACCTGCTGTGACGGCAAGCTGAAAACATCACCCAGCAGCGGTCGCGAACGCTTGAGCACCAGGCGATAACCGACACTGGTTACCAGCAGCGCGCCCGCCATGGTGAGGGCCAGACTGGGATCCCAGTCACCGGCCAGATCCAGAAAGGCCTGCACCTTGTGCGGATTAATCATCTGGGACACGGCCAGGCCTGCGCCAAACAGGGCACCGGCCAGCAGCGCCATGCCATCCCTTGCCAGCGCCTGCTTCATCCGGTCACGCCGACAAGATGCCGCATGACAAAGACTGTGATAAACCCGGTCAGCATGAACATCAGCGTTGCCACGACGGAGCGAAGGGACAAGCGGGCGATGCCACAGACCCCGTGACCGCTGGTGCAGCCGCTGCCAAGGCGCGTACCAAAACCCACCACCAGGCCCGCCGCTATCACCAGGGCCGGCGGGTAATCCAGCCTTAAGGTGAAACCGGCGCCGGTCATGCTGATGCTCAGCCAGGCCCCGAGCACGAGCCCCCCGACAAACAACCAGCGCCAGCCACGATCGCCGCGAGTGCCGTCAACAGCGCCCTGGAAGATGCCGCTGATCCCGGCGATGCGCCCATTCATTGCCATGAGCAGCACAGCCGCCGAGCCGATCAGGCAACCGCCGATGAAGGCAGAAATCGGCATGAAACTCGTCATGAAGCTAGCGGTAGTCGGGATTCGGAAAATCGAAACGGCAGCCGGCATCCCAGTCGGATCGCTGATTGCCATGGGCGGGAACACCACCGGCGTCTTTCAGAAGCCGCGCCAGATGCAGCAGGTTCCACGTCATAAAGGTCGTGTTTCGGTTCGTGAAATCGTTCTCCGGGCCGCCCGAGCCTTCGTCCAGGTAGGACGGGCCCGGCCCCGCTTCACCCAGCCAGCCCGCATCCGCCTGCGGCGGAATCGTGTAGCCAAGGTGCTGCAGGGAATAAAGAATATTCATGGCGCAGTGCTTGGCGCCGTCTTCGTTGCCAGTAACCAGGCAGCCACCCACACGACCGTAATAGGCGTATTGGCCGTGCTCGTTGAGATTGCCCGATGCCGCGTACAGCCGCTCGATGGTCTGCGTACAGACCGACGATTTTTCCCCGAGCCAGATCGGGGTTGTCAGCACCAGAATGTCTGCTGCCATGACTTTGTCGAGAATGCCGGGCCACCCATCGGTATCCCAGCCGTGCTCCCTCATATCGGGCCACACACCGAAGGCCAGGTCGTGGTCCACCGGCCGGATTACCTCCAGGCTAACCTTATTCGCCTTCATGATGGCAGCCGCGATGTCGATCAGCCCCTGGGTATGAGACAACTCCGGACTGCGCTTCAGCGTGCAGTTCAGGAACACGGCTTTCAGGTCCGAGAAGTCCCAGCTACTGCGGGTGCACAGATCCTGCTGTTTTGCGGAAAGGGTCATGGCAGATTTCCTTCTTTCTGGGCGATTTGTTTTTGCAACGGCATCGAATTTTTCTCAGCGGATTTGCCGACTGAACAGGATCGTTCCGGGCAGGCAGGCAATAAGAACTGGAATCGAAGTAAGTTACATCACAGCATGGCAGCGATTGATGATTGCCGCACTTACGAGACCCTGGCCAGGGCCATGCCCAAATCAGCCAGCAAATCGTCCGCGTGCTCAATGCCCACGGAGAGTCGGATGAGATTGTCCGAAATCCCCATCTCACGCCGGGTCTGGGGCGGGATACTGGAGTGGCTCATGGTGGCCGGGTGACCGGCCAGACTTTCCACGCCCCCCAGGCTCTCGGCAACCGTAAACACTTCAAGCGCATTCATAAAGGCGGCCACCTCGCCACGCAATTCAAAAGCCAGCATGCCGCCGAAATCCGACATTTGCCGCCGGGCCAATGCATGGCCCGGATCAGCCGCCAGACCCGGAAAGTAAACTTGCGCGACGGCGGGCTGTGCCTGTAACCACTCGGCCAGGATCTGGGCATTCTGTGCGTGGCGCTCCATGCGCAGGGCGAGAGTTTTCACGCCGCGCAGCACCAGGTAAGCATCGAATGGGCCCGGGACAGAACCCACCGCACTGCGCAAAGACACCAGTTGCTTGCCAAGCTCAGGATCAGCCACCACATTCAGGCCGCCGATGACATCCGAGTGCCCACCCAGGTACTTGGTGGTCGAATGCATGCTGATGTCACAACCCATCTCCAGCGGCCGCTGCAAACAAGGGGTGGCGAAGGTGTTGTCGGCCGCCACCAGCGCGCCGGAAGAGTGGGCAATTTCGGCCACGGCGGCTATATCAACAATTTTCAGCAAGGGGTTGCTGGGCGTCTCGATCCAGACCAGCCCGGTATCGGAACGCACGGCCTTCGCCACGGCCTGAAGGTCGCAAAAATCCACAAACGTGAACTCCAGCCCGGCCGTGCGCGTACGCACTTCCTGAAACAAGCGCTGACTGCCGCCATACAGATCACGCGGGGCCACCACGTGAGTGCCGGCGGGCAGCAGATCCAGCACACCGGCGGTGGCCGCCATGCCGGCGGCATAAGCCACACCGCGGACGCCCCCTTCCAGTTCCGCAACGCAACGCTCCAGGGCGTCGCGCGTCGGATTTGTGGCCCGCGAATACGCATGGGGCATGGGCTCACCGAACTCGGCCACTCGATAGATGCTGCTGGTGACAATCGGCGGCATAACGGCGCCGGTGGCCGGGTCCACCGTGTCGCCGGCGTGTATGCAGCGGGTGGCGATGTCTGTGGTCTTGCTGGAATCTGCCATAAGCTGGTGATCGCGCCCGCTGTGGGGCTCTGTGGTACAACATCTGCAGGTTTTTAGCAGGCTAGCACAGGCGCCTTGATGCAAGCAGGAACGCAGGACGAATCCCCCACAGTCGCCGCACTGTTGCAGGACAGTACAGAACAACTTCGATCCAGTAGTCGCTCCGCGCGGCTGGATGCCGAGTTGTTGCTGGCTCATGCCCTGGGCTGGGAACGGGTGCGCCTGTTCGGCGACAGTGACCTGGCGGTGCGGCCGGAAATTGTGCAGCGTTTCCGAGGCATGATTGAAGAACGCCAGGCCGGGCGACCGGTGGCCCAGCTCATCGGCTACCGGGAGTTCTGGTCACTGCAGATTCAGGTGACACCCGCCACCCTGGTGCCAAGACCAGAAACGGAAATGCTGGTGGAATGCGCGCTGAAGCGGATACCGGCGGGTGAGCCCGGCACGCTACTGGAGCTGGGCACCGGCAGTGGCGCCGTCGCCCTGGCATTGGCCACCGAACGCCCGGCTGTGTCAGTGACCGCCACCGACCTGAGCGAAGAAGCCCTTAAAGTTGCACGCTACAACGCAGGCAGCCTGCAGTTAGCGAATGTGAGCTTTCGTTTTGGCGACTGGTACAAGGCGGCAGACGATCAGCTGTTCGACACCATTGTCAGCAATCCGCCTTATGTCACGGATCAGGAGTGGATGCTTAACCACTTCGAACTGGGCCATGAACCCGCCATGGCACTGCGCGCCGGTCGCGATGGCTTGTTGTGCCTGAAACCCGTGGTGGCCGAAGCGACCGCGCACCTGAAACCGGGCGGGTGGCTGCTGGTTGAGCATGGCTTTCGTCAGGGCCCTGTCGCGGCACGCCTGTTTCAGGAGGCCGGTTTCAGCGCCATCGCTACCTACCGGGACTTGCCCGGCAAGCCCCGGGTAACCGAAGGACAGTGGCTGGGCGACGATGACTGACGTCGACTCCCTGCGCTACAGCCGGCAGCTGGCCCTGCCCCAGATCGGCCCTGCGGGACAGGCGCAGATTGCCGGCGGCAGCGCGCTGATCATCGGGCTTGGCGGGCTCGGCGCCACGGCCGCCCTGTACCTGGGTAACGCCGGCGTGGGCCACCTGGTCATTAACGATTTCGATCGCGTGGACGCCACCAACCTGCCTCGGCAAATCCTGTTCACGGGGGCCGATGTCGGCGAGTTCAAAACCCATGCGGCAGCGGAAACTCTGAACCGCTACAACCCCGAACTTAAAGTTTCGATTCTTAATCGGCGCTTGTCAGCCAATGAACTGGATGACGCGGTGCGCGGCTGCGATGTGGTGCTCGACTGCACCGACAATTTCGCCACGCGCCTGGATATTAATCGTGCCTGCGTCGATGCACGCACGCCCCTGGTCAGCGGCGCGGCAATTCGTTTTGAAGGACAGTTGGCCGTATTCAACGCCACGCAATCAGGCAGCCCGTGCTACCAGTGCCTGTACTCGGAGGCCGATGAAAATCTCGATGACTGCGCCGGCCAGGGGATTCTGGCGCCAGTGGCAGGTATGGTGGGCTGCATGATGGCAACAGAAGCCATCAAGTTGCTGGCCGGCCTGAACTCGGAGCTCGTCGGAAGATTGTGGGTGTATGACGGCCTGGCTGGCACATCACGTAGCCTGGGTATTTCACCGAACCCGGCCTGCCCCGTTTGCGGCAAAGCACCTGGGCCCTGAAATCCTCAGGTGCCGGAGCTTTCCAAGTCGCTGCTGCAACCAGGACAGTCAGGCTCGGTAAAAACCGCTTTGTAAATTTCGGGGCGCATCAGTGCATCCCAGAACCAGCGCGCGCCGCATTGCTTGCAGCGAATCGTCAGAATGCCGAAGGCATAACCCACGCAGGCCAGGATAGTGCCACCCGTCCACGACAGACCGGAGGCCGGAAAAGCCGGCACGAT
>JBPCXH010000076.1:0-7145 GCA_051008735.1 Gammaproteobacteria bacterium | reverse complement strand
GCCAAAGTCCTTGGAGGAGGCGTCGGTCAGAATTCGTGCCGGCGGAACCCTGTCGACGGTTTCGATGTCTCCGCCACCGCCACCACAGGCAGCCAGACCAAGCCATACCACTGCCAGACCCAGCGATTTTATAGTTGTATTCATTTTCGGCTCTCCGGTGAACCCTTGCATGGGCAAACTATAAACCACCGGTTGATTCCCTGTCCCGAGGGGGGCTTGGTTGGCGCTCCGGCGGGCTGACAAGACCGTAAGCAGCGGTCTGGCTCTTGCCGCCGGAAAACAGATTCCTGATGCTTCCATCCGGATTGCAGCAGGGCCTGGCAGGCCCTAGATCACGGCGCCACAGACCAGGCCGCCAAGAAGTTGGCGCGTGGGTATCAGTCTGATCAGAAACTGCGTCACCAGGATCAGCACAATCGGTGACAGATCAAGACCCGCTATCGGGGGTATCAGTTTTCTAAACGGCCGTAAGACCGGCTCAACAATCTGGCCTAACAAGTGCACCATGGGGTGGTATTGACCGGGTGAGATCCAGCTGGCAACGACGAAAGCAAGAATCATCCAGAAATAAATATTCAGTATCAGTTCCACCAATCTGGCAAAGCTAAGACCCACCAGTTGCAATAGTCCCGGCCCGGTGATGCATGCCAGATTCAGCAGGGCGGCCATCAGCAGTCCCTGCAAGACCAGCGCGACCAGAATTGTGGCGGTATCCAGCATGCCCACGGAGGGCATTACGCGTCGCAGGGGTACCACCAGTGGATCAGTGACCTTGAGCACGAACTGGCTGATCGGATTACGGAAGTCAGCGCGCACCGCTTGCAGGATAAGCCGCAGGACGAAGGTCAGAATGTAGAGTTCCAGTAAGCTCCGAAACAAAAATATGAGCGCTTCCTGCATGAATGATCCTTGTGTTCAGAGTTCGGTCAGGTCTGCCTGGTCGGACTTGCGTCCGCCCAGTTCCATCGAGCGACGGCGGGCGGCTGTCAGAGCCTGGCGGAGTAGGTCATCCAGCCCGCCCTGCTGCAACACTTCAATGGCTGCCTGGGTGGTTCCGCCCGGGGAAGTTACCATCTGTCGCAATTCTCCAGGGGCGATCTGCGCTTCCCGGGCAGCGAGACCCGCGCCATACGCAGTCTGCACCGCGAGCTGGCGCGCGACCTCAGCGGGAATTCCCATGTCACGGGCACAGTCTTCCAGGATTTCCATTACCAGGTAAAAATAGGCCGGGCCGCTGCCTGACACGGCGGTCACGGCATCCATCAGGCCTTCGTCATCGACCCAGGCTGTTGAGCCTGCCGCACCGGCAAGGTACTCGGCCTGTGCGCGCTGAGTATCACTGACGCCCGTTGCGGCACACAGAACAGACATGCCCGCGCCGACCAGCGCTGGCTGATTGGGCATGCTGCGTACGCAGGGCTGTGACGGCCCGAACCATTCATGCATCGCTGCAAGGCTGATGCCGGCGGCTACGGACACGAAGAGCTGTTGCGGGCCCGGCTGCAGCGCTTTGGCCACACCAGGCATGAGCTGCGGCTTGACGGCCAGCACGATGACATCAGCACCTGTTGTTGCGTCGACATTGTCAGCGACGATCAGCAGGTCCTTGCTCAGCTGTGCAAGCTGCGCCCGGCGTTCAGCCTTAGGGTCGGCTACCTGTAGATTGCCTGCCGGGTGCCCGGCCCTGAGCAAACCTGCCAGCATGGCGCCGGCCATATTCCCGCCGCCGACAAAGCCTATTCGCAGTGCACTGTTGTGCATTAGTTCTCCCGCGGACCAAACAGGTCCGTACCGATTCTTAACAGGGTCGAGCCTTCGGCCACTGCCATTTCCAAGTCGTGTGACATGCCCATGGACAAAGTATCCAGTTCATAGCCCGCAGCGCAAAGTTCCTTGAATAATCGCCGGCCGGCGGCAAATTCTGAGCTCAGGGAGTCAGCATCTTGGCCGGGCAGCGGCATCACCATCAGTCCGCGCAGTGTCAGGCGCGGCAGTTCTGCCAGGTGAGCAGCCAGCTCGGCCACCTCGGCCGGGGCTGCGCCCCCGCGATCTTCACCGCCCCGTGGGGCGATTTGGATCAGGCATTGCAGAGGATCAGCCTGGGTCGGGCGCTGTGTGGCGAGACGATCGGCCAGGCGGCGATTGTCCAGGGTCTGCACCCAGCTGAAGTTCTCCGCAATGCTGCGGCTTTTGTTTGACTGGATACGGCCAATGAAGTGCCAGTGGGGCCCCGGCCCGCAGGCGGCCATCCGGGGCAGGGCGTCCTGAAGATAATTTTCTCCCAGTTCCGTGACTCCGGCGGCCAGTGCGGCCAATACGCGGTCCACAGGCTGACGTTTACTGACCCCCAGAAGGCGGATTTCAGCCGGATTGCGGCCTGCAGCAAGGGCTGCAGCCTCGATTCGGGCCCGCAGACGGGCTAATTGTTCCGTGATTCGCGTCACGACCGCCTTAAAACCGATGGCTATACTATGTTTTGTGCTCCGCCCGGTTATGGTAAGGCCAAAGGGAGCCAGTGCGGATAACTTACTGATCCGGGGATCTAAAATGTCTGTTGATATTGCTCAGTTGTTGGCCTTCTCAGTGAAGAACAACGCCTCCGACCTGCACCTTTCTGCTGGTGTGCCGCCAATGATTCGTGTCGACGGTGACGTCAAGCGGATCAATATGCCTGCACTGTCGCATAAAGACGTGCACAGCATGATATACGACATCATGAACGACAAGCAGCGGAAGGACTTCGAAGAGTTCTTTGAGACTGACTTTTCTTTCGAGATTCCCAAGCTTGCGCGCTTTCGTGTCAATGCTTTCAATCAGGCGCGAGGGGCCGGCGCGGTTTTCAGGACCATTCCATCGGAGATCCTGAGTCTTGAAGATCTTGGCGCGCCCGCCATTTTTAAAGACATCTCGATGTATCCGCGCGGCATTTGCCTGGTCACCGGTCCGACCGGCTCCGGCAAGTCCACCACCCTGGCCGCCATGATTGACTATGTGAACGACAATAAGCCCGATCACATTCTGACGATTGAAGACCCCATCGAATTCGTGCATGAGAGCAAACGCTCCTTGATTAACCAGCGTGAAGTGCATCGCGACACCATGGGTTTTGCCGAAGCTCTGCGATCAGCCTTGCGTGAAGATCCTGATGTCATTCTGGTCGGTGAGATGCGGGACCTGGAAACCATTCGTCTGGCGCTCACCGCGGCTGAAACGGGTCATCTGGTATTCGGCACCCTGCACACGAGTTCCGCCGCTAAAACTATCGACCGCGTGGTCGATGTTTTTCCCGCCGCGGAGAAAGAAATGGTTCGATCGATGCTATCCGAATCATTGCGCGCGGTTATCTCTCAGACATTAATGAAGCGAATCGGCGGTGGCCGTATCGCGGCCCACGAGATCATGATTGGTACGCCCGCCATCCGAAATCTTATTCGCGAGGGCAAGATCGCCCAGATGTATTCGGCAATTCAGACGGGCGCCGATTCCGGTATGCAGACCCTGGACCAAAATCTACAGGAATTGATGGCCAAGGGCGTGATTACCAAGGAAGAAGCTCGCTATAAGGCTACCAACAAGGACACATTCTAGGCCCCTGTGGCCTGAGGCTGGTTGAGGAATTGAATAATGGAGCGTGATCAGGCAACCCGATTAATGCAGGGCCTGCTACAGAAATTGGTAGCCCAGAACGGCTCCGATCTCTTTATTACTGCGGGTTTTCCGCCGGCTATAAAGGTCGATGGTGCTGTCCATCGCGCCGGCGAACAACCCCTGACCCCCGAGCAAAGTGCCGTGATCGTGCGTTCTATTATGAACGACAAGCAGGCACGCGAGTTTGATGCGACGAAGGAGTGTAACTTCGCCATTAGCCCCCAGGGCATTGGCCGCTTCCGCGTGAGCGCTTTTATTCAGCAGGGCGCCGTAGGTGCCGTGTTGCGGACAATCATTACTGAAATACCGACCCTGGCGGATCTTGAATTGCCCAGCATCCTCGAGGATGTGGTCATGACCAAGCGCGGTCTCGCTATATTGGTGGGTGCTACGGGCTCAGGTAAATCGACTACGCTGGCGGCCATGGTCGGCCATCGAAACGAAACTTCGCGCGGCCACATTGTGACCATCGAGGATCCTGTTGAGTACGTGCATCCCCACAAGAAATGTGTAGTGACGCAGCGTGAGGTCGGGGTGGATACAGACTCCTGGCACAACGCCCTGAAAAATACCTTGCGACAGGCGCCCGATGTAATCCTGATTGGCGAGATTCGTGACCGGGAAACCATGGAATATGGCATTCAGTTTGCCGAGACCGGTCATCTTTGTCTGGCAACTTTGCATGCGAACAGTGCCAACCAGGCCCTGGACCGAATTATCAACTTCTTCCCCGAGGACAAGCGCGATCAACTGCTGATGGATTTGTCACTGAATATTCAGGCGCTCATATCCCAGCGATTGTTGCCGCGAAGCGGGGGCAAGGGCCGGGTTGCAGCTATGGAGATCATGTTGCGCTCACCGCTTATTGCGGACCTGATCCTGAAGGGTGAGGTGCCTCAGATTAAGGAAGTTATGGCCAAGTCAAACCGACTCGGGATGAAAACTTTCGACCAGGACCTGTTTGATTTGTATGAAGCTGGCAAAGTTGATTTCGAAGAAGCCATGCGCAATGCGGACTCCAAGAATGAGTTGCGTCTGCGGGTGAAGCTGGAGAGCAAGCGAGGTGCCAAGGAAGCTGAAGCAGGCGGCCTTGAGTTGATTGAGGAAGACGATGGCACTCTGGTGTGATCGTGTCAGTTCAATAGAATCATAGAGACCGTATGAACGTTCAGCCGCTATTCAATTTGATGGTCGAGAAAAAGGCCTCCGATCTTTTTCTTACTTGTTATGCACCCGTCAAGATCAAGATTGACGGTAAGATCATGCCCGTCAACAAGCTCGACCTGACGCCAAAAATGGTTCGGCAGGCAGCTATTGAATTAATGACTGAGGATCAACTGGAAGATTTCAGCCGGGAACTTGAGGTCGACTTTGCGGTGTCCAAGCCGGGTCTGGGCCGCTTCCGCGTCAATGTCTTCCATCAGCGCGGCAATGTTGCCATGGTGATGCGTTATATCAGCCACGAAATCCCCAGTCTTGACGAATTGGATACGCCGCCCATCGTCAAGGAATTGGTTATGTTCCGTCGGGGCCTTGTGCTCATGGTGGGTTCTACGGGCTCAGGTAAATCAACGACCCTGGCGGCAATGATTGATCATCGAAACGAGAAGACATCCTCACACATCCTGACCATTGAGGATCCGATCGAGTTTCTGCATACCAATAAGCGTTCCATCATAAATCAGCGAGAAATTGGCACGGACACCAAGTCTTATGGTCGGGCTTTGCGCAGCGCCGTGCGCGAAGCGCCGGACGTCATCCAGATTGGTGAGATTCGTGACCGGGAAACCATGCAGGCGGCTATTGATCTGGCCGGTACAGGTCATCTGGCCGTTGCTACCCTGCACTCGAACAATGCACCGGAGACCCTGGATCGCATAATTAACATGTTCCCTGAAGAGCAGCATTCCCAGGTTTATATGGATTTGTCACACTACTTGCGGGCCATTATTTCCCAGCGCCTGGTACGGACTATAGACGGTAACCGGATCGCGGCTACTGAAATCATGCTCAATACACCGCGCATCGCCGAGCTGGTCCAATTGGGTGATATTGGTGCCGTTAAAGAAGCTTTCTACGAGACGAAAGAGCAGGGCATGCAGACTTTCGATGAGGCCCTGCTGGCTCTGTATCGCGACGGTAAGGTATCCATGGAAGAAGCTCTGGCCAACGCGGATTCACGCGCTAACCTGGAAGCACAAATACACTTCGCCTGATTCAGTCTGCCGGCCTTGCCGGGTAAACAGTCGCACCATCAAATACCGGGCCATCCACGCAGACTCGGCGCATGGCCGGACCTTGTTCAGTGTGCACTTCCACCGCGCAGCCCGCGCAACCACCCACGGCGCATGCCATGTATTCCTCCAGGCACAGTTGCGACGGTAGCCCGAAGTCATCAGCCAGTGCCTGGCTGGCGCGCAACATGGGATTTGGTCCGCAGCTGAACAGGGTGCAGCCTTGCCGCTCGGTTTCGTTAAGCTGGTTCAGCCAGTGTCGGGCCAGCTCCGTGACGTAGCCGGTATAGCAGCCGTCCAGTCCGGCCCCGCTGGCCAGTCTGCCAGGCACGCCCCAGTCGTCCAGCAGTTGCAGGCTATGCGTCGCTGCCGGCGGGGCATCCAGGGCCAGCTGGCTGGCTTGCGTGACGAAAGGAAAAGGCAGTTCAGAGCCGAAAAAAGCAATCCCTGAATATTCGGCTGACGCCTTGGCCAGCTGTTCGGCCAGGAACAGCAGGGGGGGGATGCCCACGCCACCGCCGATCAGAACGCAAACTGGTCGGTCCGGGTTGAGGCTGAAGCCCTGGCCGATGGGCCCCAGCAGATTAACCGGGTCACCGGTGCGCAGTTTGCTCAGCGCGTCCAGACCATGCCCGATGGGTTTGTAGAGTACTTCCAGCCAGCCGGCCGCTGGCTCCACGCGCATGATGGACAGGGGTCGGCGCATGGGGATATCGGTATCACAACGCAGGTGCACAAATTGTCCGGGCCTGGCACGCGCCGCGCACTCGGGTGCGTTCACGCGAAGCGTGTATTGCTCGCCTGCCCGCAGGTCGTGGCTGAGAACCTGCGCCTCCTCGACGAAAATAGTACCGCGATGTTCGCGGCTCAACGGTCCCGCCTCGATTCCATCACCATGGTCAGAACAGCCATGCGCATAGCCAGCCCGTTGGTGACTTGATCAACAATGACCGAGTGAGGCCCGTCGGCGATATCCCCGGCGATTTCAACGTCCCGGTTCATCGGGCCGGGGTGCATGACAATGGCGTCCGGCTCGGCGCGCTCCAGTCGTCTGGCATTGATGCCGTATTTGGCGTGATAGTCCGCCGCGCTGATCTGGCTGCCTTCGTTGGGCAACCGCTCACGCTGAATACGCAGCGCCATGATGACATCGGCGCCATCCAGTCCCCGGGCCAGATCGTCCGTTAGCGTGGCTCCGGGGTAGAGGTCAGGGTCGGGGGCCATTCCGGTAGGTGCTACCAGTCGGACATCGGGTGTCCCCAT
>JBPCXH010000075.1:0-3214 GCA_051008735.1 Gammaproteobacteria bacterium | reverse complement strand
TCAGGAAATCTGCTTCGGTGCGCAGGGCCTTGAGGCGTTCTTTATGGCGCACGCCAAAGCGATGTTCTTCATCAATGATCACCAGGCCGAGATTCTTGAACTCAACGCCCGCCTGCAACAGACGGTGCGTGCCCACGACTATATCCACGCTGCCGCTGGCCAGGCCCGCCATGACTTCCCGGCTTTCCTTGGCGTTGCGGAACCGGCTCAACCCGGCCACATTGACAGGCCAGTCGGCGAATCGATCAGCGAAGGTCTGATAATGCTGCTGGGCAAGCAGGGTGGTGGGAACCAGGACGGCAATCTGCTGGCCGCTGCTGACGGCCGCAAAGGCTGCTCGCAGGGCGACTTCCGTTTTGCCAAAGCCCACGTCGCCGCAGACCAGTCGATCCATCGGTTCGCTGCGGGTCAGATCACCGATCACTTCGTCGATGGCGCGCCCCTGGTCTTCCGTGGGTTCAAACGGAAAGCCTGCGGCAAAGGCTTCGTATTCGTGCGCGTCCAGACGGGCTGCATGGCCAACACGGGCAGCACGCTGGGCATAGATGTCGAGTAACTCGGCGGCTGCATCGCGGACTTTTTCTGCCGCCTTGCGTCGGGCCTTGGCCCATTGGTCCGTGCCCAGTCGATGCAGGGGGGCATGTTCCGGCGCAGCGCCCGTGTAGCGGGCAATCAAATGCAGAGAACCGACCGGCACGTGCAGTCGGTCGCCGCCTGCGTATTCAAGAGTTACAAATTCGGCTTGCGCCTCGTCGATATCCAGACGGCTCAGGCCGATATAGCGGCCCACGCCATGCTCTGCATGCACGACGGGTGCGCCTTCGCGCAGATCCGTTAGATCATTAATCAGGCTTTCGGGATCCTGCACACGACGCCGACGTCGGCGTCGTTTGGGGGTGTCGCCGAACAGTTCCGCCTCTGTGAGAACGGCCAGGCCACCGTCGGCCTGAACAAAGCCATAACGCAGAGGAGCAACCACCAGGCCCGTGGCTAAGGTGCTGTGCTGAAATTCATGCCAACTGCTGAACTCAGCACCTTCCCAGCCGGCGGGCCTGAGGGTGTCCAGCAACATTTCCCGACGGCCCGGCGATTCAACGCTGATCAGAACGCGGCCCGGGTGCTCCGCGAGAAATTCGCGCAGCCGCAAGCTTGGGTCTTCCTCGCGTCGGTTGATCAGCAGACCGGGCGCTGGCCGGATTGGCAAGTTGATCTTGTTTGACGTTATTAGCTCTTCTGGGAGT
Organism: Gammaproteobacteria bacterium; assembly: GCA_051008735.1. Lineage (GTDB taxonomy): Bacteria > Pseudomonadota > Gammaproteobacteria > Steroidobacterales > J054. The sequence goes on along the minus strand of JBPCXH010000075.1, from coordinate 1,973 downwards.
TCTGCCTTATCAAGTCGCAGCCCTGGGCGAGCCTGCAGTTCCGACAAGTGTGCTTCCAGTTCGATGTAAAGCTCACCGGGTTCCAGGACTGCTTGCTCGGCATCCAGCCCGGCTTGTTCGTGTCTGTCTTTGACCTGTTGCCAGGCATCCGTAATAGCCGGTTCAATATCTCCCAGGCAGCCGACGAGCGTGTCTTCTGGCAAGTAATCCCAGATACTGGCGGTGCGATCGAAGAAAAGGGGCAGAAAATTTTCAACGCCGGCTGGCAGACGTTTTTCACTCACTTCTCGATAAATAATTGAACGTGCCGGGTTGCCTTCAAAGCGCTCTCTATAGCGCTGGCGGAAAGTGGTGACGGAAGCCGCATCAATAGGGATTTCCCGGGCTGGCAGGGTATCCAGTGAAGCGATTCGTCCGGTCGTTACTTGTGAATCCGGGTCGAACTCTCGTAAGGACTCCACTTCTTCGTCAAGAAAATCTATCCGCACCGGCCTGGGGTGGCCCGTCGGGTATAGATCAATCAGGGAACCCCGCACCGCATATTCGCCATGGGTCGCAACTTGCGTAACTCGTTGGTAGCCCGCCTCATCCAGTTGACGCCGAAACTCGGCCGGATCCAGTTGCTGGCCGATGCCCAGTTGCACGCCGCGGGCTTTCAAGTATTCCGGGGGTGGCAGCCTGGGTAGCAGAGTCGGGGCAGCGGCCAGAAGAATAAGTCGTTCGCCGTTCCCCAGGCGACGCAGTATCCGCAGGCGTTCTGCAACCAGGTCCTGGTGGGGACTGAAGCTGTCGTAGGGCAGTACCTCCAGGTCGGGAAACAGAGCGACTTCCAGATCCGGCGGGCGAAAGAAATCCAGTTCTGCCGCCAAAGCTTCCGCTTCATTCACCGTGGCTGTAATGACCACTGTCAAGCCATTACGGGCCGCTGCCAGCTCACTGATGCCTAAAGCCGCCGCGCAGCCGCGCACGCAGGCCCATTGAATTCCCGGGTCAGCAGCAGTCGGCAGTGGCAGTCGTGCTTGCAGCAGCACAGACTCAGGCATGGAATGGTATCCCCGGCGACTCAAACCCCCATTATTTCATACCGCAGGCTAGCCGCGGTCCCCGGGGAGAGGGGCTTTAGCGCTTCTGGACGGAATGAATAACTTTTGAGTACTCAAAGTACACGACAAAGTCAGAATATTCCCAGCGCGCGATAGGCGGATCGCCAACGGCTGAATTTTTTGCTGCCGGCTGACCCCAGGTCGCCGACACTTTGTCCATGCTCATACCCCGGTTGGGCCTTTGCGGCGCTGATGCGCTGCCCTGGGCGAGTCCCTCCACGAGGAGAGTTTCGGCCAGCACCGCAGGCGCAGTCACGAAGCACGAGAGCAAGACAAGCAAGACCGGAAGACGGCGAAACATAGCAATAACCCCAAGCTATACTGCGCTCAGGATAGCATCCGGGCAGGGCGCAAAAAACAGCATGCTCTATGGACACGGTACGCAGAATGGTGTAGCTCAGGGCCCTTCCGGTGCTTGTGCTACCCGGCAGCTGTGAGGTTTTCCGAGCCTTTGTCAGAGGCTCGGCTGATCAGACGTTACCAGCGTTTTCTGGCCGATGTAGAGTGGCCGGACGGGCAGGTTGAGACCGTACACTGTCCGAATACGGGCGCGATGCTCGGTTGCCAGGAACCGGGGTCACGTGTCTGGTTGAGTCGGGCCTCTAACATGCGCCGAAAATACCCCCTGACGTGGGAGTTGGTAGAAATTGGGAGCGGAACGCTGGTTGGTATTAATACACAGCGCACGAACAAGTTGGTGCATGAGGCTCTGGAGCAGGGGCTTATAGAGCCCTTGGCAGCCTTCGGGGAAATCCGCAGCGAAGTTCGGCTTGCTACTGGCCGCACGCGGGTGGATTTCGTCCTGCGCGATGCTGAAGGCGAATACTTTCTCGAGGTCAAGAATGTCACGGCAGCAGTGAGTGACGGGCA
>JBPCXH010000074.1:0-8936 GCA_051008735.1 Gammaproteobacteria bacterium | reverse complement strand
AAAATGACGGTTGCGCCATGGGCCGCATACGCCAGAGCGGCTGCCCGACCGATGCCGCGTCCGGCGCCGGTCACAAGAACAACCCGGTCCCTGAGCAGGTCCGGTGCGGGTCGGTAGTCGTCGGGTTTAAATGTCATGAGGCGTTTTATCTAATGCGTCTTGCTGCGTTCATCATCGTCGGCCACCGGTTCGTCCGCCGGAGACAGGTCAGTGGTTTCACGGGTATTGGTCTCAATGCCGGGCAGTTCCTCAATGGGCTGTTTCGGATCCACGCCCAGTTCGGTGAATTTGCGGGCCCCAGGCAGGACCTTGCGTTCGAGGGAACCCACGGCCTGGTTGTAGGCCTTGACGCCGCCATCCAGCTGGCGTCCCAGCCGCAGCATGTGATTGGTAAAGACGGCCAGCCGGTCATAGAGATCCACGGCCAGGCTGCGAATTTCATCGGCACCGTCGGCCAGCGCCAGATTCCTCCAGCCATAAGCCACGGCTTTGAGCAGGGCCATCAGGCTGGTCGGGGTCGCCAGGATAACCCGCTGGCGCATGGCTTCTTCCAGCAAGGCGGGGTTTTCTGCCAGGGCGGCTGATAAAAACTGCTCGCCGGGGATAAACAGGATCACGAACTCCGGGCTGCGGTCGAACTGGGACCAGTAGGCTTTGGCTGCCAGTTCTTTGACCCGGTTAGATACATTGCGCGTGTGGCGTTGCAGTGCAGACTTTTTGTCCTCATCACTCTCAGCTTCAGTGGCCTCAAGGAATGCGTCCAGGGGTGTTTTGACATCCACCACCATCTGGCCCTCGTCGGGCAGGTGAATAATCAGATCAGGGCGGATAGCCCCGGCTTCAGTGACGGTGTGTACCTGCTCGTGAAAGTCGCAGTGCTCGACCATGCCGGCGAGTTCGACCACCCGCCGCAGGGTAAATTCTCCCCATTGGCCGCGCACTTCCGGGCGGCGCAGGGCTTTGACAAGTTTGTGGGTTTCCTGACGCAGGTTGTCCTGATTGCTGGCCATGGCCTCCAGCTGGGTCCGGATACTGCCAAAGGATTCGGCACGCTCCTTTTCAATAACGCCAATCTGTTCGTGCGTTTTTGCCAGAGCCTCGCGGATGGGTTTAATCAGCTCGGCAACCGCTTGCTCGCGCTCGCCCAGCGCGGCTGAGGCTTTCTCCTGGTGCTGCCCCAGGCTTTCGCGGGCGAGACGCAAAAAAGTTTCGCTTTGCTGTGACAGGGTGTCATTCGCCAGCTTGCCAAAAATTCCTGTCAGTCGTTCTTCTGCCTGTGTTGACGCAGCCAGGCGCTCTGCGGCAATGGCAGCATCTGAAGCACGATGGGCCTCGGCCGCGGCCAGCTCGGCTTCCAGCCGTCGGCGGTGTTTCCCGCTAATCAGGCTAACCAGCGCGCTACCCAGTGCCATGCCAAGGGCAAAAACAATGCCTGCCGCCAGGCGCCAGTCCAGGGCGCCCAGTTCCGTCAGCCAGGGCAGTTCGATGGTCATTTGAGTGTGTCCGGGTTGTCGTGAAAGCCAGGTAGCTGGAGTAATTCTGCTGGATGATCAACAGCGTGATCAGCCCCCCATAGCAGCGGATCCTCGCCCGGTTCCAGGTAGCCATAGGTGGCGACGACGGTCACCATGCCAGCGGCCTGGCCGGCCTCAATATCGCGCCGTGCATCGCCGACATAAACAGCCGCGGTATTGTCGACGCCAGCCAGGCGGGCGGCATGCAGCAAGGGCTCCGGGTGAGGTTTCCGTTGTGGCAGTGTATCGCCGCTAACAATGCAGGCACAGCGAGGGCTAAGACCTTGCGCGGCTAGCAGGGGCTCAGTCAGAAACCCCGGTTTGTTGGTGACGATGCCCCAAGGTTGTCCGGCTTGGTCCAGCTTATCCAATACGTCGAGCATCCCTGGGAAGGGTGACGTCTGTTCGGAGAGTCTTTCGGCGTAGATATCCAGGTAGCGCCCCCGCAGGGATTCGCGGCGGGCCTCATCCAGGTGAGCGAAGGCAATGGACAGGAGCCCGGCAGCGCCGTTGGAAACCTGGGTTCTGGCCGCTGCGTAATCCATCGGCGACAGCTGGTGCTCAGCCCGCAGGGCATTCAGTGCGCCCACCATGTCGGGTGCGGTATCCAGCAAGGTGCCGTCCAGATCAAAAAAATAGGCGCTGGCCAACATCAGGCTACGCCGGGCCGCGCTTTTTAAAGTGGGCGAGATAGTTGACGCTGACGTCCTGTGACAGCTCAAACTGTTTCCCGAGTGGGCGATACGTCATGCCGGTCAAGTCCATCAGTTCCAGGCCTGCCGGGCGGGCCCAATCGGCCAGTTCTGATGGCTTGATAAAGCGTTCGTAGCGATGGGTTCCCCGCGGCAATAACTGCAACAGGTATTCACCGGCCACGATGCCCAGTGCAAAAGCTTTGGGTGTTCGATTCAGAGTTGATAACACCAGGTCACCACCGGGCGCTAACAGATGTGCGAGTGATTGCACCACGCTTTTTGGGTCAGGGACGTGCTCAAGCATCTCCAGGCAGGTTACCAGCGACCAGGCGCCCGGTCGCGCGGCGGCCAGTTCTTCAGCGGCGATCTGTTCATATTCGATCTGCGTCAGCCCGCTGCCGGCTGCATGCAGGCGGGCGACGGACAGCATGGGCTCGGTCAGGTCAATGCCCATGACGGTGTTCGCCCCGCGCTGGGCGAGGCCTTCTGTCAGGAGGCCGCCGCCGCACCCCACGTCCAGGCAAGTCTGCCCGGTGATTCCCGCGCGCTGCTCGATATAGTCCAGCCGCAGCGGGTTGATTGCGTGCAAAGCCTGGTTCTCGCCCTCAGCGTCCCACCAGCGACTGGCCAGGCCACCGAATTGGGCCAGTTCTGCCGGGTCGGCATTGACCGCCTGGTTTGTTGTCCTCGAGTTGGTTTCAGTCATGACCGCTGACCAGCCGGTCTCGCCACGCGCTGGCGCGTTCCATGACTTGTGTCGCTTCGGCCCGGGTGAACTGTCCATCGGCCAGCAAGGATTCCCCCGCGACCCAGACATCACTGATCTGATCGCGGCCTGCCGCATACACCACTTGGGACAGCGGGTTATAAACCGGCGTAGTGGCCGGCTGCTGCAGGTCGAGACAAATCAGATCCGCCGCTTTACCGGGCAGCAGAGAGCCAATTTCATCAGCCAGACCCAGGGCCCGGGCACCGTTCAGGGTGGCCATGGCCAGGGCGTCGGGCGCGGCCACTGCGGCGGCATCATCTGCCACGGCCTTGGCGAGGAGGGCGGCTGTGCGCATTTCGCCGAGTAGATCCAGGTCATTGTTACTGGCGGCGCCATCGGTACCCAGCGCGACATTCACCCCGGCGGCCAGCAGACGAGCCACCGGGCAAAAGCCGCTGGCCAGCTTCAGGTTCGATTCCGGGCAGTGGACCACGCTGGAACCGGCTGCAGCCAGTCCCTCAATCTCTGCGTCTGTGAGTTGGGTCATGTGGACCGCCGCCAGGGCGGAGTTCACCAGTCCGAGTTCCTCGAGTCGGGCCATCGGTCGTCGGCTCTGCTCAGACACCGCCGTGGCCACCTCATGTGCGGTCTCGTGAACGTGCATATGCACCGGCACATCCAGCTCATCGGCCAGCTTGCGCACGCGCTGCAAGGGTTCGTCGCTGACGGTGTAGGGCGCGTGGGGCGCGAAGCTCGTGCTCAGCAAGGGGTGACTGCGAAACTGGTCGTGCACGGCCAGGCCCTTGTCGAAGTACTCATCGATGTGGCTTGCCCACCGGGTCGGTTGCTCGATCAGGATCATGCCGACAGCCGCGCGAATCCCCTGGGTGATCGCCGCCTGGGCTGCCTGGTCGGGAAAGAAGTACATGTCGTTGAAGCAGGTAGTGCCACCGCGAAGCATTTCCAGCACCGCGAGTTCAGTGCCATCACGGACGAATTCCGGCCCGGCCCAGCGGGCCTCGGCGGGCCAGATGTGCTGTCCCAGCCAGTCCCCCAGGGGCAGATCGTCAGCCAGTCCGCGAAACAAGGTCATCGCGGCATGGGTATGGGCATTGACCAGTCCGGGCAGCAGGACATGGTTCGGCCGATCCAGCCGGGTGGCCCCGGCAAAGCGCTGGGCAGCGTGGTCAGCATCCTCCAGGGCCAAGATGCGCCCGCCACGGACGGCCAGCGCATGGTTTTCCAGCACCACGCCATGGGGTTCCACCGGGATTATCCAGCGGGCAGAGATAAGGAAATCGGCTTCTTCCATGCGCCTCAGGGGGTGCCGCGACAGGCAAGGGGATGATGCCTGATCAGCCGGGTCAGGCAAAGCGGCATTGCTTGCCGGCAGTAGGTCGCAGCCGGGCCCTGTGATAGAATTTCCAGCTGATTTTTTGCCCCTGACAGAGTCGCAAGAACAAACGATAGTGCCCGGCGTGGCCCCGCTCAGAGAGCATTCGCGGCGCCGGCTTTTTTTATCCCTTTCCCTGATTAATTCTTCGAACTAACGGACCATCCATGGCTGAAGTGGCGCAGGAAGTATTACCTGTAAATCTCGAAGACGAGATGCGGCAGTCCTATCTGGACTACGCAATGAGCGTCATCGTTGGGCGCGCATTACCCGATGTTCGCGATGGGCTGAAGCCCGTCCATCGGCGGGTACTTTTTGCCATGCGGGAATTGGGTAACGACTACAACAAGGCTTACAAGAAGTCTGCGCGCGTCGTGGGTGATGTGATCGGTAAGTATCACCCGCACGGGGATACCGCTGTCTACGACACCATCGTCCGTATGGCGCAGTCTTTCTCCATGCGCTATCTGCTTGTGGATGGTCAGGGTAACTTTGGCTCGGTGGATGGCGATTCCCCGGCCGCCATGCGTTATACAGAAGTTCGCATGGCCCGAATGGCAGCCGAACTGCTTGCGGACATTGATAAGGAAACTGTCGACTTCGTTGCCAACTACGACGGCTCCGAACACGAGCCGGCGGTGTTGCCGACCCGCGTACCCAACTTGCTGGTCAATGGCTCCTCCGGTATCGCAGTGGGTATGGCGACCAATATTCCGCCTCATAACCTGGGCGAGGTTATCGATGCCACGCTGGCGCTGATTGATGATCCGGATATTGCTATTCAGGGTTTGATGGCCAAGCTGCCCGGTCCGGATTTTCCCACGGCCGGCATTATCAATGGCAAGCAAGGTATTTATGCGGCGTACATGACGGGTCGTGGCCGGATTTATATGCGCGGCAGAACCCACGTCGAGACGATCGATGCTCGCGGCAAAGAAGCGATAATCGCCACAGAGATTCCCTACCAGGTTAACAAGGCCCGGCTGATCGAGAAGATCGCTGAATTGGTGCGTGAAAAACGCATTGAAGGCATTACCGAGTTGCGTGATGAGTCCGATAAGGATGGCATGCGCATCGTGATTGAACTGCGGCGGGGTGAGAACACCGACGTGGTCTTGAATAATCTCTATAAGCAGACACAGCTGGAAAGTGTATTCGGTATCAACATGGTCGCCCTGCGTGACGGCCAGCCGCGTGTCCTGAACCTTAAAGAGATTCTCGCCGCCTTCCTGCGGCATCGTCGCGAGGTCGTTACCCGGCGGACGATTTATGAATTACGCAAGGCGCGCGATCGTGCACATATATTAGAGGGCCTTACGGTTGCCCTGGCTAATATCGATCCGGTCATCGCCATGATCAAGGCCTCGCCCTCGCCAGCAGAGGCGCGGGCTGCACTGGCGGCAGAAGCCTGGGCGCCGGGCGCTGTGACTGAGATGCTGGAACGGGCCGGCGCAATCAGCACACGGCCTGAAGAACTTGAGGGCGATTACGGACAATCGGATGAGGGTTACCGGCTGTCGCCGGCGCAGGCTCAGGCCATTCTCGATCTGCGCCTGCATCGACTCACCGGCCTGGAGCAGGAAAAGATCCTGACGGAGTACCGCGAGATACTTATCCGGATTGAAGATCTGCAGGAGATCATCGAAAACCCGGATCGCTTGCTGAATGTCATTCGTGAGGAGCTCGCTGATATTCGCGAACGCTTTGCCGATGAACGACGCACAGAGATCATCGAGACTCAAGATGAGTTGAGTATCGAAGACCTGATCCCCGAAGAAGATGTGGTGGTAACGATTTCCCACGGCGGCTACGCCAAGTCCCAGGGGCTGGACAGTTACCAGGTGCAGCGTCGGGGTGGGCGAGGCCGGGCGGCAGCCAAGGTCAAGGGCGAGGATTTCATTGACAAGCTGTTCGTGGCTAATAGCCACGACACGCTGCTGTGTTTTAGTAGCCTGGGCAAGGTTTACTGGTTAAAGGTTTACCAGGTACCCCGGGGCAGCCGTGGCTCTCGCGGCAGGCCGATGGTTAATCTATTGCCCCTGGAAGAGAACGAACGGGTCAACGCGGTACTGCCGACGCGCAGCTTCGACGCTGATCGCTTTGTGTTCATGGCGACCAGTAACGGCACAGTCAAAAAGACCAGCCTGGATTCATTTTCCCGGCCGCGGGCCAACGGTATTCGGGCCGTAGACCTGCGAGATGGTGATCGCCTGGTTGACGTGGCTATCACAGATGGTTCCCAGGACATCATGCTATTTGCCAGCACGGGCAAGGCCAGCCGTTTCCCCGAGAGCGACGTCCGTGCGATGGGTCGCACGGCTGCCGGTGTGCGAGGTATCAAGCTGCCTGATGATCATCAGGTCATTGCCTTGCTGATTGTCGGTGACGGCCAGATTCTCACAGCCACAGAAAACGGCTACGGCAAGCGCACTCCCATTTCAGATTTCCCGCTGCACGGGCGCGGTGGGCAGGGCGTAATTGCCATTCAGACCTCTGATCGAAACGGCCGTATGGTCAGTGCAATTAAGGTTGAGGACGAAGACGAAGTCATGCTGATCAGCAGCGGTGGCACGCTGGCGCGCGTGCCCATTGCCGATATCTCGGTTCAGGGTCGCAACACGCAGGGCGTGCGCCTGATTCGGCTTGATGACGGTTATCGGCTGGTTGGCCTGGATCGCATCATGAGCCTGTCGGAAGACGAAGAAGCTGACGAAGACTAGGCCCGGTTCGGGCAATCCCAGGGAATAAGGAAAGAGTCACTATGGCGCGAGTATTCAATTTCAGTGCCGGTCCGGCTGCGTTGCCGCTGCCGGTACTGGAACAGATTCGGGCAGACCTGCCCGAGTGGCTGGGCACGGGTATGTCCGTGATGGAATTAAGCCACCGCAGCAAAGAATTTATTGGTGTTGCAGAACAGGCTGAAGCCGATCTGCGCGAGCTGATGGCTATTCCCGATGACTACGCCGTGTTGTTCTTGCAGGGTGGCGCCACGCAGCAGTTCGCACTGTTGCCCTCGAATCTCGCCGCCCCTGATCAGACGGTGGACTACGTGGTGACGGGTGCCTGGGGTAAAAAGGCTGTCAAGGAAGCTAAAGCCTTGCGCGCGACGCAGGTGGTTGCTGATGGTGGCGACTCCAACTACACCGATGTGCCGGATCCGTCTGGCTGGCAGTGCACGCCCGGTGCCGCTTATTTGCACTACACCCCCAACGAAACTATTGGCGGGGTGGAAATTCATGAGCCACCGGCTGTGAGCGACGCACCCCTGGTAGCGGATATGTCTTCCACGATTCTGTCTCGGCCTGTGGACGTCAGCCGCTTTGGCGTCATTTATGCAGGCGCGCAGAAAAATATTGGTCCGGCCGGTCTGACTATTGTGATAATCCGGCGCGACTTGCTCGAGCGCGAAGCTCAAGCAAAATTGCCACGAATCCTGAGCTACGCGGCGCATGCTGAAGGCGGGTCCATGCTGAATACGCCGCCGACTTTCGCCTGGTATGTGGCCGGCCTGGTTTTCGCCTGGCTGAAGGAGCAAGGTGGCCTGGCGACCATGGCCAGGACGAACCAGGGCAAAGCGGAGCGTCTATACAGCGCTATCGATAACTCGGATTTTTATGCCAATCCGGTGGCTGTAGGTTACCGCTCTTGGATGAATATTCCATTCACGCTGGCCAAGCCGGAACTCGATGCAGATTTTCTGGCCGAGTCAAAGGCCGCGGGACTGACCAACCTGAAGGGCCATCGCTCGGTGGGTGGTATGCGGGCGAGCATTTATAACGCGGTCAGTGATGAGGCGGTAGATGCCTTGCTGGCCTTTATGAAAGAATTTGAAGCGCAGCGCGCCTAATCGACGAGACGGACAACGATGATGCACAAGGTATTAACCCTTAATAATATTTCTGTCAGCGGGCTAAGACAGCTGCCCCGGCAGTCTTACGAGGTCGCCTCGGAGATCGGTCATCCCGATGCCATCATGCTCAGATCATTCAACATGCATGACATGGATATTCCCGAAACCGTGCAGGGTGTCGCGCGCGCGGGCGCCGGGGTAAACAATATTCCGGTTGAGGCTTTATCAAAGCGCGGTGTGCCGGTTTTTAATGCGCCGGGCGCCAATGCCAACGCGGTGAAGGAGTTGGTGATTGGCGGCATGTTGCTGGCTGCGCGGAATCTGGCGCCGGCGTGGGCCTATGTGCGTGATCTTGAGGCAGAAGGCAAAGAGCTAAGCAAACTGGTTGAGTCCGGTAAGAAACAGTTCGTCGGTTTTGAGCTGCCTACCCGGACCCTGGGTGTTATTGGTCTGGGTGCCATCGGTGTCCAGGTGGCTAATACGGCCCTGTCCCTGGGGATGCGGGTGATTGGTTTTGATCCGCAGATCACTGTGCAACGTGCCTGGGAATTGTCATCCGGTGTGCAGCAGGCACGCAGCATGGATGATCTGATCAGTCGTGCCGATATGATCAGTGTGCACGTGCCGCTGGTGGATGGGACGCGCGGGCTGTTGAACGATGAGCGCCTGAAGCTGGCGCCCCAGGGCACCATTGTTATGAATTTCTCTCGCGGTGAAATCGTCGACGAAGCCGCCGTGCTTGCCGCTCTGGATGCTGACCATCTGGGTTGTTATG
>JBPCXH010000073.1:0-9357 GCA_051008735.1 Gammaproteobacteria bacterium | reverse complement strand
ACCAGCATGGAAATGCTGCTCGCGCTGAAGGACTCTATTGAGAGTGACGCACGGATGGATGCTGGCCAGAAGAAGCAATGGGTCGATTTCCTGGTAACCGCACGTAAAGATTTCTACAACCGCTGGGTCAAGGAAGATGTGCACCGAGCATTATTTGCCTCCTTCGAGAATGAAGCGCAAGAGCTGCTGGAAAAATACCTGGATGAAGTTGAGGCATCCCTCGACAAGCGCCAGGTAACAGATCCGATTACCGGTGAAGACCGGGCCGTGGATGAACGTTTTCTGCGTTCGGTGGAGGAAAAAATCAAGATCTCGGACTCAGGGAAAGACTCATTTCGCCAGGAAGTGGTCCGCAAAGCCATGGTGGCTTTCAAGGCCGGGGAGAAGTTCACCCTGGACAGTCATAGCCGACTCCATGAGGCGGTGGAACAGTACCTCTTCGAGGAACGGCGCGATGTCTTGCGGCTGGTTACCTCGACCGCCCGTCCTGATGGCGATGCCGAGCAGAAAATCTCAGCGGTGCAAGAACGACTGGTCCAGGAATACGGTTATGACCTGCACAGCGCGCGGGAAGCACTTAATTACGTCACCACACTGTTATCCCAGGAGTAGACACGGTCGGATTGAAACCCCATGACTTATCGACCCTCAACCATGACTGCCTACGGCGGCGAAACCGGCAACCAGTGGTATGACCTGTTCTCCAGGGGAGCGCGGGACTGGCTAAGGCACAACGATAAGATTCGCCGAGCGGTAAAGGCCCAGCTGCCGGATGTTATTGCCAACGCGGACGTGCTGGGCAGTGGTGACCAGACAGTGCGGGTCCCTATCAAGATCATGGAGCACTTTCGATTTCGCCTGCGGCAAGCCGACGAGCAGGAAGGCGCAGGCCAGGGTGAGGGCAAACCCGGCGACAAGTTCTCCCGCCGCCAGCCCGGTGAAGCCAAAGGTGGAAAACAGGGCAGTGGCGAAGGTGAAGGCGGCTATCAACTGTCGCTGGAACTTAAGGTGGATGACCTGATTGACTGGCTCTGGGAAGAGTTACAGCTCCCTAACCTGAAGCCAAAAGATGGCGCCACCCGGGAAGAAGATTACACGCGCGAGGGCTGGAACCGGCGCGGTGCGCGTTCTCGGCTGGACCGCCGCCGGTCGATGAAAGAAGCGATCAAGCGCCGCGCCGTCAACAGCAGCGGTCCGGCTTTCGTGGATGATGATCTGCGTTACAGACAGCTGGTAAAGCGCAAGCAGCCCGCTACCCGAGCCGTGGTTTTTTTCGCCATGGACGTGTCGTCCAGCATGCAGGAACGTGACCGAAAACTGGCCAAGACATTTTTCTTCTGGGTCATCCAGGGCCTGCGCCGCCAGTACCAGCACATCGAGCCGGTCTTCATCGCCCACACCGTCAAGTCATGGGAGTTTCCAGAGAGTGAATTCTTCCAGGTACGTGGCTCGGGCGGGACAGTGGCCTCTACCGCTTTCGAGAACGTGCAGCAGATAATTGACGCCCGCTATGACCCGTCCGAGTACAACATCTACCTGTTTTACGCATCGGACGGTGAAAACTTCCGCGAGGATCATGACCCGGCGCAGGCAAGCCTGGCTCGGCTGGGTGCACTGGCCAGCTATATGGGCTACGTCGAAACCGCTGCATCCGCAGAACGCGCACTGGACACAGAGACAGGCAAGATATTTACCGAGGTCTGTGAATCGGGCGCCGCGGCAACCAGCTATGCCCTGACCTCAGACGAGTCCGTCTGGGATGCAATCCGGGGGTTCTTTCAACAACAAGCCGGCGAAACAGTCGCTTGAAGCGACCGCAACCCAATCAGAGGTATGTGCAATGACTCAGCGACTTGAAACCTACATGACTGAGCTGGAACGCCTGGGACGGGAACTGGGCCTGGACTATTACCCGGTGAATTTTGAGGAAGTCCCTGACAGCTTCATGATGGAAATAGCCGTCTATGGCCTGCCCGTGCGCATGCCTCACTGGTCCTTCGGCGTCCGTTACGTCTATCAACTGGTGCAGCATCGGATGGGCCACTCCCGGCTCTTCGAGGTCGTCTTTCCCGGTAATCCCGGCCAGGCTTACCTGGCCAAAAATAACAGCGTACAGGAGAACGTCCTGGTCACAGCTCATGTCCTGGGCCATGCCGACTTCTCGAAAAATAATACTCTCTTCAAACGCAGTGAGGAGCAGCTGGGCTACCGGATTATTGAGAAAGCCGCCAGCCATGCACGCCGAATTGCTCTGGCAATTGAGGAACATGGCGAGGCCCGGGTAGAGCGGATTCTGGATGCCGCCCTTGCCCTGGAAAGTCATATCGATATTTTCAAGGGCGTGGAACGCGCCGAACCCGGCGCGAACAGGCGCGCCGCCGCATCGCCGGCCGATGATCAATTCCAGGCACGCTTCCTGGACCTGCCAGGCGAAGGAAAAGCCGCCGATCACAGCGACGATCAAACTACCGTCAGCGGCGAGCAGACCATGGCTGAAGAAGACCTGCTGTGGTTCATTGCCAACCACGCACCGGAACTGGAAGACTGGGAACGGGATATTTTTCTGGCCGTTCGGGAGGAGTCTTTCTACTTCTATCCGGTCTTTGCCTGCCAGATCATGAATGAAGGCTGGGCATCCTACTGGCATGCACGACTGTTAAGCGAAACCGATCTGATGACGTCCGGCGATTATGTGGATGCCATGAAAACGCATTCCGATGTCGTCCGCCCGCACGCGGCAGATGACCAAGCATCGCTGTCCGTGAACCCCTACCACCTGGGCTTCAGCTTATGGGGCAAGATTATCGAAGAACATGGCATTGAGAAGGCCTTTGAAATCCGGGCCAACGACGATGACTTCAGCTTTATCCGCAATTATCTGACGGAAGACGTGGCCGACGAACTCAAGCTGTTCCGCTACAAGCAGGGTAAAGACGGCTCGGTCTCGGTTCTGGATCGAGACATCAAGGAACTGCAGGATGTCATCCTGCAACCAAAGTACAACTTCGGCTCACCCAGCGTGCGTGCCACACAAATTGATGTCGACGGCAAACTGCACCTGGAACACCAGCACACAACTGACGGCCGGGGCCTGGACCTGGGGCGCTCCGAGAAAGTCCTCGAGTACGTACAACAGGTATGGCGACGCCCGGTGGAACTGGCAACCATTGATGCCAAGGGGGCACCCAAAGTGGTCAGCCTGGCGGAGGCCGACTAGGGCTACAGCATGCTCGCTGCTTCGATTGCCTGAATCGTTTCCTCTCCGTAGACCTGGACCACCATATCGCGATCAGGGTCTAGCTTGATCAGCATGTCCGCCATATGTTGACGGCGTGCCTCCCGGTCCGCTACTGCCGGCGGTGCAATTTCGTCGGCATCCCGCAATAGTTTGAACCACGCATCCAGGTAGCCCGCTGCATAAGCCTCAAAGTCCGGCAGAACTGAATCCGGGGCCCGTGAAACCAGCAAGAACAGCGGCGAGGTGAAGGCGCGCATATGCAAAAAGCGCGAGGCCTGCAGCTGCAGCGCAGGGTTCTGCCTCGCGGCATTGTAAACCTCGACGGCATCACCATAGAAAGCCGGCAAATCCAGAACCCGGGCTTCGGCATCCATATCCGCGAACAGGTCCAGAGAAACCTGACTGGCCCCGGCCATCAACAGGCCCTCGTAGACAAAGCGAGGCACATCGTATTCAGGGCGGGGAATCAGGTGAATGTTGAAGTACCGGCCTGGCCCCACCGCAATGGACAGAAAACTTGCTTTAACCAGCTTATCGGCGGCGTAGACATGGACATGCCCGGTACTCTCACCGGCCAGGTTCTTCAGATCCTGCAAATTGTCAAACTCTGCCACCGGAGTCGCGCCGAGTTCTCGGACCAGGCTATTTTCCAGGGCGTTACCAATAGTACTGATATCAACTTGCTGGCTATTCAATGACTGACTCCGCTACCTGATTGATGCGGTGCGAGCGCGCAACGCGCAAGCCCCAGAAAAACAAGCCAGCGTTAATCACGCCAACCAGCAGAAAAGTGGCTGCAGGTGAAACGGCATCGTAGACCTGCCCGCCGACACTGGTAATAAACAAGATGCCGGCGGCGCCAAAAAATGAAAACATGCCAACCACCGAGCCCCGATAGGCCGGCGGAGACTCCTGACCAATCAAAGTCTGACTGGCAGTTACCGCACTCATCTGCCCGATTCCCAGCAACACGCCCGCCGGATACATCCAGGGGCCCAGCGGATCGGGAATAAACCACATGGACACATAGCCGATTCCAGCAAGAAACATGGCCAGCACCATAGCGCGAATCCGGTTCAATCGGTCATTAAGCCAACCCATCACCGGTGCCCACAGCAGCGCACAACTCATGACGACAGCAAAGAACTGCCCGGCGGTTGCGGCGGCCTGTTCTGGCGGCAGCCCCTGCTCTACCCCGGCCTGAGTTAGCCAAAGCGTAAAAAAAGTTCCGACTACCACCAGATCAGCGCGCGCGACAAAGGCACAGAGGTAGGCATAAAGAATCGCAGGATTATCGCGGCCGGCGGCAATACCCTGAGCGAACTGAGCCCGCAGGCTTTCGTTAGGCCTGCTATGCGGCGGCGGCCCGCCTTTCAGGCCCGCACGCAGCAACACAACCAACAGCAAGGCCATGCCTGCCATCGTAAACAGGGTGTAGCGGCCAGCTGCCAAAGCCTCGGCGCCCCGGGCACCAAAAAAGTTGGGTAACTGTAAAAACACCACGCCAATTAAAATACTGCCAAAGCCGATTGCCATGCCGGTAAAGCCCGCCAGCTTTCCTCTGGAGCCCTCGGCGGGATAATCAACCATCAGCGCCGACACCATGACGTTGACGGCAGCAATTCCAAAAGCCATGAAAACCCGCACTGCTGTCAGCATCGCCACGCTGTCGACGTAGGCATAAGCCGCATATCCCAGGGCCACAATGAAAATGCCACCCATAAACACACTGCGCCGCCCCACCCGATCGGAATACACACCGATTAAGGAACTAATCGCCAGCAGCACCAATTCACCGTAGAACACCATTTGCCCGCTGACCCGGCCCTGCTCAGCGACGGGCAGGCCGATATTCACAGTTAGCACATAAGGCTGGATCGTACTGATGAAGGTCGTCAGGCAAATCCCGACCATAGCGGCGAGCAAAAAAGCCGCCGCGTTGCGACGACCAATCCCCGGCGCCAATTGCATGGGCCCGAGGCGGTGCAAGGGCTCGTGATCTGTCATACCCGGATGCACCTTGTATCGCACTGATCAGAGCGCCTGCGCGGGACGACGGGCATGATCAGCACGTCATCCGGGTGTCTGAAGAAAATGCTGCCCGGCCGGGTGCCCCCGAACGGGGTAGACCGCGCAGCAGCAGCGGAATTCGCATCCAGGCTATCGCCATAAGAGCCGGGCCAGGACGGCCACGGGGCGCATGAAAATCAGATGCCATGGCCGGATTCTAGCTGTTTATTTGCGGCCATTCTGGCCGCTGGCCGGGATAGACGGGCAGGCGGGAGAGGGCAAACGGGATGCCGAGGAAAACCCGCTGCCGGGCCTGAGCGGCTACCCTCGCCCAGCTTCATGAGAGCGACTATAATGCCCGCCCCGCAGCCGACCGGCCGGCTGTTCGTACCGGCCATGCCGGGACCCTGAACTCCTAAACTGCAGGTAGCCTGCGCTGCCTGAGAACATCAGACATCACCTGGAACGTCATGACTCAAGCAAAGATTATCTACACCCAGACCGATGAAGCCCCTGCCCTGGCAACTCACTCCTTGTTACCCATAATCCGGGCATTCACGCAGCAGGCAGATGTCATCGTGGAAACACGAGACATCTCGCTGGCCGGCCGGATCATCGCGAATTTTTCCGAGCATCTGACTCAAGCCCAGCGCCAGCCGGATGCTCTGGCCGAACTGGGCGAACTGGCCAAGACGCCGGAAGCCAACATAATCAAGTTGCCAAACATCAGCGCATCTATTCCCCAGCTGCAGGCAGCCATCAAGGAATTGCAGTCCCAGGGTTATGCCCTGCCGGATTATCCCGAAGAACCGTCAGGCGAAGCCGAAACAGCTATCCAGGCTAACTATGCCAAGGTCCTGGGCAGCGCGGTCAATCCTGTGCTGCGCGAGGGTAACTCTGACCGACGCGTTGCCGGGCCCGTGAAGGAATACGCGCGGCAGCACCCCCACTCCATGGGCAAGTGGAGCGCTGATTCGAAATCGCACGTAGCTCATATGGAGGACGGCGACTTCTATTCCAGCGAACAATCCCACGTGATGGCAGCCGCCGATGATGTCCGCATTGAACACACCAGTACGGACGGCAGCCTGAAAGTGCTCAAAGCCAGCACCCCCGTCCAGGCGGGCGAAGTTATCGACGCTGCCGTTATGAATCGTGCCGCCCTGCGGGACTTTTTTGCCCGCTCGATCAAAGCGGCCAAGGATGAAAACGTCCTGCTCTCACTCCACTTGAAAGCCACCATGATGAAGGTTTCTGACCCGATCATGTTCGGCCATGCCGTGACTGTGTATTACAAGTCAGTGTTCGACAAATACGCGAAGCTGTTTGAAGATCTGGGTGTGGATGCGAACAACGGCGTGGGTGATGTGTACACCAAGATCGCCGACCTGCCTGACGAGCAGCGCGCGGCCATTGAAGCTGATCTGGCAGCTGTCTACGTCTCCCACCCCGCCCTGGCCATGGTCAATTCCGATAAAGGCATCACCAATCTGCATGTGCCCAGCGATGTCATCATCGATGCATCCATGCCGGCTGCAATCCGGACGTCGGGCCAGATGTGGGGGCCTGACGGCGAACTCGCCGACACCAAGGCCATGATTCCGGATCGCTGCTACGCAGGCATTTACCAGGCAGTGATCGACGACTGCAAGCAGCACGGCGCTTTTGATGTGACGACGATGGGCAACGTAGCCAACGTTGGCCTGATGGCCCAAAAGGCCGAAGAATACGGCTCCCACGATAAGACTTTCGAGATCAACGCTGCCGGAACGGTGCGCGTTCTCGATTCACAGGGCAAGGTTCTAATGGAACATGCGGTTGAGTCCGGCGATATCTGGCGGATGTGCCAGACCAAGGATCTGCCCATTCAAGACTGGGTCAGACTGGCTGTGAGCCGTGCCCGCGCCACCGGCGCCACGGCTATCTTCTGGCTCGACCAAAACCGGGCCCATGATGCCAACCTCATCAAGAAAGTGCGCACTTATCTGCCCGAGCACGATACCAGTGGCCTGACGATTGAGATCATGGCCCCTGTGGATGCCATGCAAGCAACCTTAAAACGCGTTCGGCAAGGTCAGGACACCATCTCCGTGACAGGCAATGTGTTGCGAGACTACCTGACCGACCTGTTCCCCATCCTTGAGCTGGGCACCAGCGCAAAGATGCTGTCCATCGTACCCCTGCTGGCCGGTGGCGGACTCTATGAAACCGGCGCCGGCGGCTCGGCGCCCAAGCATGTGCAGCAGTTTGAAAGCGAAGGACATCTGCGCTGGGACTCCCTGGGAGAATTTCTTGCCCTTGCTGTATCGCTTGAAGAGCTGGCAGATAAAACCGGTAATACCCGGGCCAGTCTCGTTGCAGCAGCCCTGAACACTGCCAATGGCCAATTTCTTGCCAGCAACAAGTCGCCCTCTCGAAAAGTGGGTGAACTGGATAACCGCGGCAGCCATTTTTACCTGGCGCTTTACTGGGCCCAGGCCCTGGCCGAACAGGACCAGGACGCCGAGCTAAGAGCAACTTTCACGGCCATTGCCACGGAACTGGGCGAGAATGAGTCCCGTATCGTAGATGAGCTCAATTCAGCCCAGGGTCAAGCCATGGATATCGGCGGCTACTATCACCCGGACGACGCCCGCACCTCTACTGCCATGCGGCCCAGCAATACTTTCAACAATATTCTGGCAAGCCTTATTCCGGACGCGGCCAGTAACAGTGCACGGGTTGCCGGCTAAACCGGTAGCGCAAAAACCAAGGAACCACTATGCGTATCGATGCCATTTCAATCGGCGATAGTCCTCCCGACGACATCAATGTCATTATTGAAGTGCCCTTGGGTGGGCAGCCCATCAAGTACGAGATGGACAAAGACGCGGGCACCCTGGTGGTGGATCGCTTTCTCTACACGCCTATGGCCTATCCAGGCAATTATGGTTTTGTGCCACACACACTCTCAGATGACGGTGACCCCATCGACGTACTGATTGCAAATAACCGGCCTCTGATACCCGGTTGCCTGATCAACGTCAGACCAATTGGCGTACTGATCATGGAAGACAACTCTGGCCAGGATGAAAAAATCATTGCCGTGCCGTCCCATCGCCTGACTAAGCGCTATGACCCAGTCAATAGCCATGCAGATCTTCCAGATATTACCTTGCGTCAGATTGAGCACTTTTTCGAGCACTACAAAGACCTGGAACCCGGCAAATGGGTGAAGATCGGTGATTGGCACGGCGTCGATGACGCTAAAAAACTTATTGTCGAGTCAATCGAACGCGCCAAAGGCTAAACGACTGACAAGCGACAGCAGGCTATCTCCCTTGCCTGCTCAGAGATTTGGCATCACACGTTCGCCGATCAATCGAATCGCATCAGACGGGTCGTCATGAACCCGCAGGGCGATCTCCGTCAAGCCTGCAGCGGCAAAACCCTTCAGGGTTTCCACGGCCGCATCGACAGCATCAAGACCGCCCACGAAAGACACGTTGTCGATCATTTTCTTGACCAGTTGCGGCGGGACATTCTCGATAACGTCCGTCTGGCGCGTGAAGGCATTCATGAAATCCTGGAAGTGGTCTCGCATCACGGCTACTTCTTCAGGGGTCAGAAACGGTGAGAAATACTTTTCACCCAGGTAGCCTCTAAGGATCAGTTCACGGCGAGCCTCGCGGTAGGAAGCCGTGGCATCTTCCTTGATATGCCAGGCCCAGAAATTACTGATATGAAACTCGTTTACAGGCCGTTTTGCCGTCCGTAAATCCTCATAAGTGCCCTGCACGAAATCGTGCGCCAGAGGTACACAGAAATCACTGGTAATCAGACCATCGGCCAGTTGGGCTGACATTGCCCGGCTTTGTGGATAATTAGAACCGAAATAGAGCAAAGGTGCAGGCTGAGTTGCCCACTCAAGTCGATGTCCATAGACCTTAAATACCTCGCCCGTGTAATTAAGCGAACGCTGAGCTGAAACGCCGCGAAGAATTTCCAGGCACTCACGGCCGGCACGAATCATGCGGTCGCGCTTCATGCCCATGGCCTGTAATACGGCACCGCCTCCGCCCACCATGATCATGGCCCGGCCGCCACTGAGTTCGTTGAGGGAATAAAGC
>JBPCXH010000072.1:0-7896 GCA_051008735.1 Gammaproteobacteria bacterium | reverse complement strand
CATACTTTCGGATGACTCTCACATGGCCCATGGCATCAACCTCGTTTTGGTCATAGCTGCTGCATGACAGCAGCCAGTGGTGATTTTAGACCCATCTGCCGTCGACAAGTTCGACGCAATGAGGCATGCCAAAAAATTTCGATCCGGTAATGGTTAAAAAGCCATTTGTTTTAGAGGCTTACAGCCTATTCTTCAGGTAATAAAGAACGATGATTGGGCGGCCTTGGCTGCCAGTGATTGAGGCCAATGTGCTCTGGCCCAGGCCCAGATCGCGTCGGTGGATTCCCGGGCAAGGCTGTTCGGAGGCGCCTGACCCAGAAATACCAGAGCCTGATGCAGGTTCATCCCGGTCTGTCGGCTGTCCAGTGGAGCGGCGCCCGTTTGTTTGCTCAGTTTCTGGCCTTCGTCATTCATCACCATGGGGACGTGAGCGTATTCGGGCCGGTCCAGCCCCAGGAGCCGTTGCAGCCAGTGTTGGGCTGGTGTGACGGGCAACAGATCCACGCCACGTACAACATGGCTGATGCCCTGTGCGTGGTCATCCAAAGTGCCTGCCAGAACATAAGCGATCAGGCCATCGCGTCGGCGTATCACGAAATCGCCGACCTCTTGATCAATCCGGCAGCGTTGAGGGCCCTGCAGTTCATCTGTGAATGCTATCAGGGCGGGTGTCGTCCGGATTCTCAGGGCCGTATCAGGGCCCAGGGCCTCTTTTGCTTTGCGCCGGCACGTGCCGGGGTAAAGGGGGCCAACCGGTCCGGGCTTTGCGGTAGCCCGCATATCACGACGAGAGCAATCGCAGGGGTAGGCGAGTCCAGCTGCCAGTAGTTCTTGTGCGGCCGCCTCGTGAGCCGTTGTCCGGTCGCTCTGGTAGCGAATCGGGCCCGACCACTCAAAGCCATGGGCATCCAGGCTGGCGATGATTGAGTCCGCTGCTCCTGCGACCTCGCGGGGCGGGTCAATGTTCTCGATGCGCAGCAACCAGTCGCCCGAGTTAGCCTGGGCTTCCAGGTAGCTGGCTGTGGCTGCCACGAGTGACCCCATATGCAGGGGGCCAGTGGGCGAGGGGGCAAAGCGGCCCCGATAGCGAGGCGCCGTTGAGGGTCTCGCCAAGGTGGCGCCGACAGCGCCACCCGGTGAATCAACGATACTGGTCGTCCCGGTCGCGAAATTGCCGTTCCGCCAGTTCCCGGCGTTCCTGGGCTTCTACGGCCAGGGTTGCAACCGGCCGTGCTTCCAGGCGTTTGAGGCCAATTTCTTCGCCGGTCTCTTCGCAGAAGCCATAAGATCCGTCATCAACGCGAGCAATGGCCGAATCAATCTTCTTAAGCAATTTGCGCTCCCGATCCCGGGTGCGTAATTCCAGTCCAAACTCCGATTCCTGAGTGGCACGGTCTGTCGGGTCCGGGAAATTACTGGCTTCGTCTTGCATGTGATGAACGGTGCGGTCGACTTCCTCCATGAGTTCCTGTTTCCAGGCATTCAGGATTTCTCGGAAATGATCGAGCTGCTCATCACTCATGTATTCCTCACCCGCGGCAGGCGTATAAGGCGTAATGCCATGGATGAGGCTGTCGCTGTCGACGGAGCGTTTGCGTCGGCGGCGTGGCATGGGCGGCGCATCCAGACCGACTCGACGAGCAGGTGGCGCAGCCAATCGCTTCGCGGCCGCAGTTTTTGCAGCCCTGGCTTTCTTGCTTAATTTTCTCGGCCCCGTCGCTTTCTTTGGCTCCGCCGTCTTTTTTGACGCTGCCTTGGCCGGCGTCTTTTTCACGCTGACTTTTTTCTTGACGACAGCTTTCTTTTTTGGTGCAGCTTTTTTCTTGGCGGCAGTCTTTTTTACGCTGCTTTTCTTTTTAACAGCGGGTTTCTTTTTGGCAGCAGGCTTCTTTGCTGCTTTACGGGCCGTTGCCTTCTTGGCCGTTTTCTTTTTCGAAGCTGGCTTCTTCGCAGTCTTGCGGGCCGCTGCCTTCTTGGCTGCGGGTTTTTTCTTGCTCGCCTTCTTCTTGCTCACAGTCTTTGAAGTCCTTTTTTTGGCGGCCTTTTTGGCCGCTGTCTTCCGTGACGGGGCAGCGCGCTTGGCGCTCACCTTCTTCTTGGCCGCCTTCTTCTTGGTGGCAGCCCGACTGGTTTTTCTAACAGCGCCCTTACGAGAAGTTGCCTTCTTGGTAGCCATTTACCAACCCTGGTCCGATCAATAAAACGGCGGGATTATACCTATGCAGCCGCAGGATTGAAGGCCTTATTGAGAAGCATTTTTGAGCTTTGAGACGAATGCCTCAGGATGGGGCGGCCGGGGGTAGCTCAATTGCTGGCGCAGGCTGCCAGCCAGGTGCCTGATGCTCGGCGACCACGGTGGTGTAAATCCCCCCGCGGACGTTGAATTCGGCGGTCAGCCGGGCGAAACGCGGTGCTGTTGTGGCCACCAGATCAGCCAGGATCTGGTTGGTCACAGCCTCATGGAATGCCCCCTGGTCCCGATAGCTGACAATGTACAGCTTGAGGGCCTTGAGCTCGACGCAAAGTTTGTCCGGGACGTACTCCAGATGCAGGGTTGCGAAGTCCGGCTGGCCCGTGCGCGGGCACAGGCAATTGAACTCAGGCATTCGAATTCGAATGGTGTAGTCATTCGAAAAATTAGGGTTATCAAAGGTTTCTAACAACCTTCTTGAGTCGTTTTCAGGCATGGTTTTTGTTCGGTGACAGCAGCGAATTGCCGCGTTGCGGGCAGGTGTTCTAGGTAGGCTTTTACTTTACACTAGCCAGCGTGCGTAGGGTCGCGCCGTTACGGGGCGCGACGTGTTGTTAACGGGTAATCCCGAGCCAGTTGAATGGTTGGGGGTTGTATAGGGGAATGCTTTGCGCGTCAGGGTTTCGGGCTGCCCGCGCCGCCCGGCTGGCCATTTAAAAGGGGCTGGCTGAGAAGATGCGGCTGAATAAAATCAAGCTTTCGGGCTTCAAGTCCTTCGTCGATACCACGACTATTCGTCTGCCCAGCAGCCTGGTTGGCGTAGTCGGTCCCAATGGTTGCGGTAAATCGAATGTGATCGACGCTATACGCTGGGTGATGGGGGAAACTTCCGCCAAACATCTGCGTGGTGACTCGATGGCCGACGTCATTTTCAATGGCTCGGCTGGCAGAAAACCTGTTGGCACTGCCACCGTAGAACTGGCATTCGATAATTCCGACGGCACCATCGGTGGCCAGTACGCGGCTTATGCCGAGATCGCGATCAAACGCACGGTTTCGCGTGATGGCACCTCCCAGTATTTTTTAAATGGCTCGCGCTGCCGGCGCAAAGACATCACCAGCATCTTCCTGGGAACGGGTCTGGGTCCCCGCAGCTACGCAATTATCGAGCAGGGCATGGTTTCTCGGCTGATCGAGGCCAAGCCGGAAGATGTGCGGGTCTTTATTGAGGAAGCCGCCGGTATTTCCAAGTACAAGGATCGCCGGCGTGAGACGGAAAATCGTATCCGTCATACCCGGGATAATCTCGATCGTCTGAATGACCTGCGGGAAGAAGTCGAAAAGCAAATCAAGCATCTGCAGCGGCAGGCCAGGCAGGCTGAGCGCTACAAAGAACTCAAGCAGGAAGAGCGTCGTCTGGAAGCCGAATTGCTGGTTATCCGACTCGGCACTCTGGATGCAGAGCTGGGCGGGCATCAGGCTGAGTTGTCGCATGCCGATACCCAGATGGAGGGTGCAATCGCCGGGCAGCGAGCGATTGAGACTCGCATTGTCGAAGCGCGCGAGTCCCATGCCGACGCCAACGAAGTTTTTAATGAAGTCCAGGGTCGCTATTACGCTGCCCAGAGCGAGATATCCCGTCTGGAGCAGGCCATTGGCCATGCCCGGGAGAATCGTGAGCGTCAGGAGGCAGAGCAGGCTGAGGCAGCGGCGCAGCTTGCGGAGCTTGAGACTGAAATCAACCGGGACCAGGAACAGTTAGAGGCTTTGCTCGCCCGCCTGGAGCAACTGGAGCCGGATCTTGAGCAGGCCAAGAGCCTGGAAGAGACCTCCGCCGCTAATCTGCAGAGAATTGAGGAAGCGCTCGACTCATGGCAGTCCGCGTGGCATGAGTTCAATCTCGAAGCGAAGGAACATCAGCAGACAACCCAGGTTGAGCGGACACGCCTTGAGCACCTGGAAAGCCAGGCAGACGGGCTGCGCCGCCGCCAGGCTGATCTGACGGAAGAAGGTCAGGGCATTTCTGTTGAGGAATTTGAATCCTCAGTCGCTGAGCACGAAAGCGTTGAGTTGGCCGCGACTGCTGAGGTCGAGCGTCTGACAGCGGCCGCTTTAGACTCTGAGCAGCGGATTGCCGGGTTGCGTGAGCGTGAGCAGGCTCAGGGTAATGAACTGGAAGCTTTGCGCGGCGAGTTGGAAAGTCGCCGTGGCCGGGCAGAAACCCTTGAAGCCTTGCAATCGGCAGCTCTTGGTGAGGATGAGGAAGCCGCCGCGAATTGGCTGAAGCAGTCCGGCTTGACGGATGCCCCGCGCCTGGCTCAGCAGCTGCGCGTTCAGGAGCCCTGGGAGCGAGCGGTAGAAACTGTACTGGGGGATTTTCTTCAGGCGGTTTGCACGCCAGATCCCGAGCAGCGGCTGACCAGTCTGCCCTCGGCCGATATCCTGCTAATTGATCAGCGGGGCGGTGCCGCCTCGGATAGCAGCGCCGGCTATTTGTCGGCTCAGGTTGAAAATGCCGGCAGTGCCACGAGCCTGTTGGCCGGCGTCCGGACGGCGGCTAATCTGGAAGAAGCTTTGCGCGAGCGGGCTGGCTTCAAAACGGGTGAAAGCGTAATCACGCCAGACGGCGTGTGGCTGGGCCCGGGCTGGGTGCGCGTTAACCGCGGCCAGCAGGAAGCCGGGGGGCTGATCTCTCGCGAACAGGATATTCGGGAACTGAAGGCCGAAATTCGCGAGCACGAGCACCGGCTGAGTCAGCTAACGACAGAAAGAGACGATGTGCGCAATGAGTTGCAGACTCTCGATGCAGAGCGCAGCACGGCGGCAGAGGCTCTGAGTCAGGCGCGGAGTCAGCTGGCCGAATCCGGGGCACGCAGTGCCAGCCTCAAGCAGGAGCTGGATCGTCTGAAGACTCGATTGCAGAGCCTGGCTGCCGATGGTCAGACGCTGGGAGAAGAGCTGGATGGCCTGGAAACAGCGCGGACAGAGGCGCGTTCTCGTCTGGCTCAGGCCGAGGAGTCGACTGATCGCATGAATGATCGACGCCCGACGCTCGAGCGGCAGCAGCAGGAGTTACTTGAAGAGTACAACCGTGCCCGCGAGCAGGCTGATCTTGATCGTGAAAGTGCCGCGCGGATCGAAATTGAATTTGAAAGCCGGCGAGCCTCAAAGGACTCTGCCAGCACGACGCTGACTCGCGTGCAGGCGCAGCGAGAACGGCTGCAAACGCAGTTAGGTGAATTGTCCGGTTCTATCGCAGGAGCGGAGGCACCGCTAGATGAAATGCAGGCTGATCTGGAGACCCACCTCGCCGACAAGGTGACGGTTGAACAGCAGCTCGCGGAACGTCGCGTCTCTCTGGAAGCGGCTGATCAGAAGTTACGTGACGCCGAGACCGCCAGACTTCAGAGTGAGCGGCAGGTGGCCCAGGCACGTGAAGCAGCAGACAAGCTGCGGATGACGGTTCGGGAGATTGAAGTCCGTCGCGAAGGACTGGTTGAGCAGTTTAATGCGGCTGATCGGAGCCTTGATGAAGTCAAGGCCGAATTATCCGAGGAAGCCACCCTGGAATCCTGGGACGAGCAGTTAAGCAGTGTTCAGCGCCGTATTGATCGTCTGGGCCCAATCAACCTCGCGGCCATCGACGAGTTTTCCGAGCAGACTGAGCGCAAAGAATATCTGGATTCACAATTCGAAGATCTGAATTCGGCGCTGGAGACCCTGGAACAGGCGATTCGCAAGATCGACAAGGAAACACGGGCACGCTTCCAGGATACCTTCGAGAAGATCAATGAAGGGCTGCAGAGACTATTCCCGCGCCTGTTTGGTGGCGGCCATGCTTACCTCGGACTGGATGGCGAAGACATGCTGAATGCTGGTGTGACGGTCATGGCTCGTCCGCCGGGCAAGCGTAATAGTTCGATTCACCTCCTGTCGGGTGGTGAAAAAGCACTCACGGCAGTGGCGCTAATTTTCTCGATCTTCGAGCTGAATCCCGCGCCTTTCTGTTTGTTGGACGAGGTCGACGCACCCTTGGACGATGCGAATGTTGGTCGTTTCTGCGACATCGTCCGGGAAATGTCCAAGACAGTGCAGTTCATTGTCATTACGCATAACAAGACGACCATGGAATTGGCGCGTCAACTTACGGGCGTCACGATGAATGAACCGGGCGTATCACGGCTCGTCTCAGTCGATATTGACGAGGCCGTCAAGCTCGTCGCTAGCTAGCGGGTCCCGCCATCGTGGGTGAGTTGCGATGGATACTCTTGCTCCTTGGCACGCTGGTGCTCGTGGGGGTCTACGCGTACTCAAAATATCGGTTTAACCGGCCGCAAAGGCTGGAAGCCTCAGCGCGGGCGCGGCGCGAGCCAAGTCTCGATCCGGCCAGTGATATTGACGACCTGGCCGATAACACGGAGCTTGCTGAGCCTGTTGTTGCCGAGCCCCCGGCGACCGAGCCAGAAGGGCCAACCATGATGGTTACCCTTCGCCTCATGTCTCGGGATCAGGGCGGATTTCCCGGAGATAAATTGGTACTGGCCATGCGAGACGCGGGCCTGAGGCATGGCCATTTCGGTATTTTTCATGCGCATGCCGAGGATAACCCGGAAACGACACTGTTCAGTGTGGCCAGTCTGGTGGAGCCGGGCAGTTTCGATCTTGCGGCTCTGGATGAACAGCGTTTGCCAGGTGTCAGCCTTTTCGCATTGCTCCCCAGTGCCAGTGAAGCCGTCGACAACTTTGAAGATATGCTGGACACGGCCCGGAAGCTGGCGACGGAGCTGGAGGGTGAATTGCTGGATGAGCACGGCAGTTCCCTGAGTGTGCAGCGCGAGCGCTATATCCGGGATGAGATACTCCAATTTCTGCGTGAAAATCAGGTGCGAGTTGAAGCTTCGGGTGTTGTTTGATGGCCAAAGCGCCCGCGTCGGCCAAAAAACGAGCGACTGAGCTAAGGGAACTGCTGGACGGCCACAATTACCACTACTACGTTCTTGATGAGCCCCAGATTCCGGACGCCGAATATGATCGGCTATTACGCGAGCTGGCCGCGCTTGAGACCAATCATGCCGAGCTCCAGTTGCCTGAGTCGCCGACCCAGCGGGTCGGGGCCACCCCGGCCAGCAGCTTTACTGCCGCTCCACACGACAGTCCCATGCTGTCACTGGACAATGCCTTCAGTGAGACAGAAGTAGCTGATTTCGATACGCGAGTGCGTAATCGGCTTGAGACCAGCGAACAGATTGCCTATACGGCAGAACCAAAGCTGGACGGCACAGCAATAGCGCTGCGCTATGTCGATGGGCGCCTGGTGAGGGCTGCAACCCGGGGTGACGGGCGGGTCGGTGAAGATGTTACGCACAATGTGCGGACCATTCGCTCCGTGCCTCTCAAGCTGCGTGGCAAGAGCTGGCCGGCAGAGCTTGAGGTGCGCGGCGAGGTTTTTATGCCCAAGGCGGGCTTTGAAGCTCTCAACGCGCGCGCGCGCGAGGCAGGCGAGAAAACCTTTGCCAATCCGCGCAACGCCGCTGCCGGCAGTCTCCGGCAGCTGGATGCAGCAATCACCGCGACCCGCCCTCTGGAAGTCTACTTTTACGTGCTGGTCAACGCGGATGCTCTGAATTTTGAGTCTCATCTGGCCAGTTTGCAGGCACTACAGGACTGGGGCCTTAAGATTTGTCCCGATTCACGGCTGGTCAGTG
>JBPCXH010000071.1:0-3165 GCA_051008735.1 Gammaproteobacteria bacterium | reverse complement strand
GCTGTAACCCCAGATGTTGTTGCGGATCAGCCCTGGCGGATTCTCGTAGTCCGCCAACCAGTTGCCGCCGTAGATGTAGAACGCCTGTTGTCGGTTCGGGTTGGCCAGGGCGAATAGGGAAGAGCTTTCTTCAAGACCCGAGATCATCACCTGGTCGTACTGCTTCAGTACCGGTGTGGCGATGAAGGCAGCGGGCTGGTGATCAGTCACGGTTGGAAGATCGAAATCGGAGGGCAATACCACGCCAGAGCCGACACAGATGTCGTTGAAAAAGTCATCGTCGCGGTACAGCTGGTAAGTCTGGCTGCCTGCTGTATTGTATGTCATCGCTTCGTTAAATAGCGCTGGATAGCGTGACCTGGCAAAGTCCACCAACTCGCGGTAGCGGCCAGTGGCGCGTTTGAACTGATAATTCCTGGCGGGCAGTTTTGCGATAAAGGGCTCGTAGCCCATAAAGCCGGCAAGAGTCAGGTGTTGTGAGTGATCCTGGATATAGCTGAGCGCCTGTTCGAGGCTTTCGTTTGTGGCGAAACCTCCCCGGTGCAGGCCGATATCTATCTCCAGGTTCACGCGCAAGTTTGTTCCGGTCTCGCGGGCCAGCTGGTGATACTCCTGCAAGCGCTCGATGGAATCGATCAGCCACTGCAGCTGCCTCTGCGGGTCGAATCCTGTGTCACCCAGTTGGGCATAGAATTTTGCTGCCGCAGTTACCGGTAGCGGTTTTCCCAGCAGGACATCGGTATCGGGAAAGCGTTCGGCTACCTGGCTGAGGAAGGGCTGATGAAACAGCATCAGCGAGCTGGTTTCACCCCGCTGCATGATGTAATCCAGTAAATCCATGGAGGGTAGTGACTTCACCACAATGCGCCAGGTCTTGTTGTTCGGGATATGTTCCCTGATGACGTCGATGTTGTTGTCGACCCTGTCCAGGTCCAGCATCATGCGCGGCCGCGTCGCAGGCAGTGCCTTGAGGGCCTCGTTCAGGCCGGCGAAGTAGGGCGAGTAGGCCCCTCCGCGGTCGGAGGGACGGGCCAGCAGTCCTGCAGCCAGGGTCGCGGCGGTAGCGGCCAGGAGGCCTCTGCGCTTAAATAGTGGTGTCCCTTTCACTTTAAGCAATCTCCAACAGGCGGCCCAGGTAGGGATTGATCATTCTATTTCCGGGGTCCAGCTCTTGCCTGATCCGCCGAAACCTATCCCACTGTGGATAGAGCTGGCGTAGCTGTTTGCCATCCAGGGAATGCCACTTGCCCCAGTGCGGGCGTCCCTGATATTTGTGAAAGATCGGTTCGATAAGTGAAAAGTACTGTTTCCAGTTCGGCTCGTCAGCGAACTGGTGTATGGAAATCGCACAGCCGTCCTGCTCACTGAACATTCCGATCATAGTGTTATCAGCTTTGATATAGCGCACTTCCAGGGGGAATACGATGCCGGGGGCATCGGACTTGATCTTCGCCAGGATTTCACGCAGGCAGGCGACACCGCGCTCAGCCGGGACCGTGTATTCCATTTCCATGAACCTGGTGGTACGGGGGTGGGCCAGTACTTTGTGCAGAGGGCCAATGCGATCAGTGGTGCCGCCCAGGGCGATGTCCAGCATTGTATTGAGCGCACTCTCCTGGCCGAAGGGCAGCTTTCGTACCCAACTGTAGCCCTCGCGCAGGTCGTTCAGCGAGTTTGGCTCATCTTCGATCGTGTCCCCGACACCCGCTGCCGCGGGGTTGGTGACAACCACAATGGTTCGTTCTGAATTGGGAATCGGGAACAACTCGAACAGCTGGTTCTCCCGGTTCAGTTGATCGATGTTCTCCAGGGTTTCATCCATGTCCGCGAGCCATTCGCGCTGGTGCAACCGGATGCTCGCCTGGTTCTGCATGCGAATACGGGTGATGAAACCCAGTGCCCCAAGGGAGGTGCGGGCGGCGTTAAACAGCTCGGCCTCATTGTCCGCGTCGCAGTCGATCGTATCGCCGGCAGTCGTAATCAGGCGCAGGCCGCTGACATAGGATGACATGGCGCCCAGATTCGCGCCGGTACCATGCGTCGATGTAGCTATGGCACCGGCCAGGGTCTGGTAGTTGATGTCAGACATATTGACCACTGCTTGGCCTACTTCTTCCAGCATCGGGCCCAGAGCGAACAGCTTGGTGCCGCCCCACAACTCAGCCTGTAGCGATGCAGCGTCGGTACTGATGATGCCGCTCAGCCTGTCCAGGCTGACCATGGTGCCATCGGTAGGTGCCAGCGGAGACCAGGAGTGGCTACTGCCCACCGGGCGGATTACGTCCGGGGAGTTCGCTATTGCCTGAACCAGGGCGGCTTCGGAATCAGGGGCGAGAATATTTGCCGGCGAGGCACTCAGGTTGCCCCCCCAATTACGCCACTTTATCCCAGTTTTGCCCGCCTGTAGCAGTCCGCCGGGTGCCGAGAGGCACACCAGCGCGGTGAACGCATTCCTGAGGGTCGTTCTACGTGTCCAGTGAGTATCCATAGTGCGCAGCAACCTCGCCGAGTCTAGAAGTGATAGCTGGCGCTCAGGCCGATCAGGCGCGGTGGAACCACGTCCACAGCCTGGTAGCCGGTGGGCTGGCGGCGGTGCAGGCCCAGCGGAGCGGCGCGTATTGTCTCGTCCTCGTCGAACAGGTTGCGGGCGAAGAGAGAAATATCCCAACTGCCGCTTTCACTGCGTAGGCCCAGGAACAGGTCCACAATCTGGTATGGGTCCAGTGTTTCGGCGTAATCCATGTCTTCC
Source organism: Gammaproteobacteria bacterium (assembly GCA_051008735.1). Taxonomy (GTDB): domain Bacteria; phylum Pseudomonadota; class Gammaproteobacteria; order Steroidobacterales; genus J054. The sequence continues at coordinate 416 of JBPCXH010000071.1, read as the reverse complement.
CGTTCGCCAACGTGGCGTGCCAGGGCGCGGATATAGGCCTCATTGCTGAACAGGGGCGTGGTGTATTCGCTGTAAAGGCTGGCGGACCAGTCAGGCTGCGGGCCGAGCGCCTGGCCACTCACGTCACAGGTGGCGGCGATTTCACCGGGTGGGATGACGGCAACGCCATCGACCACTTTTGCACAGAGGAGTTCTTCGCCATCGTCGAACTGAGTGTTCACGTAGGCGAGACCACCACCGAGAGACCAGTTTTCAGCCAACAGCATATTGAAGTCCAGTTCGACACCGTATATCTCGGCATCGGCGTTATCAGTGATGCCTGGTGTTAACTGGCTGGTTGAGATCGGTACCCGGGCGAGGCGCGTAATATAGTCGTCGAAGTCCTGGTAGAAGACGGCGCCATTCAGGCTGGCGCG
>JBPCXH010000070.1:0-9177 GCA_051008735.1 Gammaproteobacteria bacterium | reverse complement strand
GTCTCCACTCTGGCGGCTTTTTTGCTTATGCCCATGCTGGTACTGTTTGCCCTGCAGGGGTAAAAAAAGGTTTATCAGACAAGGTGTTCTGAGGATTTATACTTAGGCACGGCTGGTGAATGTGTACGGCCCCAGGCTGTCGCCTTCACACTCCGGCCGCAACGGTGGGGATGGGAGGAGCGGTCATGCGACTGGTGCAGGATATTCTGAATTCCAAGGGCCACGAGGTTTTCCATGTGGCGCCCGAGACCACTATTTTCGATGCGATTCAGCTCATGGCGGACAATGGTATCGGGTCCTTGCTGGTCATGGATCAGAACAAGCCGATCGGCATCGTTACCGAGCGGGACTACGCGCGCAAAGTTGCCCTGGAGGGGCGGTCATCGCGGGATGCTCTGGTCAGCGAAATCATGTCAAGCAAAGTTCTGTGCGTCAGCCCGGAACGGAGCATTGAGGATTGCATGGCCCTGATGACGGAGAAGCGAGCCCGTCACCTCCCCGTTGTCGACCATAAGAGTGTTGTGGGCATGATTTCCATTGGTGACCTGGTCAAAGCCGTGATCGCTGAACAGCAGTTCATGATCGACCAGCTTCATGACTACATTACCGGCGCCCACCTTGGCTGATACCTGAGTGACGCCTCAATTTGACTGTCTGGTCGCCGGTGCCGGCGCAGTTGGGCTGGCTGTTGCCCGGGCTATGGCCGAAGCCGGGCAGGAAGTGCTGGTGCTCGACTCAGCAGCGACCATTGGCACAGGTACCAGCAGCCGTAACTCAGAAGTCATTCACGCCGGGATCTATTATCCCCGGGATTCTCTCAAGGCCCGGCTGTGCGTTGCTGGAAAAAAGGCCTTGTACAAATTTTGTGAGGAACACGAGGTAGCCCATCGTCGCATCGGCAAGCTGATCGTTGCCGTAACGGAAGCAGAGATTCCAAAGCTGCAGGATTACCGCGAGCAGGCCGAAGCAAATGGCGTCGATGATCTTGAATGGCTGTCGGCCGAGCAGGTCCGGGTGCGAGAACCGGCTGTCGTGTGCGCCCAGGCCTTGCTGTCACCGTCGACCGGGATTCTGGATACACATGAATACATGTTCGCTTTGCAGGCAGACCTGGAAGCGGCGGGTGGATTGCTCGCCTTCAGTACCCCCGTTGAGTCCGTCGAGAGCATAGCTAACGGGTTCAGGGTTCGCTGCGGCGGGGCGGAGCCGACTACCGTTTCAGCCAAACGGTTTATAAATGCAGCGGGTCTGCACGCGCCCAAGCTGGCGGCGCGCATTCAGGGTCTTGATCCGGCCCATGTGCCCCGGCCTTTTTATGCCAAGGGCCACTATTACAGCCTGTCGGGCAAGTCGCCTTTCTCGCAGCTGGTTTATCCCATCGCCGAGGCCGGCGGTCTGGGTGTGCATGTCACCCTCGATATGGCGGGAGCAGCCCGCTTTGGTCCTGACGTCAGTTGGGTGGATGAGATTAATTATGACTTTGATGACGGCCGACGCGACGAGTTCTGCGATGCGATTCGCCGTTACTATCCGGATCTTGACCCTGCCCGTTTGAATCCCGCCTATACAGGTATCCGTCCCAAGATCGTGGGCCCGGGAGCCGCTGCCGCTGACTTTGTGTTGCAGGGCCCCGCGGAACACGGTGTGCCAGGTTTGATGAATCTTTTTGGTATCGAGTCCCCCGGTATTACGGCTTCCCTGGCGATTGCTGATGAAGTGGTCCGGCAGTGCGATGTCTAGTCCATGACCCATGAAGTAGCTCCGCACTTTTAACCGGAGAGGGTGCCAACGGAGCAACTACTCCGAACCAGTGGATTGATCCGATGTCACGCTGAAGCGATCAGGGTTTGACGAGGTTGACATAAAAGCGATGCACCAATGTGGTGCGGCAGCTTGTCCGAGCAGCAGCGAATGTCTAACAGGCAGTCATACCCTTTTGTAAGTTTGCGACATTTAAATTGACTGCGTAGGGTTGCTTCCAATGAATGCTAAGGGATCCCGGCCGCGGCATTTTTAGACTGAGTATAAAGGCGCACTGCCTTAACAGGCACTGCGTAAGGGGGGGGAGGAAAAGCCCGGCTTAGGCCGGGTTTTTCTTTTGCTAATCGCGTTTAACTGAGCGCTTAAATGGTGAACGGGTAGTTTTTCCGCCTGAACATGCAGCGTCATGTCAGCCTGAGCCCGCCGCTCCAACCAAAGAGCCGGCGCAATCAGCTGGCATAATCGGTTACCAGTCCGGCCACGGCCGCAAGGATTGCCTCAAGTCATGTCATCGTCTGCCACCGAAGTTTTCGGTTATCGCCACCTGATACTCGGCGTGCTGGTCGTCATCACCTTGCTCGGTGTAATGATGCTCGAGCCCATACCCCAGGATATTCGCTACCATGATTTCGCGGACAAGCGCGCTTTCTTTGGTATCCCAAACGCTTTTGATGTGCTGTCGAACCTGCCGTTTCTTTTGATTGGTATCTGGGGGAGCGTAATTTGTGCACGCCAGGACTTGGGGCCCATGCGTATTGCATGGCTGATCTTTTTCGTCGGTGTGGCCCTGGTTAGTGCCGGTTCTGCCTACTATCACTTGAGTCCGTCCAACCCAACGCTGGCGTGGGACCGGTTGCCCATGACCATCGGCTTCATGGCGGTCTTCTGCGCCCTGCTCGGAGAACGTGTCAATGTGAAGCTGGGCCAGCGCCTGCTGATACCCATGCTGGTTCTTGGTGCAGTCAGTGTGGCTCACTGGGCCTGGACCGATGACTTACGGCTCTACGCCTGGGTTCAATTCATGCCGCTGGTGATATTGCCCATCGTGCTGGCCACATTCGCCCGCCGTTACAGTCATCAGTGGTATTTGCTGGCTGCTTTGTTCTGGTACTTGTTGGCCAAGGTGACCGAGTTTCTGGACCCGCAGATCCTGGCGCTCACCGGGGGCGCCGTCAGCGGCCATACCCTCAAACACCTGGCCGCAGCGGTCAGCTGTTATTGCGTGCTATTGATGTTGCGAAAGCGGCAACCGCTGAGCTGAAGTAAATCAATCAGCCGTTTCGGCCGCGATACGCAGTACCCAGACATCGGATTTACCCGGGCCCTTGGACCAGTTATCGCCCGCCAGGGCCAGGCTGCCGTCTGGCATTTCTATCACGGCCCGAGCCCATTCATTCTTGTGCCCACCGAAGGCCTGGTCCCACAGCAGGTCGCCGTTGCGATCCAGGCGCAGCGCCCAGGCGTCATAGAGTCCGGCTCCTTTTGAGGTGGTGTAACCGGCTGCGGCATAGCGTCCGTCGCGGGTACGAATCAGGCCGCGAACCCAGTCATCCCGGGGCCCGCCGTAGGTCTGGTCCCACCGTAGCTGGCCATCGGCAGCCAGTTCCATGATACGAATGTCCACGCCGCCTGAACCGGCCGACTCGGTCATGCCACCGACCACGAGTCCCCCATCGGCCGTGGCATCCAGCACACTCGCGTAGTCGCGTTCCGCACCACCAAAAGTTCGTTGCCACAGCAGGTCGCCGCGCTCGTCGAGCATCAGTACCCAGATATCTGCTTTGCCCGCGCCCTGAGATTCCGTGTAGCCGGAAATACCCAGATGCCCGTCAGTGGTTTCGGCAATGTCCGTGGCCCAGTCAGTTGCTGCCCCACCGAAACGCTGTTCCCACTGGGTCTGCCCGTTGGCATCAAGCTTGATGATCCAGGCAATAAACGGTTCACCCGGCGCCGGCGTGGTGTACGCCGCAATTGCGAAACCTCCGTCACGGGTTTGCACGACACCACTGGCCCAGTCGGTGCCCTGGCCACCGAAATGACGATCCCAGACCAGCTCACCCTTTCTGTCCAGGCGCAGGACCCAGGCATCAAATTCACCGGCACCTTTGGATTCGGTGGCGCCCGCGGCGATAAAGCCGCCGTCGCGAGTTTCCTTGATCGCGCGCCCTCGATCTGTGGCCAGCCCACCGAAGGTCTTGTCCCACAGCCGATTGCCGTCGCCGTCTACCCGGACAATCCAGATGTCTTCTTCGCCGGCGCCCTGAGATTCCGTGCGTCCGGCTGTGGCCAGGCCGCCGTCTTGGGTCCCGGTCATGGCGTAGGCCCAGTCGCTGGCCGGCCCGCCGAAGGTACGGTCCCACACTAGCCCCGCCTGGAGATTCGTCGGTGCCGTGGTCGCAGACGAGATCCCTGCATCGGCAAATCGTCGCAGCGCATCGAAATCGGTCGCCTGCACATGGGCAAACTTGTTTGCCTGCATGCAGTCGCCGCCATATTGCACCAGGAAATTGTTAGCGAAGGCTTGTACCTCACCTTTGCTCGTGATGACCACCCGCTGTTTGCCGATGCGCTTGTTCTCGGCCCCTTCCATATTGGCCACGGCCGGATTGGAGAAAGTCATGGCCACGCTTTGCAGCAGTGGCGAGTCGCCACTGATGGTGATCACGCATCGCTGGTCACCGAGAAGGTACTCCGCCCGCGTAATGACTCCGCCGCCCAACTGCGCTTGTTCGGCACGTGTGGTGCGTGGTTCCGAACGTTGCCACTTGACGGACAGCGGGTCGGGAAGAAATTCTGCATAACCCGGATGCGCATCTGAACCAGCGAGGCCATCAACCCACCCGCCAAAGAGCAGGACTGCTGAAATCAGTGAGCGCAACAGGCCGCGATACAAGCCGGCGAAGGGCCTAATTTTCACGCCGCTGCGTCAGCCTGCTTGTCGTCTGTGCTCCACGCAGCTTTTCGGAACGCCTGGTCGACCGGTGTGTGCGCGATGTGATTGGTGTAGTTGCTGAGTGTCTTGTGGCCGATACCGAGAATCACATCGAGCATTGTCTGTTGAGTGTAACCCGCTGTCATCAGCTTCTCGATCTCGACCGGTTCGGCCCAGCCGCGTGCCTGCACCATGTGGGCAGTGAAGCGACGCAAGGCCTCGTGCCGGGTGTCGGCCAGTGGCGCGCCAACTCGCAACGCGTTGACGTCGTCATCAGACATGCCTGCCCCTTTGGCCACCTCGCTGTGCGCCGCCATACAATAGGCGCACTCGTTCTCGTAGTTCACGGCCAGCCAGACAATATGCTGCTCGTCGCTACTCAGCGATGTTTTGGCGAACAGCTTGCCCAGCGCCTGGTAGGTTTCCAACAGAGCCGGGGATTCGGCCATGACCCCGTAGATATTCGGAATCATGCCGCCGAAGGCTTTCTGAGACTTTTCCAGCAAGGGTCTGGAGGCCTCGGGGGCTGTCTCGGGCGTGTGTACCGTGAATTCCACCATGTTTTTTTCCTCGCGGACTGACGGGGCTGGAAAAGCTTCGCTAAACTGCGCTGCACCGGTTGTGATGACTATTGGTGCCGCCGGGGCACACGAGACTAATAGGCCGGACAACAAGAATTCTGTCGGATGGCAGCGGGGAAATCATGACGGCAAGAATCCACATCTGCGTGGCGGTGGGCCTGTTGAGTCTCGCGGCGGGGGCACTGTTGGCCGATGGTCACGCCCTGCCTGACCGCGCACAAATCGACACGGGAAAGTTGCTGGGCAGCGTCGAAGACGGCGTGGCCGTATTCCGCGGTATTCCCTTCGCGGCTTCGCCTGTTGGCGAGCTGCGCTGGCGGCCACCCAAGCCGGTCAAAGCCTGGGATGGTGTGCGCGATGCAACTCAGTATGGGCCGGTCTGTCCACAGAAACTGGGTTCTTATCCCGACTGGGCCGACGCGCATTTTCAGCAGGTGGGAGTCGACGAAGATTGCCTGTTCCTGAATATCTGGACCCCGGTCAATCGTGACGGTCCGCTGCCCGTCATGTTCTATATTCATGGCGGCAACATGCAATACGGCTCCGGTTCCATGCCTCTCTATGAAGGCCATCTCCTCGCGCAGCAGGACGTGGTGCTGGTAACCATCAATTACCGTCTGGGTTATCTTGGCCGCTTTGCCCATCCCGCCATGACGCGCGCGCAAGGTGATGAGCCTCTGGCCAACTATGGCGTGTTCGACCAGATCGCTGCGCTGGAATGGGTGCAACGGAACATTGCCGCCTTCGGTGGTGACCCGGACCGGGTGACCATCGCTGGACACTCTGCCGGCGGTGTCTCGGTGAATATTCTGATGCTAACCCCGCAGTCCGAAGGTCTGTTCCACGGCGCGATCGCCATGGGCAGCGGTATGTTGCTCGATGCCACTCAGCATGCCTTTGAGGCGGGGCCGCCCGGTCCGGCAGGTTTTTCACGCGAAAATCTGGGCGAAGACCTGGTCGATTACTTCAAGATCGATGCCCGCACGGACGCTCAGCTCCTGTCTGCGTTGCGGGCCCTGCCGCCGGAAGACCTGGTGGCCTATGCCGGGAAGCGGCAGGTGCCTTTTAACCCGGTGGTGGATGACATGGTGGTTGTCGATCACGTGGCCCGGGTCTTCGAGCGCGGTGAACAGCATGACGTGCCATATATAGGAGGCGCCAATAGCTGGGAGTGGGATCAGATCGACGACATCCCTCTCATCGGCAAGTGGTTTCTCGGTGGTGCGCTGATCGAAGGCCTGTCCGATGAAGACCTGGCTGTCTTCGATGATCAGTGGACTCGTATTGGTTTGTCACAACGCTGGTTCTCCGAAGGTCTGTTTCTCACCTCCACGCGCTACCTGGCCAAGCAGATGGCCAATGTTGACTCGCCCGCCTGGCTTTATCACACCATGTATATCAATGAGAAACTGCGTGGTGAGATACCCGGTTCCGTGCATGGACTCGAAATGCCCTATGTATTCGGGAATGTGCGTAAGCACCCGGAGTTTCAGCGGCCCAGGTCCGCAACCCAGTGGCCGGCGACTGAACAGGACCTGGCCTTCGGCGACACGGTGCAGGCCTACTGGGTTAATTTTGTGAAAACCGGTAATCCTAACGGCGCCAATGTGCCACCGTGGCCCGAGTACCGGCCCGATACGGACCTGGCCCAGGTTTTTGATGTGGACTTCGCTCCCCAGGCGGGTCTTTACAAGGAGACCCTCGACTACCTGGAAGAGCGCGCGATGATTCGTCGCCGCGAGTTTGAAGAGCAGCAGGCGAGAAACTAACCAAGCCAACAACAAGAGTAATGGAACTGGTATGCATGTATTAATTCGAGTGACGACCCTGTGTTGCCTGATGATTCCCGGCCTTGCAATGGCGGCTGAGACGGTATTGGTGGGCGGCGCAACGGGTCGGCAGGGCAATGCGGTGGTGGACGAACTGCTTGCGCGTGGTTATGAGGTCCGGGGTATGACCCGCAGGCCCGAGGGTCGGAAGGGGAAGCGCCTCGCGGAAAAAGATATAGAAATCGTCCAGGGAAACTACGAGGACTACGATTCGCTGCTGGCGGCCATGGACGGCGTGGACAAAGTCTTTTTCTACATGGGTTTTTCACGCAACCAATTGGAGCAGGGAAAGAATGTCATCGCCGCCGCCAAAGCCTCGGGCGTGAAACATCTGATCTACTCCTCCGGCGCGGCCGCAGAACCGGGCAAGGGTGTGCCCGACGCCGAGCAGACAAAGATTGAGCTGGCCATTGTCGACAGCGGGATTCCTTACACAGTTTTTCGCCCGGTGGCCTTCTATGAAAATTTTGACCGGCAGCAAAAGCGTATTGCCGAGAACGGCATCGTGGAGTCACGAAGCCCCGATCGCATCCTGCATTTCATTGCTATCCGGGACATTGGATTCCTTGTAGGGGAGGCCTTTGATAACCCCGATGAATGGCTGGGCCAGGCGGTCAATATTGCCGGCGACAAAATGACCGTGCGTGCTTATGTGGATACCTTCAGCCAGGTGATGGGCCGCGAGATTGCGTATACCCGCCTACCCCTGGATGAATACCTGGAGGGCGTGCCGGCCATGCTCCGGCCCTTGTTCAGATGGTATGACGAAGTGGGCTACGAAGCCGATGTGGAAGGCTTCCGGGCACGGTATCCCGATCTGATTACACTGGATGAGTACCTGCGCGCCACGGGCTGGGAGAGCTGGCGGCCGGACGATTAGCTGTTTTTGCCCTTCGGGAACAATAGCTTGAACTGAAACTGCAGGGACCGGGTGGCTGCGCCATCGGAATTACCGTCTCCTTCTCTGCCTCCGCAAGGCAAAACGCGGATCCCGCGAGAAAAAATCTTCGAGCACCCGTTGCAAGCGGCCGGTCTGGTTGCGCGGCAAACAAAATGGTCCTGACCGCAAGTCAGGATTCCACCAAATTCAGCGTTGCTGGATGAAACAGTTGGTCAATCGTGAGCTCGCGTTTCGCCAGACCCTGCTCATAGGAGTATCGAAACAGGGCCTCGAGGGTTTTGCGGTTGGGCTCGATACCATAAGGCCAGAAGTTATCGCCCATCAAAGCCCGGGTTTCATTGAACTCCTGGCCGAACCACGGCAGCGTGCCAAAAATCCACTGCATTTCCATCGTCTTGTAGTGCAGTTGTTTGGCCTTTGAGTACGCATCAAACACGGCAGCGGGAAGCCACGGGTGCGCATCTGCCACGTCGTCGCGAATCGCGACGGCATGCATGATCGGGAAAATGCCTGTGCGGCCATAATAATCACGTTCCGTGGCACGGGAATCCGAAAACAGTCGCCGGACTTTCGGGTTCCCTTCGGCAAAGGCACGGGGTTCGGCGGCATGAAACAGCGCATCCACCTCACCGTCCAGTAGCAGATCGGATTCGTCCTTGCCCTCGGGGCCCGTCACCACCGAGATGCCCTCCGGCAGCATGCTTTCCTGGGCTGATACCGTGCCGGCAGCGGCAGCCGAAGAGTCTTTCGCCGATACCACCCATTCGACATCCGTCGGTTTCACACCGTACTCATGTTGCATGATGCCGCGAATCCAGGTCAGCGACGTCGAGGAGTAACCCGGTGTCCCGATTCGCCGGCCCTTGAGATCGCCCGGCTTATTGATGCCGCGATCCGTGTGAATAAAGATGCTCTTGTGGCGAAACAGGCGCACCGGGAAGACCGGAATCAGGGAATAGCCGCGGAATGCTTCGTTGGCATAGGCCAGCATGAAAGGTGACAGACCGATCTCCGTGACCTCGAGGGTACGTGGCCCCGAGAACACGTGGGTATTCAGGTCGCCAATCTTGCCGACCTCGAAGCGAGTCACGCAGCCTTCGATCTGCACGCGACCATCTGCCAGGGCGCGCACATGATCGAGTTCATACCCGGAGACAGTGATAGGCACTTTAG
>JBPCXH010000069.1:0-3536 GCA_051008735.1 Gammaproteobacteria bacterium | reverse complement strand
AGCACCTGGTACAGCAAGACACAGATAAATGAATCCCGGGGTGAGCGCTGGTTCTGTTCGGAGGAAGAGGCCCGGGCCGCGGGGTGGCGGGCGCCTCGGGGCAACTAGAAGCCGCTGCCATTCCGTCGGAACCAGGGTCAGAATAAAAACTGCTTCGTATCTCTGAAACCGGCACCCGGCGATAAAACCCAGGGTGACGCAGCCACCTTAGCCACCCATCTGCCGCCGGCGCCGACTCATGGACCGCCGGTAAGGGGGCGGCTGATCCAACCGGCCTTCGTCAGCCGGCAGGTTGAACGCGGCCAGATGCACGAGCCTGTCTTCATGCCGCAGTCCGCCGGCCACCACACCCGGTGCTGTCAGGCGCACATCAGTGCCCAGGCCGACGGCCGGGTAGGTTTCGATCTTTGCCTGCAACAGCTGATCGATCAGCGCAGTGGCCTGCACCGCACTCGGATTACGCCGATGGGCAGCAATGGACTCAATGGCGTCGATGGCATAGCTGCGCACCAGCTTGGGCAGCATTTCACCGAAGGTCGCGGGTGAGTCGAAAAGCTCTAGCCCTGCCACGCGATCACCGATGGCGAATACCGCACCGGGCTGATCGGTCTGTCCGCTGAAGGCCTGGGTGTAATCCTCGGTTCTGGTTTCGTAGTGCTCATACATATCGGCCATGGCCGAGGTCGAGGAGCGTACGCCCATGCGGTCAGCCTTCAGGGCCAGCTCGTCCCACACCTGGCCCTGGTTGGCGTCATAGGTGCCGGCGCGGCGCAGGGATGCCGACACCCGCGACATCTTGGCGCGGCGCGCATCCGAGAACTGCGCGCGCTCCGAGCTATTGAAGTCGCGACTGCGATAGGCCCAGCGACCCTGTTCGACGCAGGACACCGGAATGATGATGGTGTCTTTGGCCGGGGCCAGGATGGTGACGTTGGCGATGCGATTTTGCTTTGCGCCCACCAGTTCCTCGCCGTCGAGAATCAGCACCGGCCGGGTGCCGGTATTCTCCAGCCGCAAATTAGGCACATTGCCGCCTTCGGAGACTTCAGTGATGGAGACCGTGCGGTCGGCGAGGCTTTCGCGCAGGGTCACATACGCCCGCTGCCCTCCGGCCTTCGTCCCATGCAGGGGAAAAACCGTGAGGTTGAGGAACGTGGTGGGGTGGCCTAAGGTCAGGCCTTGCAGGGTGTCTTTAATCAGTTGCATGACGGGCGCCCTCCTATGTCGACAGTAGTCAGCAGTTGTGCGCAGTATATAGGCAGTTATCAGTATGTCAACAGTAGTTGACAGTTTTTTGTCAGTTCCTGCATCCTAGGCGCCATGGGCCTTCCCAGGACATTTACCGTGGTGGAACTGGAGGAGCTGTCAGGCTTCGACCGGCGGACCATTGCCTATTACATCTCCGAGGGGCTGCTGCCCAAGGTGGGTCGCCGCGGCCCGAAAACCCGTTATTCCGAGGATTTCCTGCAGCGCCTTCAGCTGATCAAGCGCATCCGCGAACTGCTGGATGCCGGGCGCTTGCCCCAGGCGACGCTGGCGGATATCAGCGGCGTGCTCCGGGGCTTGTCGGCAAAGCAGATTAAACAGCTGGCCCATCAGTCGACGCCTGAATCGGAACTGGCCGACCTGTTCCAGGGAGCGAGGCCGGCGCCAGACGAAGATGTCCAGATGGCCCGTCCTGATCCGGCGGATTTGTCGGCGGACTATCAATTTTCTGCGCCGCCCAAAGCCGCTTCCCGGCGGCGGGCGCGGCTCATGGCCTCGCGGGCGGCACCCACGGCGTCCCGGGACATGTCGTCCGACCCCGTGGGGGAAGAGTTACCGGATTCGGTGCGCAGTGTGTTGCGCGAACTGGAGAGGCGCGCCCAGCGCGGGCGTCAATCCATGGGCATCACCTCCAGTGAAATCCTGACCCGGATACCCATTACGTCCAACATCATGCTATCGGTGCGTGGCATGGTTGCTGAAGAAGATCGACAGTTCGCGGAGCAAGTGGCAGCCCTGCTGGCCGGGTATTTCGACTGATTCATTATTGATCTGCCGGGGCTCACGCAATGAGCCACTTGGGCGTTAAACTACCTTTGATCCAGACGCGAACGTCAGTTCGCCAGCCCACCGTCCGGTGGGTAGCAATTCCAGAAAATTTTATGAGCAACCGGCAGTGAGCCTGCGGTTGTCGCGGGCCCGCGCGCCGGAATGAGGTGTGCAATGGGAACAATCTATGAAGTGTATTGCTCGGCCAAAGATGCCGATCCGTGGTTCACTGTCACCGTTGAATCCACCGGCAACGGGGTGACGGTTTTCGACCACAGCCTGGGTGTTAGCTGCGAGCGGTGGTTCGGTAAAGACGAGATAGAGAGCTGGGCCAGTGTGAATGACACGGACGCGGCGACAATGCTGCGCTCTGTGGGGGGCGAACCGGGCAAATACCCGGCTGACAGGCTGGCGCTTTATCTGGCGGAGACGCTGGACGGCAACCCGGGCGCCAAGGCTGAATTCGCGGCGATCGCCGAGCGGGCCGGCGTCAAGGTGAATTCATTCGTCTGGTAGGCGAGGGCTGATGGCCCGCTTGTGTCAGTCTTCTTCTCGGGGAGGTCCTGACGGGCGTGCCATCCGGCTCAGTATAACGCCGGCTAACAAGCTGAAAAATTCGGGCCGGCACCCAAACTTCACTTGGGGCGATTCTCAGTCCCGTGTTAGTGCTCTGGCCCCACGGGTTCCGTATAACGCCACGCCTTGTCGCCGGTGCGCTTGCGGTAGCTGCACGCGCCCAAGACGGTCAGTCTGACTTTTCGCCCGTGGCGGACCGGGTCCGGCATACCAGATGGCAGTTCCCGCCTGAGGCTGGCTGGTGCCGGTGGTTGCTAAGGGATAAAGTTCCCGCCGGTACCCCGAGAAAAACGCTTGCCCATGCTCGACTCACTCGCCGCGACCCATCCGCTCCTGCCGACGATTGCCGGTTTCCTGATCCTGTTGCTGGTTGCCCTGTTGGCGGACCTGATCACCAAGCGCCTGCTGCTGGTCATGGTGCGCGGGATCGCGCGCCGCACGCGGTCGCACTGGGACGATGCGCTGGTCAAGCAAAACACCTTCGGGCGCGTCGCGCAGATTGTGCCGGCGGTGATTGTTCACACCGGTGTTAGCTGGGTGCCCGGGGTGTCCGCCGTCGTCATCAAGATCACGCACAACGTGGCCAATGCCTGGATGATCCTGGTGGTCACACTCACGCTGATCGCGGTGCTCAAGGCAGGCAACCGCATTTACGATCGCGGGCCCTTATCGCGTGGCCGGCCCATCAAGGGCTTCGTGCAGATTGCCGAGATTGTGCTCTATATCTTCGGCGGCGTTTTGATTTTCGGCGCGCTGATCGACCGCTCGCCCATAATCCTGCTCAGCGGCATGGGTGCGCTGTCTGCCGTGCTGATGTTTGTGTTCAAGGACACGCTGCTGTCGTTGTTGGCCAGCATGCAGCTGAGCGGCCAGGACATGATTCGCGTCGGCGACTGGCTGGAGGCTCCGCAGTTTGGCGCCGACGG
>JBPCXH010000068.1:0-3190 GCA_051008735.1 Gammaproteobacteria bacterium | reverse complement strand
CATATTGAGCGCGCCATTCCCTTGCCTGATGATCTGGAACGTCAGTTGTTTATCAAGTTTGCAGAAGTCTCTCGTGCAACACTCAAAGGCACCCTGGTAGTGGGTCTGGTTCAGGGTACCCTGGGTGGTCTCATATTTGCCGCCCTGGGTATTCAGGGTGCTGTTTTTTGGGGCTGTGTGATGGTGATTCTGTCAGTCGTGCCGGCGGTAGGGCCCGGACTGATCTGGTTGCCGGCTGCTATTTTCCTGTTGGCCACAGGTGCCGTCACTAAAGGCATCATTCTGATTGTGTTCGGTGTCGTGGTCATTGGCCTGGTGGACAACATCCTGCGCCCAGTTCTGGTGGGCAGAGATACGCAAATGCCCGATTACATCATCCTGCTGTCGACCCTGGGCGGCCTGGTGCTGGTCGGGATTTCAGGCTTCGTGCTGGGTCCGGTGCTCGCCGCACTCTTTTTGGCCTGCTGGCAGATGTTTGAAGGCGATTCGGCCCGCAAACTTAGCTCGGCAGAGGTGGCGACTTCCGCGGCGGCGAATCCTCGGCATCCGCCATCCCCGAGTCGCACAACTGACGATCCTCGATCCCCAGCAGAATAGGTTCGGCGGCGCGGCGGTAAATATTGATCTTTGCGTTATAGACGTACCGCTTCAGGCCGTGTTTGTCATGGATGGCCAGTCGTCGGATACCAAAGCTTCCGTCGGCTTGTGCTTCGCCCGTCAGATAGCACTTGATTGACTCGATTGCATCACCTGAAAGTTCCAGGCCGTTGAGTTGTTCAAGGCTGTGCTGAGCCTGGGCCACGAATTCGATGGAGTCGATGGGGTCTTTGTCCAGGCCAGCGGACGGCCCGGTTGACAGGGAGCCGGCGAATTCTCCCACCAGCACCTGCCCGGGCATGGCTCTCTCAACCATGCGGGCCAGGTCGATGGTCACTTCGCCGACGAGGTCGGTGTACAAGGTGGGGTTCAGGCCTTCTGCATGGTAGAACTCATAGCAACTGCCGACCTGAAAGGCGGCGCGCAAATTGGGCACCGTGCGTCCATGCGCTTTGCGCTGAGCAATGGCATTGTCCGCGAGCACCAGGTGCATGAAGTGATACAGGTGTGTGTTGGCGTTGATGCCCAGTTCGCGATTCCAGATATAAAAGCCGTCCCCGGTGCTGGAGCGTGCAAAATCAATTTTCATGGCGCTTTCCACTATTTTGCTATGCGCCGAATTGAGTGAGTGGGAAAGGCTGTTGAGTTGGGTCATTTGCTCGAAGGGGCTGAGCAGGCCGAAGCCGACGATATCGAAAAGGGCCACCGCTCGCCCCGCGGCGTAACTGACGCTATAACGCCGTACCAGCTGATCGATCAGCTGGGTTTCCGCCTCAGTATCGCCTATGGCTTGTCGCAGGGACACGGCCACCGGTTCGGCACCGAGTAACTGCGCAGCGCTGTGCAACTGGCGTTCCGTGAAACGTCGGGACCCGGACAACAGGCGCGTAATAAAGGCGTGGGATTCTTCATCGGGCATTGCGGTACCCGTGGCGATGGCGTAGTCGGCAATCCGGTAGTGGGGCACGACGAGCAGGAGCATTTCGCCGTCTCTGGGTGTCCAGGCCAGAACGAAGTTTCTGCCCAGACCCCACAGCCCATGAAGCTGCCTGTCCAGATCGATCAGGCAGCTGCGCTGGCGCAAATCCAGGGTCGTGTCCAGGCTCAGCAATTGTGTTGCGGGACCCGGGTCAGCGTGACGATTACCGCCGCTTAGCGATGCCTGGCTGAATTCCTCCATGGGGCCCCCTGTGACCGGTAATAGAATCCACGTCCTTGCGGACTTACCATGGTCAGTATGGAGACGGTAAAGCAACCCACGTCCGCGGCGCAAGATCCCGGAGCCTTTCTGGAGGTTCTCGGCAAGATTGTCGGGCCGGCCAGCCTGTTAACGGACCCTGTGAGCCTGGAGCCCTATTTAACCGAATGGCGAGGTCGCTATCGCGGGCAGGCCACCGCCCTGGTCATGCCAGGGACCTCCGCTGAAGCTGCAGCGGTAGTCAAGGCCTGTGTCGCAGCGGGTGTGGCCATGGTGCCCCAGGGGGGTAACAGTGGCCTGGTGGGTGGTGCTATTCCTCATGCCGAGCCCGGCCGCCCTGAAATAATCATCAGCACCGCACGCCTGAAGCGCATCCTTGAACTCGATGCCGCCAATTACACCCTGACGGCTGAAGCCGGCTGCGTGCTCGCGGACCTGCAGGACGCTGCCGCCCGGGCGAATCGACTGTTTCCCCTGAGCCTGGGGGCGGAGGGTAGTTGCCAGATCGGCGGCAATATCTCCAGCAATGCCGGTGGTATCAACGTGCTGCGTTACGGGACCACACGTGATCTGGTGCTGGGTCTTGAAGTGGTATTACCTGATGGTCGTGTCCTGGACAGTCTGCGGGGTTTGCGCAAAGACAATACCGGCTATGACCTTAAGCAGCTGTTTATCGGCGCTGAGGGCACCCTGGGGCTGGTCACGGCGGCAACCTGCAAACTGTATCCGCGGCCGGGGAGTGTAGCGACTGCCCTTCTGGCGGTGCGCGACCCGTCGGCGGCGATCGGTTTATATAGCGCCACCCGCGATGCGCTGGGCGAAGGTCTGGCGGCCTATGAGTTGATGAATCGCCTGTCTCTGCAGCTTGTCCTGGACCATATTCCCGGTTCTCGTGATCCCCTTGATCAGCCTTCGGAGTGGTACGTGCTGCTTGAGCTGGCACCGGCCGGACAATCTGCCCAGACCGACCTGGAGGCTTTTCTTGGTGGGCAGATGGAAGCCGGCACCGTGCTGGACGGGGCCTTGGCCCAGAGTGAAAGTCAGCGCGAAGCGCTGTGGCGTATGCGGCATTCCATCTCCGAAGCGGAGAAACAGGCCGGGGCCGGCATCAAGCACGATGTTGCGGTGCCCGTATCAAGAGTGGACGAATTTATCCGCGTCGCCAGTTCGGCTGCCCTGCAGGAAGTGCCCGGCGCACTGGTAGTCGCCTTTGGCCATCTGGGTGACGGTAATATCCATTTCAATCTGAATCAGCCCGCTGATATGCCGCGGGAAGCCTTCCTGGATCAATGGGATGCGGTGGCGGCCCGGGTCCACGGGATCGCCCATGACCTGGGCGGCAGCTTCAGCGCGGAACACGGTGTGGGTCGGATGAAACGCGATGAACTGAGGCAA
>JBPCXH010000067.1:0-8750 GCA_051008735.1 Gammaproteobacteria bacterium | reverse complement strand
TTCTCCGAAGTAGCAGAAATTTTCCTTCAGGAAGCTGTTGGGGGTGCGCTGCTGGGGCTCTTCGCCGGCTGGGTGACCTGCCGCGCCCTGATTTCTGTGGATGATCACAATCTGGAAGTCTTAATCACCCTTGCCTTAGTGATGGTGACCTATGCGGTGGCTATTCGCCTGGAAATGAGTGGCCCCATCGCTATGGTGGTTGCCGGTCTGTTTGTTGGCAATCGCGGCGCCGAGATTGTCAGTGAGCGAGGCCGGGACTACATGACAAAGTTCTGGTCTCTGATTGACGAAATTCTGAATTCGGTGTTATTCCTGCTGATTGGTCTGGAGGTCCTGGTGATTTCCCAGCGCCTGGACCACCTGGCTTTCGCCCTGATTATTATTCCTGTCTGCCTGTTCGCCCGCCTGGTCAGCGTTGCTTTGCCGTTGCTGGCCCTGGCACGCTGGGAGCCTTTCACCCCGGGCACTATTCCGGTCCTGACCTGGGGCGGGTTGCGTGGCGGTATCGCTGTGGCCTTATCCCTTTCTTTACCCGAAAGTGAATACAAGGCATTTATCCTGACCGGCACCTATGCAGTGGTCCTGTTTTCTATTCTTGTCCAGGGCTTAACCGTGCAGCCGATGGTCAAGAAGCTGATTAAAACCGGCGAATGATTTTCAACGGGCCCCTTGCCGCATGATCTCATTCGCGGGGGCAAGATACGTAAACTGTCCCCGGAACACCCGACAAGGAGCAATAACATGGACCAGCAAAGGCAAGTCGAGTTGGAAGCCGCAGCCTTCCGTCGGTTGCTCAAACATCTCGATGAGCACAAAGAGGTGCAAAACATAGACCTGATGAACCTGGCTGGTTTTTGCCGAAATTGCCTGAGTAAATGGTATCTGGCCGCGGCGCAGGAGCGGGACATTGATATGGACTATGACGCAGCTCGCCAGCTTGTTTATGGCATGCCTTACTCGGAGTGGAAGGCCAAGTACCAGAGTCCATAGATCCGACGAAAAAATTTAGTGGCCGGTGTGGTGTGCCTGGGGAGAACCGACACGGCGCAAGGCAATACTGATTAACACCGTTCCCACAAGCGCGTAGCCGGCGAACACAACGCAAACGAACTCAATGGACAGGCCCCGGTCCATGAGTCCACCGAGGATCACCGGGCCCAGTGCAGAGGCAAACACGTTCAGCGCGGTAACCAGGCTGCGTATCGCACCCAGATTCGCTGAGCCGTAGAGTTCAGCCCACAAGGCCGAGGCCGGCGCGACCAGCAGGCCGGTGCTGATGCCGAGCAGGCACAGATAGGGCCAGGCGACCCAGGGTGCATCCAGCCAGGCAATTAACAGCAAGCCCGTTGCCAGCGGCGGCAGCATGAAGGGCAGCACGCTTGCGGCGCCAAATCGATCAACCAGTCGGCCGGCCAGCAGCGAAGCAAGAATCCCGGCCCCCGCGTAAAACCCGTAACTGCCCGTGATCCATGCATAACTCCAGCCCTTGGCATCCGCCAGGGTGAGGTGATGAAAAAACAGGCCGGTCAGAATCAGCGGCGGCGCCACGACGCCGGGCAGGACCATCAAGAATCGCGAATCGCGCATTACCGTTCGCCGGGTCCAGCCCTGACCGTGGGCGTTGTGGTCACCATTCTGTGCCCGCAGTTCCTGCAGGTAAGCCTGGTGCCTGGCCGGGTGATTGGCCAGTAACCAGGCGACGGCCGGCAAAAATACCCCGGCGATGATTAAACCCACACCGGCATAGGTCCAGCGCCAGCCGAAGGCCGTGATGGCGAGCACGGCAATGATGGGTAGCAAGGCTTCTCCGGCGGCAAAGCCCAGGCTGGCCAAAGCAATGGCCCGGCCCCGGCCGGCCTCGAAGTAACGCGCCATGCTGGTCATGGCAACGTGACTGGCCAGTCCTTGCCCTGCTTGTCGCAACAGGAAGATGACGACTATCAGCATGCTCAGGCTATTGACCAGGGCCAGTCCGAAGCAGGCCAGGGCCAGCAGTCCGCAAACAGTGAGTGAGTAGACCCGCAGATCAACCCGGTCGATGAGTTTGCCGGTCCAGGCGAACACCGCGGCGCTGGCCAGGGTGCCAACCATATAGATCGCGCCCCATTCGGTTTTACTGAGATCGAAGGTCTGCTGAATGTCCGGGCCGAACAGGCCGATGAAAAATGTCTGGCCGAAACTCGAGGCAAAGGCCAGCACGAAGCCGAAGCTTAGAAAGCGTCGGTGGTCGGTGGCAAAGTTAAGGTAGGCGGCGAAGGGCATGAAGCTTGAGAATGCCCGGCCGGGGCTGATCGGCGAGGGTGAGTCTGAGTAATTAGCGACCGGCGTTGGCGATCAGTTTGCCGTAGCTGACAGCCTGTTGCTTAATAGTGAAGGCATCAACGTTGTGCGGCAGCCAGCGTTGCTGGCCGTCGTGCTCCGAGGTTGCATCAAGATACTCAGCAATCATGCCCTGGAGTTTCGGCGTCAGTTTTTTCGTGGCGACCTGGGCGATAAAGTCGGCAATTTGAGTGCCTGCAGCCGAGTCCGGGTTGAAACACTCAGTCACGTTGAGTCGAGCCTCAATTCGCTCTCGGTCATAGCTCATGCCGAGCTCGTCTAAATAGGCACCAAGATTTTCGCTGAACCACGCCTCGCGGTCAGCCTCAACTTCCCAGAAAGACGACGACAGTTCGTTCAGGGTGTCATTGGCTGCCAGCAAGATGACCAGGCGACCCCCGTCTTTGACCAGGCCCATGGCTTTTTCTACGGCCCAGGCCGGATCAGTCATGTAATAAAGAGAATGGACCATGATGACCAGGTCATAGCGACGCGGGTCATGCAGATCTTCAAAGCCGACATTACGTGCTTCAACCTGTACCCGGCGATTGGTCTTGTCGCCCATTTGGGACAGAAAGCGCTCGCACTGACGCGCGTCGGGTTCCAGTCCCACATAGGCCACCAGATTCGATTGTTCGCTGCTGGCCGCCAGAATTTCCTTGTCCAGGTCCCCGGCACCGCAGCCTACACTCAGTATTGAGGTCCGTTCAGCCTGCAACTGTGGAATCAACGCCTCGCGTGTCCACGCCAGAATCCGGGCGCGCTGGTCGCTGGCTGCCTCATAAATGGCGAGGCTGCTGGCGTAGTGATCGCCTTCCAGGGGCACCGGTGTTGCGCTGGTCTGAAGGGCTTCTCGGATGGTGGTGATGTTCACGCAGCTGTTCTTCTAATTATGGCGGCCGTCTATGACACTGGATGGGCTGTCTGCCTGTCAAGCCGGCTCGCGGGGCAGCTTCGCTTTTGGTCACGACCCTGATGTATTCTGGTTGCCCGGCTGCGCCCTGACTCCGGCAGAATGGCCGCCTGCCTTGCTTTCACGGTTGATTGATGTCCCATTCGCGCCCCTGTGCCTCCGCCCGCCGCCTGCTGCTTGCAGGCCTGCTGGTGCTGGTTCTGGCCAGCCCCCCGGTGGCGGCGAAGATTGTGGTGGGCTCGAAGAATTTCACCGAGGGCGTGGTGCTGGGTGAGCTGATTCGAGGTCTGGCGGAATCGGCCGATGGCGAGGCAGAACATCGACAAGCCCTGGGCGGCACGCGGCTGGTATTTAACGCCCTGGTATCCGGTGAAATTGATGCCTATGCCGAATACACCGGCACGCTGACCCACGAAATTTTCGCCGATCAAAAGCCTGAATCGCTGGCCGCGCTGAGAGATCGACTGGCGGAGTCGGGTCTGGTGATGAGTGAGCCCCTGGGCTTTCGTGACAACTTTGCCCTGGGCATGCGCAAGGATGTTGCTCAGCGTCTCGGGATTCAGCGAATTTCTGATCTGCGGGCCCACCCGGAACTGGTCTTTCGCTTTGGCACGGAATTTACCGAGCGAGGCGATGGCTGGCCGGGACTGCGTCAGCTGTATCAATTGCCCCAGCAGGATGTGCTCGGCGTCGAACACGATCTGGCCTATCGGGGCCTGGCGGCGGGCGATGCCGACCTGACGGATCTGTATACCACCGACGCCGAAATCGCTTACTACGATTTGCAGGTGCTGGAAGACGATCTGGGTTACTTCCCGCCTTATGACGCCGTGCTGCTCTATCGAGCTGAACTGGCCCAGTCTGAGCCGGAGGCCCTGGCAGCCATGTTGAAGCTTGAGGGGCTCATCAATGAACAACAGATGATCGCCATGAATGCCCGCGTGAAACTCGATGGCGAACAGGAACAGATGGTAGCGGCTGATTTTCTGCGCACCCAACTCGAGATGAACATGGAGGCTCGCGAAACCACCCGCACGGAGCGACTGTTGCGGTATACCGGTCAGCATATTGCGCTGGTGGCGGCTTCCCTGAGTGCGGCCATCCTGATTGCGATCCCGCTGGGTATTGTGGCCGCGCGCCTGCCGCGGCTGGGCCAGATTATTCTTAGCCTGGTCGGAATTCTTCAGACCATACCCGCCCTGGCCCTGCTGGTTTTCATGATTCCCCTGTTCGGTATTGGCGCGGGGCCGGCGCTGGTCGCCCTCTTT
The DNA here is from genome assembly GCA_051008735.1 of Gammaproteobacteria bacterium. Taxonomy (GTDB): domain Bacteria; phylum Pseudomonadota; class Gammaproteobacteria; order Steroidobacterales; genus J054. Next base: position 4,250 of record JBPCXH010000067.1, on the reverse strand, counting down.
ATATACAGCTTGCTGCCTATCGTTCGGAATACCTATACCGGCCTGACCGGCATCGCACCCGGCCTGCGCGAGTCCGCCGAAGCCCTGGGCCTGCCGGCCGGGGCGTGTTTGCGGCTGATTGAATTGCCGCTGGCGGCCCCCTCGATACTGGCCGGTATTAAGACCGCCGCCGTCATCAACGTGGGCGCGGCGACCCTGGGCGCGCTGATCGGGGCCGGCGGCTATGGGCAACCTATTCTGACCGGCATCCGTCTGGATGATGTCAGTCTGATTCTCGAGGGCGCCATTCCGGCAGCCCTGCTTGCCGTGCTGGTGCAATGGCTCTTCGAATTGTTCGAACGCGTGGTTGTGCCACGCAGCCTGCGCACCGCTGTGGAACATTAATAATGGCCGCTGATACTTTTCAACGCAGTTGTGATCACTGGAGCGATGCTGCACGGGACGAGATGGAGGCTTTCTACGAGCTTGCCCGCATTGATTACCGCTTCCTGGCAGAGACTTATGACTGGGCCGGTGCTTTTAAGCAGCTACTCGCACGCGGCGGCCCGCTGCGCCTGGCTGACATCGCCTGCGGCAGCGGCAAGTTTCCCGAGGCCCTGCTCAGCTACGCGGGTCTGGACCAAATAAGCGGGCTGACTGTGCACTACGATTTACTTGATCCCAGCGATTTTTCCGTGCGCGAAGCAAAGCAGGTTCTCAAGTCGCCTTTTAAGCCAGGCGCCGAGTATTGCTGCACGCTGCAGGATTGGGATTGCGACGCAGGCGCGTATGACATCGCCTGGGCGACCCACGCTTTGTACTGTGTGCCGGCTGAAGAGTTGCCGGCGGGCCTTGAGAAAATGGTGCGATGCCTGAAACCCGATGGCCTGGGTTTTGTGGCCCAGGGTTTGCGTGATGGGCACTATGTGGGGTTCTACGACGTATTCCGCGAGGCCTTTCAGGGTGGTCAGGGCACGCCTTATAGCGACGGTGCCCAGGTCGCAGCGGCCCTGCGGCAGCTCGGCGTCAGCGTCCAGTGCCGGCAGCTGAACTACACCACCGTGGTCTCTGCCGGTCGTGAGGAGCTACTTGAGTCTTACCTGCAACGGTGCGCTTTCGACGACAGTGTGTCCCTGGAAAAAATGCTGACCACCGAGCCCCTGGCAGCTTACCTGGCTTCTTGTTATCAACAGGAGAGCCATGAGTATCATTTCGAACAGCGTATCGGCCTGACTTTATTCGCCCACAGCGACGCCGGCCTGATTTTGCGTGATTGTTGAGTCGGATCTGTCCTATGACCAATAAATTACTGCCCAAACGGAACGCCGAGGACGAAGTCATTGCCCAGGAGTGGCAGGGCGATAACCAGCAATGGTGGAACTGGTACATGGGCAGTGCGGACAATGTGGCAGCCCCCGTTGAGCCATCAACGGACGTCATTCAAATGCCGGGTACAGAGGGTGCCGTGTCACTGGCTGCCATCGGCGACGAGCTTAAGGGTAGCTATGCGGTGGATCCCGAGGCTATTGCCCGCTTCCGCCGCGACGGCTACGTGAAATTGCAGCAGGTGCTGTCCGCCGATGCGCTGGGCCTGTTGCGCGGCGAGATGGAGCGCTGCCTGGTGGCTGATCTGGGTGCGAACCCCGGGCTGGAGTTTCGCAGCGGCGAAATGATGTGGCTGGATAACAAAATTTTCCGGGCCTTTGTGCTCAGTCCGCGCCTGGCTGAGATTGCCGCCGTGCTGCTGGGCGTGCCCAGCGTGCGGCTTTATCATGACAACTCCCTGGCCAAGGAGCCCGGCTGCGGCCGCACGCCTTGGCATTACGACAAAGACCATTTTCCTATTGCCAGCCCGGATATCTGCACCGCCTGGATTCCCCTGCAGTCTGTTCCCCGCAGCATGGGGCCTCTGGCATTCGCGGTGGGCATGGATGTCCATGAACTGGTGGAGTCAGTCCCCTTTAGCAAGTTTGATACCAGCTACGATCAGGCCATTGCGGAAATTTTTCAGGCGCATGATGTCCCTGTAGACGACGGGCCATTTGCCCTGGGCGAAATCAGTTTTCACCATGCCTATTCTTTTCATACGGCCGGCCCCAACCGGACCGATGAATCGCGGATGGTGCTGGCGACAACCTATTTCGCTGACGGGGCACGGGTTGTCCCTCAGCCCACCATGATTTCCGGTGACTGGCGAAAATTCATGCCGGGTGTTGAGGCGGGGGAAACAATAGCCAGTGCCTACAATCCGGTGTGTTTTCCACCGGCCAGCTAAATTTAGTCTTTGAGTGCCGACAGTTAGCGCCGGGGCATCGCACCATCCCTTTGAACAGGAATAATAAATCCGGATGTCTGGTTTAGCGCCCGACCCGGCCGGCCTGAAGCTCGGCCCCTTCTGGTTCGTGCCCGGCCTGACCCGCGGCAATGTGGCCACGGTGCTGGTAGCGGCTTTTTGCACCATGGCCGTGAATACATTCATGAGTTTCACGCAGCCTTATGTGCTGACCGAGATACTCAATGTCCCTCAGTCGCGCCAAGGCGTCCTGACCGGATACCTGGGCTCTATCCAGGAAGTCATCGTCATCGCGGTGATGGGGTTCTTTGGTGCCTGGTCCGATCGGGTTGGTCGTCGACTGGTGTTCGTTGTCGGCTTGTTGCTGTTTGCTTTCGGCTATTTCATTTACCCGCTGGCCAGTTCTGAAACCCAGTTGATGGTTTTCCGGGCGATCTTTGCCCTGGGATCGGCCAGTGCGCCGATCCTGCTCAGTATTACCATTCACGATTCCTGCCAGGAGCTTTCCCGGGGTAAGTGGGTAGCCCTGAACAGTATCGCTACCGGCATGGGCGTGTTGTTCATGGCCCTGGTACTGGCCAAGACGCCGGCCTGGTTTGCTGGTCTGGGCGCCGACCCGGTCATGGCGGGGCGCTTTGCCTTCTGGTCCACCTCAGGCATCTGCGTGCTGGCCGCCGTGTTCATCGGGTTCGGCATGAAGAACTGGGTGGTACCCCGGTTCCCGCAACCCGATATTTTTCGCCAGGTGGGCGATGGCTTTCGCAGCGGCCTGCAAAATCCGCGTCTGGCTATCGCCTTCGGCGCGGCCTTCGTCGGTCGCGGTGATCTGGTCGTTATTTCTACCTTCCTGTCGCTGTGGGTGGTTCAGTTCGGTACGGACCAGGGGCTTTCTACCGGGCAGGGTTTGGCCCGGGCCGGCATGTTGTTCGGCATAGTGCAGGGGACTGCGCTGTTGTGGGCCGCCGTCATGGGGGCGATATCGGATCGTTTCGATCGTCTGACCGCCCTGTGCGTGTCATTGATTATTGCGACTGTCGGTTATTGCGGTGTTGGCCTGATCGACGATCCCCTCGCGCGCAGCATGATTCCGGCCGCCATGCTGCTCGGCGTCGGCGAGATCAGCGTGCTGATTGCGGCGGGCGCCCTGCTGGGCCAGGAGGCCCAGGAAGAAAAACGCGGTGCAGTGGTGGGGGTATTCGGTTTGCTGGGGGGGACGGGTATTCTGTTTGCTGTCTTCTTCGGCGGTATCGTCTTCGATGGCATCGGACGCACCGCGCCTTTTGTGATGATGGGTATTCTGAACTTCCTGTTGTGCATCGCTGCCCTGGTTGTTCGCCTGCGGGGTTATCCACCCGGCGGGCCGTCAGCAAGCGCCACTCCATAGAAAGCGGATAAGGACCGGGTATGCGAATCACTGTGTTTGGTGCCACCGGCAAAACCGGGCAGGAAATACTCAAGCAGGCGATCGCGAGGGGTCATTCGGTGCACGCCCTGGTGCGTGATCCGGCCAGACTGGGTGCGCCAAGTGACCGGTTAACACACACGCAGGGGAACATTCTGGACCCGGTGGCCGTGAAGCAGGCCCTGGCTCAGCCCGCTGACGCCGTGGTCTCGGCCTTGGGAATTTTTCATCGCAAACCGCGCACGGAGCTTTCCGAAGGCACCCGGAATATTGTGCAGGCCATGGAAGAGGCGGGCGTCACGCGCCTGGCGGTGGTGTCGTCCCTGGGTGCAGGTGACAGCAAGGGGCAGGGCAACTTTATTGCCCGCAATCTGCAACGACTGTTGCTCTCCCATGTGCTTGATGACAAGAACCGGCAGGAAGTCGTGATCCGCGACAGTCAGCTGGACTTCACGATAATTCGTCCGCCGCAACTGACCGATGGCAAAACCATCTGCAAAGCGGTTGTTGAATGGCAGGGGCCCAGCCCCAAAGCACCAAAGTTGAGCTGGAAAACGTCCCGGGCAACGGTCGCTT
>JBPCXH010000066.1:0-23996 GCA_051008735.1 Gammaproteobacteria bacterium | reverse complement strand
ACGGCTATGCGCTCGCCGGGTTGCTCTCGCGTCGTCACCGTCATGCGCATGGTGCGGGCGCGATGACGTGTTGCTGTGATGGTGCCCACGCTGAATTCGGCGTTGTCTATGGAGAAGCCAAGATCCTGCAGAGTCGCGACCGTCGAGCGCATGGCCATTCGTTTGTCCAGGGCCTCATACTCCCGGGTCTGAATTTGCCTGATCTCCAGCTGGCTCTGGTCACCGGTTACATCAGCTGCCTTGGGCGTTATGCACGCTGTTAGCGCTGCTATTGCCGTCAGTACGAATAGTGTTCTGGCTATAGTCATGATGATTGCCTCCTGATTCAGGGGTGGCTCAGGTTTCAACTTCAAAGAAAATGGACTTTCCGAGCCGGTCGAAAATGGCCTGGTAAATCTCCGGGTCATGTATGGGCTCTTTAAGCAGCACGCGATTTACGGTGTCATAAACGATGCGCTGCAAGGTCACTCGAGCCACATACTCGTCAGTATTCGCCAGGCTGGGTTGCACCACGAGGGTCAAAGTGAGCTGCTGCTCGTCGCTGGCCGTGGTCCGGATACCACAGTCTTCGCCGCTCATCATGCAGAGCATGTCCGCAAACAGCAGCGCTGCCTTCTCACGAGGGGATTCTGCATCCGATACTTTCGATGCAGTAATGACACCCAGAGGTATTTCGATACGATCGATATTGAATTGCATATCCTGCAGCACGGCGATAGATGCTGACAGAACTTCGGTTTCTGACGGCGCAGAAAAAGTTCGGGTCTGCAGGCTGCGAATCGCCGTCGGGCTCTCCGGTAAGCGCAATTCGTTTTCGCGAGTCGGGCGCATTTGGCAGCCCTGCAGCAGGCTGAGTGCGACCAGGCCAAGGAAGAATTGCTGTGTCATCGTGTTCATGACAGGTCACCTCGAGTGCTAAAAGCGCGATGTGTGATAGGCAAAGTCGCGAACGTGGCTGTTGCTGTCGAAATGAATAACGACGGTCAGCGTGCGTTGCGAGGTTTTGGAGGCGCCCGAGCTTGCTGAGCCGACGCCAATTCCTCCGCCGGAGCCCCCGAAGATCAGCCCGCCAACACCGCCGCTACTTTTGGAGTAGGCAACGTCGGTAGAGATCTTGTCGTAGATCCAGGTTTGCCGGTTTTCTTCATCGTTTGTCACGATGTTCGGGGAACCCAGAATTTCGGCAACCTGGCCGGCAGGCATGCCGACAGTGATCTCCCGTTGCACCGTACCGACGGTCACACGGTCTGCGCTGTCATCTTCCAGGCCGGCCCGGTGCTGGCTGGCAGTGCAGCCGACGAGCAGGGACATAAGCAGGGCTGGCAAGCCCAGTGTGCGCATTATGTTGATCACGTTGTTCGCCTCCCCGGGCGCCCTGGCCCGGTGTTCATGGTTCACGGCCCAGACCATAGGCTGCAGGGGCCTACAGCCCATAAACAGGGGCCTTACAATTGACTTACAACTTGACTTGGGAGGCTCCTGGCGACGAATTAGCTTGCTAGTATTTACCCAGGTATTGAGCTCCCACTATGAGTGACCATCCCCACACTCTCGCGAAACTGACCCGGCCTCATCTGGGTGGAATTCTGCCGCGAGACAGGTTGTATAAGCGCCTGGACCAGGGCCGTGAGCGCTCGATCATCTGGGTGGCGGGGCCACCGGGTTCGGGTAAAACCACCCTGGTGGCTGATTATCTGGATACCTGGGCACCGGAGTGCATCTGGTATGAGGTTGATCCCGGGGATGCAGACGTTGCGACGTTCTTTTATTACATGGCGCAGGCCCTGCCTGAGTCGGGCGGTAGCGAGGAACGCTCACCTTTGCCGCTGTTCACGACTGAGTATCAGAACAATTTGCCAACGTTTACCCGTCGCTACTTCCGGGAGCTGTTTGCTCGCCTTACTCCGCCCTTTGCCCTGGTATTCGATAATTATCAGGAGGTACCGTCGCAATCTCGTCTGCACGAGGTTTTACGGCACGGACTGGAGGAGCTGCCTGTTGGTGGTTGTGTAACCTTTATCAGTCGTCGCGATCCCCCAAGATCCATGGCGCGGTTCCGAGCCAATGAACGGATGGAAGTGATTGATCCCGATGACCTGAAGCTGACCCGCGAAGAATCCGCGGCGCTTTGCCAGTTACGACGGCCTGATCTCGATGACCCCGCGCTGGAAAAGCTTTACGACAAAACCCAGGGGTGGGCAGCGGGACTGGTGTTATTGCTGGGACGGGGCGAGGGTCAAGTGCCGGTAACGGACATGCCCCAAGATGTATTGCCCCAGGTTGTGTTTGATTATCTTGCGGGCGAGTTGTTCGACGACCTGGATAGCAATACCCATGATCTGCTATTGAAAACTGCCTGGTTCCAGCAGTTCACCGGGGCTATGGCGGAAGAAATTTCTGGTCACTCTGATAGTAGTAGTGTGCTGCGCCAGCTGACTCGGGAAGACTATTTCGTAACGGCTAGACACGGCGAGACCGATACGGTCTACCAGTATCATCCGCTGTTGCGCGAATTTCTGCTAAGCCGAGTTGAGGAAGAGCTCAGTCCCCGGGAGCGCACCGAGTTGCGCTTCCGCGTTGCTGACATGCTTGAGGCGGCCGGCCAGATTGAAGAGACCGTCGAGTTGCGCGTTGCCAGCCGTGACTGGGATGCGCTGATGCGCATTATTCGAGAGCACGCGGAAACTATGCTCTCACAGGGCCGGGGCGAGACCCTTGAGCGTTGGCTTGATGCATTGCCTCCCAGGCGTCGGCAGGCATCTCCCTGGATGCTTTACTGGCTCGCTTCGTGCCGGCTCCCGACCGCGCCGCGAGAGAGTCGCCGCCTGTTCGAGCAGGCCTATGAGTTATTTCGCGAAGAAGCGACACCTGACCTGACGGGAGTTCTGCTGGCCATGGCCGGTGCCATGTACGCGATTCTCAACGATCTTGATGACATGACCTTGCTGGATCGCTGGATAGCAGAGGCACTGGAGCTCACGGGCGAGATTGACGCCTTTCCGTCCCTGGAAGTGGAGGCACGGGTGACTGCCTACACATTTATGTCCATGGTTTTTCGGCAGCCGTCCCATCCCCGAATCGAGGCCTGGGGAGAGCGCACCGCTGTTTTGATGCAGGCAGACCTGTCTGACAAGCGGCGAGCAGAAGTCACTTTGATTGTGACCGCAGCAACGGTCTGGACCGGTCGTTTTCACCAGACGGAAGCGGCTTTGCAAACCATGCGCGCCTTGCTGGGTCAGCCGGATATTCCTTTGGTCATGCACGCAACCCTGTTCAGCATAGAGGCCATGTATTACGCACTGACCGGTGACTACGAACAGTGCATGGCAGCAGTGGAGCGGGGCAACGAGCTGGCCGAAACCAAGGGAGTGCGGTTATGGCGCAATCGAACCCTGGTGTTCGGTATTGGTGGCGCTCTTGGTGCGGGAGACCTGGATAAAGCCAACGAGCTGGCCCAGTTGATGGATAAAGAGGCACTGGCCCGCAACAGTTTTGATTCGTGTATCTACAACTACTTCGGCGGCTGGCAGGCGATGCTGGAAAAGGATGCGCTGCGGGCTTATCAACTGGTGCGCACCAGCCTGCGTATCGCGCGGGAAATTGGCCTGCCTTTCTTTGAGTTGCTGTGCGGGCTTTCATTGGGGCATGTCCTGATTGCCTGCGGTGATCTGCCCAAGGCCCGGCGTACCCTGACGGAGATTCGGGATATCGGTCGGCGGATTCAGAATCGTCTGCTTGAATTCATGAGCTTTCTTACCTTTGCCGAGATTTCCCTGATTGCGGGTCGGCCACGTTACGGCCGCAATGCTTTGCGTTATGCCCTGGGTTTGGGGCGTGAAAAAGGCTACTTGCACACCTTGTGGTGGCAGCCTGAAGAAATGTCAAAGTTGTGCGCTTATGCGCTGGAGGAGGGAATCGAGGTTGATTACGTTCGCAGCCTGATTCGCCAGCGTGGCCTGGTGCCCGCCGAGGCGAGCCTGCATATCGATGCCTGGCCCTGGCGATATCGGATACAGACCCTTGGACGTTTTTCCATGACCCGGGATGGTGCCGATAACCTGCTTTCCGGCCGCAGCCAGGGTCGCCCTCTGGAAGTGCTGAAGGTCGCCATCGCCATGGGTGGTCGCAACACGAGCGTGGATCGCATCACCGACGCCTTGTGGCCGAATATCGATCGTGACTATGCACACCGATCTTTCAATACCACGCTGCATCGTTTGCGCAAGCTGTTGGGTGATGAGGGAGCCATCATTCTGAGCAATAACGAACTGACCCTGAGCGACAAGTTCTTCTGGATAGACACCTGGGCCCTGGATCAATCCATGGAAGAATTGCAGATGTCTCTGCGAAGTTTGTCAATCGATGCCGAGAGCCTGACACAGATCAGCGAGCGAATTCTGGGTCTGTATCAGGGCGGGTTTCTGCCCAGCGACGAAGATAATGCCTGGACTATCTCAACCCGTGACCAGTACCGTCGGAAATTCATGCGCTTCATTGGTGACGTCGGCCATTGGTGGGAGGATCACGATGCACCCGAGAAGGCGCTGGAGCTCTACTACCAGGGTCTGGAGGCCGACCCACTGGCTGAGGGAATCTACCAGCGCCTGATGCTGTGTTGTCAGCAGACCGGTAGACAGGCGGAAGCTATTGATACCTACAATCGGTGTTGCAAGACACTCGCAGCTGAGCTTTCGGCCGAGCCCTCTCCGGAAACCAAAAACATTTATGCGGCGCTGACCGAGCGCAGTTCAGCCAAAGATTCGCAGTAGCTCATTCCTCCAGTTTTCTGATTTTGTAAGTTACCTGTAAGTCGTTCGTTTCTATTTTGTATGGGATGCGTCGTCATGCTCTGTCCCCGTCCTAACAACGGGAGAGAAGAGATGAATCCACACGAACAAAAACTAGTAAAATGCATATTGCTGAGTGCGTGCATCCTATTGCTGATCCCATGCCTGGGCGTTGCGGGCGGTCAGAAAGAGCCGGCGCTGGTTGTTTTTGGCGACAGTTTGTCTGACAGCGGCAACTTCCATGCCAATACGGGCCAGTTCAGTCTGCGGCCCTATGACCTGATCCCCGCGGCTCCCTACGCCCGCGGGGGCTTTCATTTCAGTAATGGCAGCACTTGGGTCGAGCAGTTAGCTAAACGACTGGCAGATCCGCAGAGCACGAAGCCGTCGCTGCGCTCGCCGCGTGTGTTCACTAACTATGCCTACGGGACAGCTAGATCGCGGCCGGGTACCTCAGGTTTTGATCTGGGCAGCCAGGTGAGCATGTTTCTGACTGACTTTGGCAACCAGGCGCCACGCGGCACAACCTACGTGATCTGGACCGGCGGCAATGATGTGAGGGATGCATTAGGCGCACTGCAACTTGACCCAAGTGGTGCGACCAGCGGTGGCATTTTGCAGGCTGCCGTTACTGCCACCGTCGATAACATGATTGCTTTGTACGGCAGTGGTGCCCGTAATTTCCTGGTAGCGAACGCGCCGAATATCGGCCTGACGCCTGCCGTGCGAGCGCTGGGCCCGCAGGCGCAGGGTGCGGCACTGCAATTAAGCGTGCTCTATAACCAGGGGCTGAGTCAGGCGCTGGATGGCCTGTCAGCTTTGCCGGATACCCGCATCAACCGTCTGGATGTTTTTGCCATACTGACGGATCTGGTGGCTGACCCGGCCAGTGCCGGTTTGAGCAATGCGACTGATGCATGCATCACGCCCGGGGTTGTGGCTGGCGCTATTTGCGATAAGCCCCAGGACTACCTGTTCTGGGACGGGATTCACCCGACCCGCGCGGCCCATCGCCAGATCGCTGAGGCTGCTCTGGCGAATTTGACCGAGTGATGTGAATGTCTGTCGGGCCGGGCCCGAATCAGGCCCGGCCCTCTTACATGATAGGCCTGAGCTTTGGCCGAGGGGAGTTCGTTCCTGGGTAGCGAATTGCTTGGCGGCAGTATGAACTACGAGACAATGACTCCTCTACAGGCCTCTGCCGACGAAGCGCCTGACTCGGGCGAAATCCTGGTCTCTACAGGAGATAAAAACGGAACGGTTCATATCGTTGTCGAGTCCACCGCCAGCGTTCGACTGGGTATTGATGCGGATGGCGATGGCATTCTCGACGAGGTCCGGTTCACCACATGGGCTGTTCTGGCAGGTTCTGAGTGATGCTTGTACGCCAATTTTTCTTAAGGCTGATCATTCTCGCCAGCTGTTCTTTCGCAGCCAAAGCGATCAGAACACTAGCCCTGGCTTCGCGCCTATTTCAACCAGGGGCGATTGCAGTAAACTCGTATGCAAAGTAATGCGGTTAGTGGTTGTAATCTTTCTGGGCTTTGTCAGCCTGCCAGCGCTTGCTGACGAAAAATTTGACGCGATCTGGTCGCGGGCTTCCCTGTATTCCAATCCTGACAATCCGGTCATCCAGGGTTTCGACCTGAGCGGGCGTGCCCAGGCCGAGTGGGTGAACGTCGATGGGGACCAGGGTAACTATGACGATACCCTGTGGAGGCGTTTTCGATTTGGCTTCAAAGCGGGCTTGGCTAACGATCTGGTCATTCATGTCGAAGCTGACTTTGATTTCAACGAGAAAATCGCAAGCAGCTATGAGCGCTTGACGGAGGCCTACATTGGCTGGTTCCCGGAGAAGACCGTATCTCTGAAGGTGCTTAAACAATCAGCCGGCTTCACTCTGGATGGGTTTACCTCTTCGAAAAAACTGCTAACGCCAGAACGCAATAACCTTACCAACAACCTTTGGTATACAGATGAGTACTTCAGCGGTTTGACCCTCCAGGTAGAGTTTGCCCCCGGCTGGACAGGCAAGGCAGGCATATTCTCGTCAGACGGCAGCGCGCAGATCAGTACCCTGGATGCTGGTTACTTCACGTATCTGTCAGCCGGCTACGAATTCCAACCAACGGCGGGTATCGACAGGCTTTCACTGCATGGTTTCTATGTGCATAACGACGAAGATGACAATGCGGCGACGCCTGAATTGTCCGACGTTTTTTCACTGATCGCTCAATGGCAGGGCGGCGGCTGGGGGGTGTGGGCTGATCTGAGCCTGGGGCGTGGATACGGCGAGCAGAGTGACCTGATGGGTGTGGTTGTGATGCCCTTCTACGATTTCTCGACGCATCATCAGGTAGTAACGCGCTACACTTGGCTGATCAGCGACGATGACAATGGCGTCAGTCTGGGTAATTATGAGAATGAGATTGTCACGGGGAAGGGCGACGAATATCGGGAAATTTTTGTCGGCTATAACTGGTTTTTCTACGGCCATAAATTCAAGTGGCAAACTGGCCTGCAGTTCGCCGAGATGGATGACGACGATATTGGCGATGGCGAATATGATGGCTGGGGATTAACAACAGCAATTCGCATCTATTGGTAGCGCATGCCCGTGTCGCTGCAAAAAAGGCCGAATTTTCGAAGAAGGCGAAGTTTCAGGCCCTGGAAGAGCGAGTAAAGTGCTTAGAATCGTGTTTGCTGGAGAGCTAAGCCGATATTGTCACAGCCATAGGCGTGGACTCATCTGCGCTAGAATTTAGCTAACAGACTAGATACCTGGCCTTCTAAAAAAGGAAGAACAAACAATGCGAAGTCACAAGCTCGTTGTCACGGTTATTTTTACTCTTGGACTTTCCGCCGGTCTGTATCTGGCAAGCACCAAGGTTTCATTAATTGCGCCTGTTTCTGCAAATTCTCATATTGATAAACCCTTGGTTTCACCTGTCGCGGCCCGGGAACGGGATTTTTATGCGCCCAACAGTGAAGACCTGAAGCCAGACGAAATGCGCGTCATCGCCTGCGGAACCGGGATGCCGACGCCCCGTCCGGCGCAGGCGGCGGCCTGCTTTCTCGTGGAACTGGGTAATGGCGACAAGTTTCTCTTTGATATTGGTGACGGTTCGGTGGAGCGCTTGTTCGGACTGCAAATTCCAATGGCCTTTCTCGACAAAGTATTCATAGGTCACCTGCACGGCGATCATTTTGGTGGTCTCGGAGCGCTTTATGTTGCAGGCGGAATTGCGGGTCGCTTCACGCCGCTTCAAATCTGGGGCCCAAGCGGAGCGCGTCCGGAACTCGGCACAAAAGCCGCCATCGATGCAATGGAAAAGATGTATCTCTGGGATCTCGAGGGTCGCATTGGCCAGACCGATACACGCGGCTTTGCCACGCAAGTCACAGAGTTTGACTACAGGAAAGTCCAGGTAGTTTACGAAGACAATGGCGTCAAGATCACGGCTTTCCCTGCAATTCATGCAATTGATGGCTCGGTCAGCTACCGCCTGGACTGGAATGAGCTATCGTTCGTCTTCTCAAGCGATACCTATCCAAATCAGTGGTTCATGGAACAGGCAAAAGATGCAGACCTGGTTGTCCACGAATGTTTTATCGCCGTTCCTGACCTTATCGCCGGTTTTGGCCTGACGCCGGAAGCGGCTCTTCAGGTTGGGACCCAGATACATACCCCGCCGGAAGCCTTCGGCAAGGTCATGAGCACCCTGAAGCCGCGCATGGCCGTTGCCTATCATTTTTGGACTGGCATTGAATCGACTCCGGGTGTTCTGGAGAGGGTGCGTAAGACCTATGACGGGCCATTGAGTCTGGCGAAGGACTATATGGTCTGGAATGTCACCAAGGACGATATCCGTGTACGGATGGCGGCTTTTGAGCATGAGACCTGGAATCCCCCGGCAGCCTATCCGCCGAAGCCCGTATCGGCCGCGGACCGGATTGGGTATTCGCCCGAAATCGAAGCCGGACGCTGGAATGTCGACGACGTGATACGACCGATTTACGAAGAAGCCGGCGAAGCTCTGGGTCGGGATTTCCCTTACCCTGAGAATTAGTTTGCGCGTCCACTTTGGCCGACAGCCGTCGTCGGGAGCGGCGCGGCAGGGAGTTGAGTTCGTGGTGTCATTGCCGTCGTATTAGAGAGACTCGATATGCCAGTACACAAATCGCAAGCGGCAAAACTGCTCTCATTGCTGTGCGCCAGTTTGTTGGCCACGCTGGTCGGCGCGGCACCGAGCGATGAAGATCCGCGTATAGAAAGCTGGGGCGAGGAGTGGCCCGAGTACGTGGAGATGTATCTCGAAACCCGGGACATGTCGAAACCCACTCCCTTTGGCGGCAACGTGCCCTACAGCAAGCTGATCCGCTTTCCGGGCAAGACCGTGCTCTGGGCTGGCTATGCCTTTGCGCTGGATTTTAACGAAGAGCGCGGACACTACTACACCCAGATCGACCAGCTGGAAACCAAGCGCAATGATCAGGCTTTTTTAAACGCCAACGGTCTGCCCCGCTTCAAGGGGCAGCCCAGTGCCTGTATGAATTGCCACAGTGGCTGGGCACCCCAGCTGATCGAGGAAATGGGCTGGGAGACTTTCAACAGCACGCCTTACTGGGCGACTGTCGATAAGCTACAGGCCGAGCATGGCCACGGCACCGCCGGTGCGGAGCTGGGCAGCGCCTGTGCCGACTGCCACCAGCCTGAAGATATGAGCCTGCGAGTCACCCGGCGCGCCTACATCGATGCAATGGTGAAACGCGGCTACGAGGCCGATCCGCGCGCGGGACTGAAAGGTTCGGCGCGGGAGATGCGAGACCATGTTTGTCAGCAGTGTCACGTGGAGTATTACTTCAGGGGGCCAGATAATGTCCTGACCTACCCCTGGGACCAGTGGCCCAAGGGTGAGCCCCTGAAAATAGAAATGATCGAGGCCTACTACGAGGCCGAGCGGCAACGGCCGGAGGGTTTCCAGGCTGACTGGACGCATGCCGTGACCAAGGCACCAATGCTTAAGATGCAGCACCCTGAAGCAGAGGTCACCTCCAGCGGCAAGCACGCTGCGATGGTCGGCTGCGTCGGCTGTCATATGCCGAAAATCGAACGCAACGGAAAAACCGTGACCGACCACGCGATCAATTCAACTCTGAATAAGCTCGACGGCTGCCAGCGTTGCCACAGCAATATGACCGAAGAGCAGATCTACCAGCGCGTTTACAAGCTGCAGGTTCGAAACGTTGCTGCACTGCTGAGTGCGGACACAGCTATTCTGGCGCTGATTCAGGATGTTGCGACAGTGCGTACCGAACTCGCCAGCCGCAAACCCTTTAGTGAGATTGCCGATGAGAGCGTTCGTGAAGCCGCAATTTCGGAGGCGCTCGCGACCGTCCTGAATTTCCACCGGCGCGCCAGCATGCGCTGGGATTTTATTGGCGCTTCCAATTCCTCCGGCGCTCACAGTCCCACCGAGGCCCTGCGGGTTCTCGAGCAGGCTGTTTCTCTGGCCGGTGAAGGGCAGCGTGCCTTGAAAATCATCGCTGCCGACTATGGTGTAGATCTGGTGTTGACTACGGAGCCTGAGCCGCCGCCGGCCCCGGCGCCAATCGAACCAGGCAACATTGTAGGTTCGCCGCCGCCACCGATTACGCGGCAGGCGGATAAGGATGTGCAGGCGTATATGGAAAGGTAGGCGGGCGGTTTTGAAGGTCCGCAAACGGTCCCAAGCTGAGATTCAGAAGCTGCTGCGCCAAAGCCACGGCCTAGATTCAGTCCTGATGCCCGCCCAACCCCGAAGCAGGCACTCAAGTTGCACTTGTTGCGGCGCCAGTCAATGCAAATAGCCGAGTCTCTGTAACCGGCAAACCCGCATCCCTGCAACTGTTAGCCGACTGTAAGTGGCCTGTAAGCCGCTTATAGTGCCCTCCGGATTAGCCTGCAGCTTCTGGATCACGGGTTCCCTGAGGGGCGCAGGCAAATGTTAAGACTGTCTTCGAAGCTGAGCATCAGCATGGCATTGGCGACTTCCATCCTAATCACTGGTTGCGCGAGTCTTGGCGCCCAGACCACTCCAGACGAGCTTATGGCCGCGCCGCGCGCTGTGCGCTCGTTGCCTCCCGGTACGCAACTGACCCGTCGAGTTTTTGGCGCTGCCCAGGCGACACAGAATCTCATTCAGACCCTGTTCTGGGATCCCATCCTGCGACCCTATTCGACCGCCGCGGCAATGGGTTCGGTGGCACTAAAGTCCGGCTCCGGCATGATTCACCGGACCTCGGTCACTCTGGATTCAGCGTCGACATTTCAGGCATCGGCACAGCTGAGCTACGCTGATCCCATGGATCTGCAAGCGTGGGAGCAAGACCTGGATCGCATCGTGGGTCGCAGGGCCTTACAGGGAAAGATCAACTATCTGATCGATGGTGGGGAGTTTTTCCCGCGGCTCAGCCAGGCAATTGCTGAGGCCAAAACAAAAGTTGATATGCGAACCTATATTTTCGATAACGACGATGTGGCCGTTGAGATTGCCGACATGCTGCGCGAACGTTCGAAGGATATCCGGGTCCGTGTGCTTCTTGATGGCATCGGTACGTTGCTTGGCACCCAGGTCAATGCCGAATCAATGCCGGCCGATTTTGAACCGCCCTTGTCGATGACACGGTATCTGGAAGATGGCTCACGGGTGCGCGTGCGCACCCACAGCAACCCGGTTATGACCGGTGACCATGTCAAATCCACCATTATTGATGGGGAAATGGCATTCATCGGTGGCATGAATATCGGGCGTGAATATCGCTACGAATGGCATGACATGATGATGGAAGTCACGGGCGAGGTTGTCGGCGAGATTCAGCGCGATGCCGACAAGGCCTGGGGTAAAGCCGGTTTGTTAGGTGACCTGGGCCAGTTGCTGCAGACCATTAAGCCGCGCCGGCAAAAGCGGACGGAAGGCGGTTATCCGATTCGGGTCTTGTACACCTTGCCGCACGATTCGCAGATTTACCGTGCTCAACTCGCTGCAATTCGTCGCGCGAAAAGCTATATCTTTATTGAGAACGCCTACTTTTCGGATGACATCATCATGCATGCGCTCGTGCAGGCCCGACAGCGCGGCGTGGACGTTCGTGTCATTATTCCGAGTATCGGTAATCATCCGATGATGAACCTGAGTAACCTTGTTGAAGTCAACACGATGCTGGCGCACGGTATCCGTGTCTATCGATACCCGGGGATGTCGCATATCAAGGCAGCAGTATTTGATGGCTGGGCCTGCGTGGGTTCAGCGAATTTTGACGCAATGAGTCTCCGCATCAACCGCGAGATGAACCTTGCCACCTCTGACCCGACGGCGGTGCGAGAGTTGCTCACAAAGTTATTTTATAAAGATTTTGCCGCGGCTACGGAAGTCAGTGAGCCGACAAAACTCGACTGGCGTCATAACCTGGCGGAACTGATTGCTGACGCCGCGTTGTGATCGGTAAGGCGATTGAGTTTTGCTCGAATGACTGCGCTTGCACAACGCCGGTCTGCGATGGTTCAGGATGAGACGCGCTTGTAGTTGAACTTCTGGCCGCCGATAGAGGCCTCGTACATGAGTCCACCCTTGGCCAGGGTAAAAATCGCCATGCCGACAGTCCAGCCAGTAGCTGCGGCAGCTTCGCCGGAAATCGCCTCATTACCGCCCGCCGACGCCCCCGTGGTGCCCGCCTTGGCCTGCGCGCCGAGGGTGATTGCAACAGCTGAGGCTTCAGCCCCAAACTCGAAGTTGCCGCTGGTGAATTTGTCATGTGCCGCCTTGTCCTGAAAGAACACGATCTGGCTATAGGCCTGGCCGCCAAGCTGGAAACCAATAGTGAGCTGGGCCATGGACGTGTCACCCGTGTAAGCGCCCGCTTCGTAAACACGTCCTTTGCCGTAAGCGCCGCCGATGCCGATGCCACCTTTGCCCACCGTTGGGAAGACCGCGTAGCCGTAGGCTTGTGAGAAAAATGTTTGCGTGCCGTCAGCTGCCCGGAATTTGGCAATTGCATCATCAAAAGAGTCGGCCAGGGCGGTGCCGCTGAATAACAGCACGGCAAGGCCCAGGCTGATAAATGTGGGCATCATTTCTCTCCGAAATTTACAAATTCGTGCAAGCAGTATCCCGTCACGACTGGCAGGAAACTGTGAACCACGGCACGCGAGGCTTCACTGCAGGCCACTGTGGATCAGAACCAGGCGGAAAGACCGATGACTGCTCCCCAGCTGCTGCGCTCTTCCCCTGCATCCCGGCGCAGTCCCCGGGTATCTGACAGCGCACTTTCGAAATCCACGCCGATGTACGGTGAAAGTTCTGGTTTGATGGCGTAGTGCAGCCGCAGGCCGGTTTCCAGTACGGTGGGTCCTTTGCCCACCTGCAATTCCGAAACCTGGGAGAAGGCAAAATCAAGTTCGACACGGGGTTGCAGGATCCATTGCTGGGTCAGGCGCAGGTCATACTCCAGTTCCAGGCGCGCTGATGCATCTCCGTCTTCGCTGATAAAGCCCGAGGCTTCCACCTCGATGCGGTAGGGGGCCAGGCCCTCCAGCGCAACGACGCCATAAGTTTTGGACGGATTGGGCCTCAGGTCGTGGCGCAGGCCAAGTTGCAGATCCCAGAAGGGTGCGACGGCGCGACTGTAAAGCGCCTGCAGTTCGGCGCGCTCCAGGCCTTCGCCGCTCACATCTTCACCCTGCGTCTTGAACCAGGCTTTGTGCATATCGCCGCCGATCCAGGCTTCGGCATCCCAGACCCGGGCATCATCCCCATCCCGAAACTGGGCCTCCAGACGATCCACCGAAAAATAGGTGAGTGTCTGGCCGCCTCCCATGCCCATCTCGGCTTTTGCGGACAGGCAGAAGAAGCAAGCGCCGGCAATCAGGGTTAATGACGGCGTGACCTTATGCATTGTCTTCGCCCTCCATCATGGGTGGCGCAATTTGCACAGTACGCATCATGCCTGCCTTCATATGCAGCAACAGGTGGCAATGAAAAGCCCAGTCTCCCGGCGCATCGGCGCTGACTAGTACCGATAACCGTTCTGCGGGCTTGACGCTGACGGTGTGCTTACGCGGCATGGGTTGCTGGCCGTTTTCCAGTTCCATCCACATACCGTGAAGATGGATGGGGTGTTCCATCATGGTGTGATTGATGAATACCAGCCGCACCCGCTCGCCGTGACGAAAGCGGATCGGATCCGTGCCGCCCGTGCCTTTCTTGCCATCGAAGGACCACATGTAGCGTTCCATGTTGCCTGTCAGGTTCAGCCATATTTCCCGACTGGGTTTGCGCTGGTCGTAGAAAGCCTCCCGGGCCTGCATGTCGGCATAGGTCAGTACCCGATGATCAACATCGCTCAATCCTGTGCCGGGTTCGGCCATTCGATTGAGCGGCGCGGCAACAATATTCATCACCCCCGGGCCACGTTCGGGTATCCACGGGGGCGGGTCGACAGGAGTGCCGCTGGGTGCCGGCGTATTGTCAGCCATCCCGGCATGACCGCTGTGATCCATGTTGGCGTGGTCATTCATTTTTTCGTGTTGCATGCCTGCATGAGCGCCGCCGTGTCCCATGTCCTGCATGGTGCGCTGGGGCGGGCTTCGCAGCTCAGGCACTTCAGCCCGCAGCCCGTCGGCGGGGGTCAACTGGCCCACAGCCATACCTGAACGATCCATCGCTTCGGCGATAACGGCATATGCCCGATCGCCGGCGGGTTCAACCAGGAAATCCATAGTTTCGGCGACGGCAAGCTGGGCCTCGTCCACGGTCAGTGGCACCAGATCCTGACCGTCGGCCTGTATCACCGTCAGGGGCAGCCCGGGAATCCGGAAATTGAAGTAGGTCATGGCTGAGGCATTGATGACCCGCAGTCGCACGCGTTCGCCCGGCCTGAACAGGCCAGTCCAGTCATCGGTAGGGCCATGACCGTTCATCAGGTAGGTGTAAGTGACACCGGTGATATCGGCAATGTCACTGCGCACCATGCGCATGCGTTCCCATTCGGCCTGGTCATCACGCTTTATCAGGTCGGCCAGAGTTGGCATCCGGCGGTTGTAATAGTCAGCCTGCTTCTTGAGTTTGGCCCAGACTCGCGCAGGGTCTTCGAAGCTCCAGTCAGACAGCACAATGATCAATTCACGATCGCCTGCCTGCTTGTCTTCATCGGCCGGATCAATAATGAGCGGCCCGTAGACGCCCAGCTGTTCCTGGAAACCCGAGTGACTGTGATACCAGTAGGTGCCGTGCTGCTTTAACCGGAATCGATACTCAAAGGTATCGCGTGGCTTGATACCGGCAAAACTAATGCCTGGTACGCCATCCATGGACGGCGGCAGCAAAATGCCGTGCCAGTGCAGCGAGGTATCTTCGTCCAGATCATTGCGAACCCGCAGGACAACTTCTTCACCTTCACGCATGCGCAACAGGGGGCCTGGCAGGGTGCCATTGATACTCCTGATGTCTGCTTGCCGATTACCGATGGATACGGTCTGACGCTGGATCGCCAGTTCGAACTCATTGCCTGCTTTGCCGGTCAGTCCGTCGGCCGCCCAGGTGGGTAACAAGCCCTGACTGCCTAAAAGGGCGGCGGTGCCGGGTGCGGCACGCAATATTTGTCGTCGTGAAATCATCTCAACTGTCCTGTCGTCACACACGGGACGGGCGTCTTCGGGCGCCCGCACAGATCAGGCCCGAAGGGCCGAGGGTGACAGAGCGCTAGTTGAGTAGTCGGTCGTGACGGGCGACGGGTGTCGCCGCCAAGCCGTCAGGCGGCGCGCGCGGCGCCGCATCAATACAGGGGGCAGAGGCAGGTTTGAATTCAAGGCGGTAGGCCGGAACCAGCAGCTTGCCCGGTTCAGAATCCGGATTCGGCTGTCGAAGAGTCTGGGGGGCCCAGTCCGGTCCCGCGCTGTCAGTCAGAGGCGAGGTCTCGCATCCCTGGGCGCAGTGGTCATTATGTGATGTCGGTGCCTGGCTATCAGCGTGGCAGGGGGCAATATCACCCGCGGCCACGGGTGCCGCGATAGTGGCTGGCGCTGGCAAAGCCATGGCCAGCAATGCTATCGCGGCGCAGCAGGCAATCCAGGGGCGCAAAGACTTCATACCCAAATCCTACGAGGGGTGCACTGCCCAGCGCAAGCAGGACTCGCCCAGAATCAGGGGTTTATTGGCTCTTGCCGTCACTATTGGCCACTTTTTTCGGCGGCCCTCGCAATCTCGCCAACTCCTGCTAATATCCTCTGTAAGGGCTTAGGATAACTAGAAAAAGAAGCCACCATCCACTACCCGCAGCGAGCTGCAAACAGTCCCCCGGCGGACCCTGACATCGCTGCTAAATACAACATCGAGGGGAAACTCATGTTTGAACTGGGCAAGAAAGACGACTCTGAATCAGGCGCTGGCAATGGCAGCCAGGCTAATGACCAACGGTCCGATTCCCGACGTCAGTCACGAGGCGCTGCAGGCTCATCGGCAGGTGGGGGCGTGGCAGCCATTGGCCGGTCTATTCGTATAAACGGCGACCTGGAAGGCGAAGAAGATCTGCGTATCGATGGTGAGGTGAAGGGCACCGTTCGGCTGAAGAAAAATGCAGTCGTTGTTGGTTGTGATGGCAAAATTCATGCTGACGTCTACGCCAAGACCGTGGCCGTTGAGGGCGCAGTCGAAGGCGATCTGTTTGGTGCTGAACAAGTCAGCATTCGTAAAAGCGCAACGGTCAAGGGCAACATCACCGCACCGCGGGTCAGCCTCGAAGACGGCGCCCATTTCAAGGGTTCTATTGAGATGGATCCCGAAGCGGTGAGGGCTGCCCTGGGTGACGCGGCGATTGCCTCGAGTTCAACGAAGCCTGCTACGCCTAAACCGACGCCGATTGCGGCATCGAAAGTAAACGGTGATGTAAATCAGCCTGAAAAGCCCATTCAAGCGGCCAAGGGCTAACGTCCCGCGTTGGTCTGGTGAGAGGGGGCTGACACGATGATCGGTTCTCTCGCACGATCATTTTCCCGGTCAGGGCGAGCGGCGCCTGAGCCGTTTAATGCACCATTGTTTCGGTCCCTGATCGAACGCATACCTGAAGACGAGCGTTGGGTGGTGCTGGATCTTGGGGCGGTTTGTCCGGCTGTTATTTCTTTGTTTGGCGGCCGTCGCTGCCGGCTCGACATCGCCGATGTGGCCCAGGGTCTGGCTGGTTTGCAGGAGCCTATGGAGCCCAGGGACCTGCGTATTGCGACGGAGGCATTGCTGCCCGAGCTCCATGCCGAAGCGGCGGACCTGGTGCTTTGCTGGGATACCGTGAATTACCTGAATCGCGATGCCCTGACGGCATTGATGGCCAGAATTCGCGATCGTTGCCGTGCCGGCACCCTGGTACATGCCCTGAATTGTTACTCCCACGCACAGATGCCGATTGAGCCGGGGCACTATGTTCCCCAGGACGATGGCAGCTTGATTAATGCAACCATTTGCGACGAACAGCGAGACGCGCCCCGTTACAGTCCGGAAGACCTGGGCCTGTGTATGCAGGGCTACACTATCGATCGCGCCATGTTGCTGAGCAATGGCATGCAGGAATTTCTGTTTCGCCTCTGAGCCAGGTAGTCACGGTCAAAAAACGGCCCCTATTGGGGCCGTTTTGCTATGCGTAGTGAGTGTAACTATTGCGGGTTGTACCAGATGGGTGAGGTATAGGCCCGCTCCTGAGTGGTCATGGGCACATTGGCCGGCATGGTCACGCCGAAACGAGCTGCTTCATAAGCGGTCCAGCGCGGTGTCGGAATTTCCAGCACCCGGACATAGTAGACAGCGGGCTGATCGGCATCGAAATCTGGATCAGTCCATACGCCAATCAGCTCCGGGGAGCCGATAGTGTTGGTCCAGGTCGCTTTGGGGATGTTGACCGTATTGCCGACAGGCGGCAGCTTTCCGTCTGCGCCAGGCTGGCGATCACCCGACCAGGCTACGTCGTAGACTTTTTCCTGTCGCTTGCCGTCGTCAATCCAGCCTTTCACGATTTGTATACGGTCCAGATTTCCGGAAATCGGATCTCTCAGGGCTGCCACCAGGAAGCTGGGCGCCCCGTCGGCTGACGGGGCTGGCATCAGAGTGCTGCCCATGGGGATGCCTTTCCGATAGCCGGCATTCGCCGGCAGTCGGCTGTTGGCGTCATCCGCGTTGAAGTCCCAGCCACCAAAGAAACGGACTGTCATACGCGGGCCTGTGGTCGCATAGGTTTCTTTTCGTTCCATGGCATCGAACAGGGCACCGCGGGTATTTTCTGTCGCCCAGACAGCGGCCAGACCCGAGGCCACCATGTCCCAGCTTTCGTACTTGCCGCCCGGTGTTTCAGCCATTGGGTGCTGGTACCGGGTCGGGCTTGGTTCGGCGCCTGAATGCTTGCCGAAAAAGTTTTCTTCTTCGGCTGTTGCCAAGCCTGTATGACTGTCCGTAGAGCCAATCATGCCGAACTGATAAGGGTTGGTGCCCAGGCGCTGCTCCAGTTGGAGTCCAATCTGCAGTGCCGATCGTGCGTACTCAAATTGCAGCATGTTGTCTTGCTTGGCCACGCTAAGATCCAGGTTGCCCTTGGCCCAGTTTTCGTAGTCCGCAAACTCATCATTCGGCGAGAGGAACGGGTGGGCTTCACCGTCGCCCTTGATCTGGGTTGCTTCGTAGAGCGGCTCCCATTTGGCTCGCGTTTGGACGTACTCCTTGTCGAGTCGTTTACCCGTGAAGGAATCGCGTTCCGGGAACATAATGCCGTTACTCAGGTTGCCGTTGTGGGCAATGGCCAGCACGTTGCCCCCTGTTTTATCTTCGTAGGCCTGCATCCACTTCCACAGGTCACGTGGATTGTCGCTGCCCAGAGGCTTGATCGTGGTAAACGGCTCCATTGCACTGGCCTTGGTGGCATCGTCGCGGTAAACCACGACGCGATGAAGATTGTTGCCCCCGGTATTTGAGGTCCACTCATAACCGATGAACGCGGTGAAGCTACCCGGGTCGTTGTACTTTTCAGCGGCCTGCACCGTTTCTTCCCAGGCGGCGCGGTAGGCCATGGAGCCAGGCAGCGATTCCAGCGCCGGTGGGAAATTACCCTGCGAGAAGCGAACAATCACGTCAGCGGCGACCTCTACGCCTGCTTGACCACCTTGCTGAATCTTTTCGTACCATTCTTTGCCAACGGGGTCAGCAAGGAGCTCGGGGTCACCGGCATAGAGTCTGGGGAAAAAGCCCATGTTGTCGGAGTGATCGGCAACAACCAGAAAATCCAGGGGTTTTGACAATCTTACCGGCAGCCCCGTTGAGGATGTGATTTCCTCACCGCTGGCAAAACGATAGGCATCTTCGGGATTCAAGCGCGCACCGAAAGCACCTGCATCCATGGACAGGCCTGTGTGCAAATGCGTGTCGCCGAAATACGGGCGATCAGGGAAATTGCGGCCGGCATAGGGTGAGAATTTTTCCTGCCCCTGAAACGCGTCAACCAGGCCTTCAGCTGGCGGTAACGGATCACCTGCTGTAGCCAGGGTAGCGCTCAGGCAGCCAACTAATACGGAAACGGTGGTACGAGTGTTCATCAGTATTTCCCTGTATTGCAGCCTTGTTGAGTCGGTTGCATTATTGCTTGGTACCATTCTACTCGAAATTTCCCTCGGCAAATGGTCGGCACGAAATCTCGTTACCAGGCGCGTCGGCAGTTTGAGATGCTTTTGGAGCACAGTATGAATAAAAAGATTATCTGCTTGTTCGCAGCTGCCGCAGTCACCGTGATGTCTGGCGCCGGCGCGAAAGAACACCAGCGCATGGAGGTCGATCTTCTGGGTCAGAAGGCTGTGCCGGCCGATGCCTACTACGGTATCCAGACCGCCCGCGCTTTAGAGAATTTTCAGATCTCCGGCCGCACGCTGCAGGATTATCCTGCGCTGATCAATGGCTGGGCCCTGGTCAAAATGGCGGCTGCCGAAGGCAATGTGAAGGTTGGCAAAATGGATGCCAAGACCCGGGACGCGATTGTCAGAGCGGGTGAAGCGATCCTTGAGGGTCGTTATCACGATCAGTTTCTGGTCGATCCGTACCAGGGAGGGGCCGGTACTTCCACCAATATGAATGCTAACGAGGTGTTGGCGAATGTGGCCCTGGAGTTGATGGGTAAAGAGTTGGGTGACTACGAAGTCATTGAACCCCACGATGACCTCAATATGTCTCAGTCGACCAATGATTCTTATCCCACAGCACTTAAGGTCGCGATCCTGACGCAGAATGATGCACTGGTTGCTGAAGCCGAGCTGCTGGTTACCGCCTTGCGTGCCAAGGGGGATGAATTTCTGCAGGTATTGAAGATGGGCCGTACTGAAATGCAGGATGCGGTGCCCATGACCCTGGGGCAGGAGTTTCACGCCATGGCCAATGGCCTGGAGAGCGAGATAGCCTTTCTGCGCCTGTCAGAGAAGTCGCTTTACCCGATCAATATGGGAGGCACGGCAATCGGCACGGGTATCAACGCGCCGTCGGGTTATGCCGAAGCCGTGGCCAAGAACCTGGCCAGGCTCACGGGCAAGCCTTTCGTCAAGGCGGATGATCTGATCCAGGCTTCCTGGGATCAGCAGGCCTTTATTGTTGAGTCGGGTGCGCTGAGGAATCTGGCCGTCAAGCTGTCGAAGATTGCCAGCGATCTTATTCTGCTGTCTTCGGGTCCCCGCGCCGGCCTCGGCGAAATTAACCTGCCGCCGATGCAGCCTGGGTCTTCCATCATGCCCGGTAAGGTTAATCCGGTAATTGCCGAATTGATGAACCTTGTGTCTTTCCGCGTGATTGGGAACGACCTGGCAGTCACTCTGAGCGCACGTAATGGCCAGTTGCAGTTGAATGCCTACGAGCCCCTGGAAGCTATTGCCATTCTTGAGTCGCAAATGTTACTTACCAATGCCATGCGCACTCTCCGCGAGCGGTGCATTGATGGCATTACAGCCAACCGGGATACGCTTGAGAGCTATATTGAGCGGACCGTTGGTATCGTCACGGCTTTGAATCCGGTTATTGGCTACGAGGCAGCTACGGAGCTGGCCAAGGAAGCCTATAAGACAGACAAGGGGATTCTGCAGATAATTCGTGAGAAGAAAATTCTCACGGACGAACAGATCGAGGATTTGCTGGACGTGGAAGAATTAACTGGCCTGGATCCCAAGGCTTATCAATAAAATTTATGAATACGATCGATCCTTGCAGACAATACCTGTCAGATCGAATGGAGAAAGACCCATGAGAATTTATAAAGCTGTTTTCTTTACATCCTTGGTGCTGTTGGCAGGACTGGCCCAGGCCGGCGGTCATGCCAGCAAGCCTAATGTGGTGATTCTTGCCACCGGGGGCACCATTGCCGGTTCTGCGCAGACCCAGACCCAGGCGGGCTATACCTCAGGGCAGGTGGGCGTTGAAGTGCTGATCAATGCGGTCCCGCAGATCACGGAAATCGCCACGGTCACGGGTGAGCAGATCGCCAACGTGGGCAGCCAGGATATGTCGGACGAAATTTGGCTGAAACTGGCCGCACGAATTAATGAGCTGCAGAAGTCTTCTGCGGTCGATGGCATTGTGATTACCCATGGCACGGATACCCTGGAAGAAACTGGCTATTTTCTGAACCTGACGGTGAAAGGCGATAAGCCGGTGGTGATGACCGCGGCTATGAGGCCATCGACGGCACTGTCCGCAGACGGACCCATTAACATCTTCAATGCTGTTGCCATCGCGGCAGATCCAAAGGCCAAGGGCCGGGGCGTGATGATTGTTGCCAATGATCATATTCATGATGCCCGCAGCGTCACCAAGACCAACACCACTGCCGTCCATACCTTTGAGTCATCGGAAAGCGGTTTAATCGGTGAGTCACTCTACGGAAAAAATCGTTACTACCGCTATCCCTACAGCATCCACACGACTGACAGCGAGTTTTCCGTCGAGGGCGTGGATAAGTTGCCGCGGGTTGATGTGATTTACATCACGGCCGATGTGTCTGCGGATTTAATTGACGCTGCCGTCAAAAATGGTGCGAAAGGTCTGGTAACTGCCGGTGTAGGCAATGGCAACATGACCGGACCTGCGCTGGAAGCGGTTAAGAGGGCCATCAGCAAAGGCGTGGTCGTGGTGCGTTCGTCGCGGGTACCCACCGGTGCGACGGGGCGAAACGTGGAAGTCAGCGATGACGAAGTGGGCACCATTGCCTCGGGGACGCTGAACCCCGCCAAGTCTCGTGTGTTATTGAAGCTTGTACTGTTGAATACCACGGACATCCAGGCTGTACAGGCCGACTTTGATATCTATTGATTCGGGGCTATAGCTGAGAATATCCAGGCCATGCCCATTTCATTAGTCGCACCGCCGATGGCCTTTTGGGGGTTTATCCTGGCGGCGATAGTCTGGCCGGGACTGATGGCTCAGGCCGCGGATAATCTGGCAAATTTTCATCGTGACCAGGGTTTGAGTTGTGTGGCTTGTCATGACGGTGGCCCACCGTTGTCCAATGACAATCTGAGCCAGGAGAATTCCAACTGCTCTGCCTGCCATGGTTCGTTGAATAATGTGTCCGTGGAAATCGGTGAGCGCGAAATTGATCCACACCTGTCTCACCTGCCCGGCGAGCCCGCCTGCACAACCTGTCATGCTGCACACTCGCCGTCGGTCCCCTATTGCAGTGCTTGTCACAGCTTTGAGTTCAGTTTGCCGTTCGCCGGCACATGGGAGCGTGTTGAAGTAAGTATCGATAAATTACAGAGGCAATCAGCCGGTTTTGATGCGGTCTTAAACGAACCGCCCCGCGATACGGTTGATGTTGTTGTAATCGGTTCAGGGGGTGCGGGGCTTTCCGCGGCAGTCGCAGCAGCGGACAAAAATGCCCGCGTGATTGTGGTCGAGAAAGAACCCGTGATTGGCGGTAACTCAAAATTGGCTGCAGGCGGTCTGAATGCGGCTGAAACCCGGCAGCAAGCAGCCCTGGGTATTCAAGATAGTCTTGCCTTGATGACAACCGACACCATTAAAGGCGGGAAGGATAAGAATGACCCGGCACTGGTAGAGGTGTTGGTGTCGGAGTCGGCGAACACGGTGGACTGGCTGACCGGCATGGGTGCGGATATGAGCGATGTGGGGCGTATGGGCGGTGCCAGCGTCGACAGGACGCACCGGCCCACCGGCGGCCTCGCGGTTGGCAAACATATCGTTCAGGTGTTGTACAACAACGCTAGCCAGCGCAACGTTGATTTGCGTCTGAATACTCGGGCGGTGGAGATTCTGGAAGACGAGTCCGGGGCGGTGCGGGGATTGCTGGTGCAGGGCAGATACACCGGTATTTACTGGATTCAGGCGCCCGCTGTTGTGGTTGCCGCTGGTGGCTTTGGCAAGAACAACGCACTGGTGGCCAGCTACGATGCGAAATTGCGTGGCTTTGCCGCCACCAATCAGCCTGGCGCCACCGGTGATGGCCTGAATGTTGCCACGGCGGCGGGCGCCGGGACCGTGGATATGCAGTTTATCCAGGCCCATCCCACTTACTCCCCTGTGGGCGGTGTGCTGGTCACGGAGGCCGTCCGCGGTAACGGCGCTATCCTGGTTAATGAGGGCGGACGGCGCTTCGTCAATGAACTCACCACGCGTGATGTGGCTGCCGCCGCCATTCTTGAACAGGATGGCGATCACGCCTTTTTGATTTTCGACCAAGGCGTGCGTAGTTCTCTGCAGCAGATTGAAGGCTATGTAGAACTTGGTGCAGTTATCAGTGAGTCCACATTAGCCGCGTTAGCTAAGTCTCTGGCGATGGATGCTGCAGTCCTGGCTGAGACTGTCAATCGCTATAACGACTATGCGGCGACCGGCGTTGATAAAGAATTTTCTCGCCAGGACATTGCGCGTTCAATTGATGAACCGGATTTCTATGCCATTGAAGTGGCTCCCGCTATTCATCACACCATGGGTGGTCTGCGCATCAATAGCCAGACCCAGGTCCTTGGGCTTGACGGCCAGGTGGTCCGGGGGCTCTATGCGGCCGGTGAGGTAACGGGCGGCGTGCATGGGGCCAATCGGCTCGGCGGCAATGCCGTTTCCGATATCGTCACATTCGGACGACGTGCCGGCAAGTCTGCAGCTGCTTATCCGGCTTCCAGGTAACGAAGCCAGCCTGTTCATCGGCAGC
>JBPCXH010000065.1:0-4293 GCA_051008735.1 Gammaproteobacteria bacterium | reverse complement strand
AGCACGCCCGCATTGTGATCAGTGATGAAGCGGTAACCATTGAGGACATGGGCAGCAAGAACGGCATTCTGGTCAATAACAAACCCATCAGAGCTGGCGTACTCAATGATCAGGATATGGTGGACATTGGTGAGACGCGCTTCCAGTTCGTGGACCTGGTACACAAGCCTGGCGAAACCATGAACTGAGGCGAGGTCTTAATGTTACTAAGAACCCGGCCTGATGCCGGGTTTTTCTTGCCTGGCGAATACCCACCAAGGGGAAACCGAACGCCCGAAACTTGTCAGGACTGTGGACACAGAAAAGACAAGCGCGACCCAGGATCGATCAACTCAGCCTGCAGGCGCTCAGATTCAGCCGCGGAGCTTCTTCTTTTTTGGCAGGTAGAGATCTGTCAGCGTGCCGTCGAATGCTTCTGCCGCCATGGCAACCGTCTCCGACAAGGTCGGATGCGGATGTACTGTCAGACCGATATCTTCGGCATCGCAGCCCATTTCGATAGCCAGACCAACCTCAGCGATGAGGTCGCCGGCATTGGGCCCAACGATACCGGCACCAATAACCCGGTCCGTGGCCTCATCAAAAAGAATCTTCGTGATGCCCTCATCCCTGTTCAGGGCGAGGGCACGACCGCTGGCCGCCCAAGGAAAGACACCTTTGCCGTATTTAATCCCCTGGGCCTTAGCCTCCGCTTCAGTCAATCCGACCCAGGCGATCTCAGGATCGGTGTAGGCTACTGAGGGGATCACACGGGCATCAAAGAAACGCTTTTCACCGGCCGCTACTTCTGCAGCCACCTTGGCCTCATGGGTCGCCTTATGCGCGAGCATGGGCTGACCCACGATGTCACCAATGGCAAATATATGCGGCACATTGGTTCGCTGCTGGCGATCGACCGGAATAAAGCCACGATCATTCACCGTAACGCCGGCCTTGTCCGCATCAATGACCGGACCATTGGGCTTGCGCCCGACAGCAATTAAAACCAGACCGTAAGCCTGGGGTCCCTCGGGTGCCTGATCGCCGTCAAAGTGCACCCGAATGCCCTCCTTCGCGGCCTCGACCTTGGTCACGCCCGTCTTAAGCATGATGGATTCGTAACGCTGGCGAATTCTCTTGTCGAAGGGCCGCAGCAAGTCTTTGTCGACGCCGGGCATCAGCTGATCCGTCAGCTCCACCACGGAAATTTTCACCCCCAGCGCGTCGTACACACAGGCCATTTCCAGACCGATAATGCCACCACCGACCACCAGCATCCGCTCGGGCAGATCACGCAGCTCAAGGGCGCCGGTGGAATCCACAATACGGGGATCGTCGGGTAATTCAGGCAGCATGGCAGCTTCAGAACCGGCGGCAATAATGCATTGCTTAAAGGCGATGACCTGCTCGCTGTCACCGCCATTCACCCGCAGGTGATTGGCCGAAACGAAACGCCCCTCGCCGTGAATCACATTAACTTTGCGCTGCTTGGCCAGCGCACCCAGGCCACCGACCAGCCGGCCCACGACTTTATCCTTCCAGCTTCGCAACGCATCGGTATCGATTTTCGGCTCACCGAAACTGATACCGCACTCACCCATTTCCTCGGCTTCTTCAATGACCCGGGCCGCATGCAGCAAGGCCTTGGACGGGATACACCCAACATTCAGGCAAACACCGCCTAACACGGGCCAGCGTTCGATAAGGGTCACATTTAAACCCAGGTCGGCGGCCCGGAAAGCTGCGGTATAACCGCCGGGGCCGGCACCCAGCACCAGCAGGTCAGCCTCGTGATGGACCTGGCCGTCATATCCCGCAGCGGCAATAGGCGCGCTGGCGGCGGACTGACCTGGCGACTCAGCCGGCTGGGCAGCCGCTGCAGCCGGCGCAGCGTCCGTCGCAGCCCCATCAGCCGCCTGAATCCGCGCAATCAGAGTACCGGTGGAGACACGATCTCCCACCCCCACGAGCAGCTCCGCCACCTGGCCGGCCATAGGCGCTGGCACTTCCATGGCAGCCTTATCGCTTTCCAGGGTAATCAGGGGTTCTTCCGCAGCAATACTGTCACCCGCCTGGGCATGAACCTCGATGACCTCTACCTCATCAAACTCACCGAGGTCGGGTACGTGAATATCCGTTGCGCTGCTCATGACCGGGGGCTCAACTGCCCAGCAGGATGCGATCCACGTCAGCGAGAACGCTGCGCAGATAAGTGGTAAACCGAACGCCGTTTGCCCCATCGATCACCCGATGATCGTATGACAAAGACAACGGCAATATCAGCCGCGGCACAAACTCGCCGTCCTGATAAACCGGTCGATAGTCTGAGCGGCCTGCGCCGAGAATCGCGACTTCCGGTGCGTTAATAATGGGTGTGAAATGCGTGCCGCCGATGCCGCCAAGGCTGGATACCGTAAAGCTGCCGCCCTGCATCTCTTTCGCCGTAATCTTGCCTTCCCGCGCCTTGGCGCTTAGCTCACCCAGCTCCTGGGCGATGCTCATCACGTCCTTGAGGTCGGCATCGCGAATCACCGGCACCACCAGACCATTCGGTGTATCCGCGGCGAAACCAATGTGGAAATATTTTTTCCACACCAGGCTTTCGCCATCGGCCGACATGGAGGTATTGAACAAGGGAAATTCTTTCAGGGCGATGACGGCCGCCTTGATCAGGAATGCCAGGG
Organism: Gammaproteobacteria bacterium; assembly: GCA_051008735.1. GTDB lineage: Bacteria > Pseudomonadota > Gammaproteobacteria > Steroidobacterales > J054. The sequence continues at coordinate 1,630 of JBPCXH010000065.1, read as the reverse complement.
GCGTGAGCTTGACGTTCTGTTCAGCAGCGACGGTCTTAAGCTTCTTGCGCCGCTCTTCGATACCGCTGATGTCCGCCTCATCGAACTGGGTAACGTGCGGATAGTTCAACCAACTGGCCTGCAGGCGCGGCCCGGAAATTTTCTGGATGCGCCCGAGGGCCTTGACCTCTATCTCGCCGTACTTGGCAAAGTCCACCACGGGAACCGGCGGCAGAGGACTACCACCGGTAGCACCCGCAACCTGACCTGTCATGACAGCCTTGACGAAGGCCGCCACATCTTCTTTCAGCGCACGACCTTTCTGACCCGTGCCTTTAACCTGGCCCAGGTCCACACCCAGCTCGCGGGCAAATTTGCGCACCGCGGGACTGGCATGGGCGCTGCCGAAAGTTGCTTCATTAACAGGCGGCAGACTGCGCGGCACAGCGGCCGGGGTCGGCGCGCGAGGGGCAGGAGTCGCTGCGGGTGCCGGGGTGGCCGCCGCGGTTGCAGCCTCAAATTCGGGTTTAATGGTCTTGGTTTCGTCCGTCGCCGGCAACGCACCCGTGACCTGGAGCTCGCCGATCAGGCCACCGGTGGCAATCTGCTGACCGCTTTCAACCTGCACACTAAGCACCTTCCCCTCGGCCGGAGCCGGCACTTCCATGGCGGCCTTATCCGTTTCCAGGGTAATCAGCGGATCGTCCACAGCGACCACGTCGCCCACTTTTATATGGACTTCGGCAATATCAGCGGCATCAAAGTCGCCGAGATCCGGCACCACCAGGGCGAAGGGCCCGCTGGCTTCTGCAGCAGGCGCTGCCGCCTCAGCTGCCGGCGTCGTGTCGGCTGTCGGAGTGGCGGACTCAGCGGCAGACTCAGCGGCGGGCTCAGCGGCGGGCTCAGCCGCGGCCGTTTCCAGGTAAAGAATCAGATCACCTTCTGACACCTTCGCGCCTGCAGCCACAGCCAGCTCAGCGACAGTACCGGCCACCGGCGCCGGCACCTCCATGGCAGCCTTGTCCGTTTCCAGCGTGATCAGGGGGTCTTCGGCGTTTACCTGATCACCGACCTGCACGTTGATCTCAACGATTTCGACCTCGGCAAACTCGCCGAGGTCGGGCACGCGGATTTCCTGGCGCTTACTCATCGCGGCTCGCTTCTCCTTACCTCAACACGCGGTGGGATCAGGCTGGTCCGGATCAATGCCCAGCTTTTCCTGGGCTGCTTTCACCGTTCCAGGATCCACCGAACCTTCCTCAGAAAGGGCCTTCAGAGCCGCCAGCACGACATGGCGGCGATCAACTTCAAAAAAGTCCCGCAAAGCCTTGCGCGAATCACTGCGACCGTAACCGTCGGTGCCCAGAACCCGATAGCGGCCAGGCACCCACTGGCGAATCGAATCACCCAGGGCCTTCATGTAATCCGTGGCCACCACAAAGGGGCCCGGCTGACTGGACAGCATGCGCGTGACGTAGGCTTCCCGCGGGGTCTCATCAGGATGCAGCAGGTTCCAGCGCTCGCATTCCAGGCCTTCGCGACGCAACTCGTTGAAGCTGGTGACACTCCAGACATCGGCCGGGATGCTGTAGTCTGATTCGAGCATCTCGGCGGCGGCTTGCACTTCTCGCAAGATGGTCCCGGCACCCAG
>JBPCXH010000064.1:0-8892 GCA_051008735.1 Gammaproteobacteria bacterium | reverse complement strand
TCTTAAATTCGTCAAAACAAAATTCAGATCGGTTGCTCCTGTGGAGCAGCCGAACCAGTTAGCTTTGCCTGGCGGCCATAGCGGGCGGGAACCACCCGATCCCATTCCGAACTCGGAAGTGAAAACGTTCTGCGCCGATGGTAGTGTGGGGTCTCCCCATGTGAGAGTAGGTCACCGCCAGGCTTCTAATCCAAAGCCCCTGTCGATTATTCGGCGGGGGCTTTTTCTTTGCCAAAAAATGAACGACTCCCCTGGCTTGGGCGCAGTCTTGCCTGCCACCTGCAATAGCAGGCTTCCCCACTGTTTTTCAGCAGCTGGCGAAGGCAGTTATCAACTCGACCGCACCTTCTGTGCCCGGCATAATGACCCGCCCGAGAAGAGGTACTTAGCTTTCGCCATGACCACCGAGCTTCCCTTTGACGACTATCGCACCTCCCATCTGGGCAAGGGTGACGAGTATCACGACAAGTTCTCGCGCTTCGCTTACACCTCGGTTATCTGGGAACTTGAGCAACGGCAGATGCTCGATCTGGTCGCCTCCCAGTTCACTGAATCCGCTTCAGCCAAGCATATGGACTTTGCCTGCGGCACCGGGCGAATTCTGGCCTTGCTCGAATCCATCGTTGGGAGTTCCACCGGCGTCGATATTTCCGACTCCATGCTGGCCGTTGCCGGTGAGCGGGCAAAAAACGCCCGACTTATTTGTACTGACCTGACGCGTTCGCAGGAACTGGCCGGCGAAAAATTCGATCTGATTACCAGCTTCCGCTTGTTTCCCAATGCAGAGCCCCAGCTTCGAGAAGAGGTGATGGCCCAATTGAGCGCGCGACTGGCCCCCGGCGGCAGGCTGATTTTCAATAATCATAAACGTTGTGGAAGCCTCGCATTTCGGTGGCGGTCTTTCCTGACTCGGATTGGCCTGAAGCGAAACAAGAAACCACTCCACTGCATGTCAGATGAAGAGGCGGTCCAGCTTGCAGCCCGCCATGGCCTTGAGCTTATTGCCGAGCGACATCTGGGGGTGTTGCCAATATTGCGTCGCAAGCGACCGCTGTTACCCAAGGCATTCATGCGCCGCGTAGAGGCATGGGCAGCGACGAGACCAGGCCTTGCCCGTCATGCTGCCTTTAAGATCTATGTATTCCAGCCCGTCCCGGCAACCAGCTGATACCAACGAATTATGCTTATCGAGCTGATCGGCCCATCGGGGATTGGCAAGACGACCATTCTCAGGGGCCTGGCTGCGACGCCAGTTGGCCAGCGTGCAGATTTTCTCAGCTACGAGGACTACATTGCCCGGCGCCGCATCGAAGCCGGGGACAAACATGGCGAGGAGCCTTCAATCCTGCCTCTTTTTTGGCAACACCCTCGCTTTGCTATGGCGGTGATGACCCTTGCCTTCATGCATGGCCCTCCAGTCAAGCGACGTTTTCGCAAGGCCCTGCGGTGTCTTGCCAGCCTGGCAATTGCCCAGGAACTTCGTTCGCGTTATCCAGATAAACTGATCGTCATAGACAACGGCTTTACGCAGACTCTGTGGTCACTCGTGGTTGAGTCCCGCGTACTGCGAGGCCAGAATCAGATTGCTGCAGCTATGGCCTGCTACTACGAGCTTGTCCATCAGCAGGGTATTCGTTTGTTGGTCGATGACGAGCAAATTAAGACTCGTGTATTTGCCAGGGAGTCCAGCGGCCGTTTTAACCGCGATGCAGGCAAAACAGAGCGAGAGGCCTACGGGAAATGGTTAGACTTCTTCCGCGAGATTGTTTCCCGTGCCCCCAAAGGAATGATCGTGGCCGAAGTTGACGGCCAGCAATCACCAGAAAATGTTGCGGCTGCCATAGCCCATACTATCGACAGCCTGGATATATCCGCGTGAACCCAAAAAGATGACGAGGAACTCAGTATGAGCGACACACCATCCGAAATTGCTGAACAACGCTATACCCGCAAGGTGTTGGAGGCTGTAATACGCATAGGTCTCCTGGTTTTGCTCGCCTTGTGGAGCTTTCAGATTTTCAGTCCTTTTCTAGGTCCGGTTGTCTGGGGAATGATCATTGCCATCGCGATGCATCGCCTGTTCCATAGCCTGGAGCGAGCACTGGGCGGCCGTTCAGGGCTCGCAGCGACGATTTTTGTTTTGCTGGCCCTGCTGATTCTTATCACGCCAACAGTCATGTTGAGTGAGTCGTTGATGAGCAGCGCGCAGGGATTTTCTGAGCAGTTGGAGGCGGGTACCGTGACAGTGCCGCCGCCGCCCGAGCGGGTTGCCGATTTTCCGATTATCGGCGAACAGGTTTACAAGACCTGGGGCGCTGCATCCAGCAATTTAGAGTCGGCTCTTGATGACTTTGCGCCTCAAATCAAGACTTTTTCAACCTGGCTTCTGTCTCGTGCATTAGGGGCCGGTGTCGAAATTCTATTGTTTGCACTGTCGATAATCATTGCAGCGATTTTTCTCGCTAATGCCGAGGCGTGCGCCAATCTTGCGAGGTCAATTTTCGTCCGTTTGGCCGGTGACCGCGGCGCCAAGTTAATTGATCTGGGGCGTGACACTATTCTTAGCGTGGCCCGTGGCGTTCTGGGTATCGCCGTTATCCAGACCTTTTTCCTCGCGATTGGTTTGATTGCCGCCGGCATACCGGCTGCGGGCGTGCTGTCCGTTGTTGTGCTGCTTTTCGCTGTTGCCCAGATACCGATGTTGCTGCTGTTCCTGCCAATTATCGGTTATGTATTCTCAACGGCTGATTCGACAGTCGCCATTATCTTTGCTGTCTGGTCGGTATTCTTTTCATTCGCCGATGGGTTTCTGAAGCCCCTGTTGCTCGGCCGGGGGCTTGAAGTACCGATGCCGGTCATCCTGATAGGTGTGATTGGTGGGATGCTTACCAGCGGCATTATTGGCTTGTTTGTCGGCCCCATTGTTCTGGCCGTCAGTTACAAGCTCTTCCTGGTCTGGCTGGGCGAGGAGCCGGTGCAGCTTGAGGATGCCGGTCCCGGTTAGCTATTTCTGCCTGAGCTTGAGGTATTGCGCTATTAAGCCGCGGGTAGAGCTGTCGTGCTGACTTGTGTCGGCGCCGCTTTTCAGCTCCGGGAGGATGGCCTCCGCGAGTTCCTTGCCCAACTCCACGCCCATTTGGTCGAAGGAGTTGATATTCCAGACGGATCCCTGGCAGAAAATTTTGTGCTCATAAAGAGCGATCAGCGTGCCGAGCATAGACGGTGTCAAGAGTGGATATATAAAAGAGTTAGACGGACGATTGCCAGTAAAGGTCTTAGCCGCAACCAGTCTTTCCAGTTCTTCTCCCGTTTTGCCCTGTGCGACAAGCTGCTTTCTGGTGCGGTCCGCACTACGCCCCTGCATAAGTGCTTCGGGTTGGGCGAGGAAGTTGGCCATCAAAATCTTGTGATGGTTACCAATGTCATTATGGCTGTGTGCGCTGGCTAGAAAATCGCAGGGCACCATGGGTGTTCCCTGGTGCAGAAGTTGGTAGAAGGCGTGTTGGCCGTTAGTACCGGGTTGTCCCCAGATGACAGGTCCTGTGGCTATATCCACCGGCTCGCCGTCGTTTGTGACATTCTTGCCATTGCTCTCCATGTCCGCCTGTTGCAGGTACGTTGCCAACAATGCCAAATATTCATCGTAGGGCAGCACTGCGTGACTATTGGCCCCGAAAAAATTGTTGTACCAGATGCCTAGCAGGGCCATCAGGACAGGTATGTTTTTCTCGAATGGTGTGTCGCGAAAGTGGTTATCTGCGCGATGAGCGCCTTCTAGGAAATTCTCAAAATTATCCATGCCAATATAGACTGCAATCGACAGGCCTATAGCTGACCAAAGCGAATAGCGACCGCCTACCCAGTCCCAAAACTCAAAAATATTTGAGCGGTCGATACCGAACTTACTAACTGCTTCTTTGTTAGTGGACATGGCCGCGAAGTGCTTGCCGATCTCCTTTTCCGCCGCGCCGCTGTCCAGGAACCACTGCCGAGCTGTGTGGGCATTTGTCATGGTTTCGATGGTGGTAAACGTCTTGGAGGCAATCAGAAATAGCGTCGTTTCTGGATCTAGATATCTGAGAGTCTCCGCTAGGTCAGAGCCGTCGACATTAGAAACGAAGTGCACGCGAATATCAGGATCGGCATACGGTTTCAGGGCGCCGCACACCATTTTAGGCCCTAGGTCAGAGCCGCCAATACCTATATTCACGACATCCGTGATGCGCTTGCCGGAATGACCGCGGTGTTCACCATTGCGAATCGCTTCGCTGAATTTCCGCATTTGCGTGAGCACCTTATTGACGCTTGGCATCACGTCCAGCCCGTCGACCTCAATAGGCTCGTTGCTTCGGTTTCTCAGTGCCACATGAAGGGCAGCACGGTGTTCAGTTGAATTTATCGGCTGGCCTTTAAACATTTCCTGAATACGGGGCGCCAGGCCAACTTGCTGCGCCAGAGAAACTAGTGCGGCCATCACCTCCGTATCTATACGATTTTTTGAGTAGTCGAACAGCAGGTCATCCAGTTGAACTGAGAAGCGCTGGAAACGTTCTGGGTCGGCGGAAAATAGAGCCTGCATGGGCGAAGCTTCCATCTTCTCGCGCAGTTGGATGAGTCGCTGCCAGGCGGGTAGTTCTTTGGGAGATGCCATTGACTTGAGGTTTTTTCTTGCTCGGTCAGGGGCCGAGATTCTTTGCGGGGCAATCCTATCAGCCCGGGCTCTACTATGCTGATAGTTGGCCTGCTGGCGAGACATAGGCCTTCTGTGGCATCTTAACCAGCAGGCGTTCTCCGTGAGTGAGAATTTCTCACCGCGGACGGGCCAGCGTTGTTTTGTTAGGCCAGAGTTAAGAGGTAAGAGCCTATGGATCCCCTATTGGTCCTCATTGTAATGGCACTTATTGCTGTCATCATCACCATGATGATGGGGCTGGTGACTATGGGGGCCGGCGACAGCCGCATGCCTCCGAAATTGGGCAATCGCCTGATGTGGGCTAGAGTGGGTCTGCAGGGCTTCGCCATTCTCCTTTTGTTCGCAGCTATTCTTCTCAAGTAATGTGGCATTGGCTTCGTTGCCGTCACTGAATTTGACACGATGGAGACCTGAAAAATCGTGAGTACGCAGGACCAGCAGTTTTTCGATACGTTCACACTCGTGATGGGCGGTCTGGTGGCCGTCGCGGTTGCCATCCTCATCCTGGCTTTGTTCGAGGGGGGAGATAGTCAGCGCGAGGCACGCATGGCCGACACCGCTTATCAGGAACAAGTGCTGGCGCGTATTCGGCCACTGGGTCGAGTGCGGTTGCCCGGTGACGAGGCAGACGCAGCCCAGGCTGCCGTATCCGTTACGGCGGCCCAGCCCGTTGCCACCGTGAAGACCGGGCCCCAGGTCTATAACGAGGCCTGCGTGGCCTGCCATGGCAATGGCATCGGCGGCGCGCCCAAGTTAGGCGATAGCGGAGCCTGGGCGCCAAGGATTGCGCAGGGCTTGCCGGTGATTCAGGGCCATGCCCTTGAAGGCTACACCGGGGACCTGGGTTATATGCCCCCCAAGGGCGGGCGCGTGGATCTGTCTGATGAAGAAATTCTTGGGGCAGTGGACTATATGCTCCAGGAGTCCGGCTAACGCTTGGCCGGCGACCCTTCCTGGGGCGCCAAATCCTTTTCCAAATACTTGCCAGCCAAGTTCCAAGGCCTTGGCTGGCGTGCCTCCTGGTGACTCAACGCCCTTTTTGCTGCGTAGCAGCGAGCGTTTCCTTTGTCTTATGGGGTAGGGTGTTAACAACCGCAGCGCCGCGGCAAACAGCCAAAGGCGCCAGGGCTCGAGTCACGTAAAGGGGACAAGGACGTTTCGAGACACCCGCTCTGCGGCGTTGCGTCATCGCACTCACCCGATAGGGAGGTGCAGCAACGTGCAAGGAGTAGACGAATGAAGTGTCTTTATTTTCTGTCTCCGGACTTGGTCAGTACGCGTCGCGTTTCTGACGATCTCCATGATGCCGGTATTGATGACTGGTTTATCCATGTCATCAGTAAAGATGAAGCCGGTCTGCAAAAAGAACGTATTCACTCAAGCAACTGGCTTGAAACCAAAGATTTGCTGCGCGATGGATTCATCGGCGCCAACATAGGTTTCATTCTGGGTGTACTGGGCGCGGGCCTCGCTATGTATACGCAGCCCTTTGGTCCGGATATGCCCGGTTTTGTTTACTTCCTGATCATCGCTTTTGCTACCTGCTTCGGTGCGTGGGAGGGCGGCTTGTTAGGGGTGGCCAGTGAGAATCGCAAGCTGGCCCGGTTCCACGATGAAATAGATGCTGGCAAGTTTCTTATTTTGATCTACGCGCAGAAAGGTCAGGGTGAGGCGGTCAAGGCAATGATGAAACAACGGCATCCTGAAGCGACGCATGTTGCCACGGATCGCCATTTTGTTAATCCGTTCAGTGTTGTGAGGCGGCGGGCAGCTAACTGATTCGAAAACCAAAACTGTAGTCTGGCTTAAAAGGGGGCGCGAGTGTGGCGATTGCAATAGCGGTGATTCTGCTGGTCATCGGATCCGTTTTATTCCACTTCCTCAGTCCCTGGTACTTCACTCCTCTCGCTTCCAATTGGGACACCATAGATTTAACCGTTGATATTACCTTCTGGGTAACGGGTGTCGTATTTGTCGCCATCAACCTGTTTATGGCCTACGCCATAATTCGCTATCGCCACCGCAAGGGTCTGAAAGCCGACTACGAACCAGAGAACAAGAAACTTGAGTGGTGGCTGACGGCTATCACTACGGTGGGGGTGGTCGCTATGCTGGCGCCCGGCCTCGTCGTCTGGGCCGAATTTGTGACCGTGCCCGAAGATGCCGGCGAGTTCGAGGCGATGGGCCAGCAATGGCATTGGAGTTTTCGCTTTCCCGGCGAAGACGGGGTCATGGGGCAGAGCGCGGTTCGCCTGATGACCGTGGAAAATCCCTTCGGCCTTGACCCGGAAGATAAGAATTCTCTGGATGATGTGCTCGTGTTTGGCAACGAGGTGCATTTGCCCATCAACAAGCCAATGAAAGCCTTGTTGCGCTCCACAGATGTGCTCCACGACTTTGCCGTACCCCAGTTTCGCGTGAAGATGGACCTGGTGCCCGGCCTGGTCACTTATCTCTGGTTTGAACCCACCAAAATCGGGCGCTTCGATTTGCTGTGTGAAGAGCTGTGCGGTCTGGCACATCACACCATGCGCGGCGATGTGGTAATTGAAGAGCAGGCAGACTTCGATCTCTGGCTCGCCGCCCAGCCCACTTTCGCCGATACCCTGGCGATACCGGTAGCCGATGCTTCGGTGGGTCAGGCTCTCTATGCCCCGTGTGCGGCCTGTCATGGTATGCAGGGTGAAGGCAATCTGGCGCTCAATGCACCGAAACTCAGTGGCCAGGAAGGCTGGTACCTGCGGCGCCAGTTGAATAACTACAAAACCGGCCGACGCGGCACGGACCCTGCCGATATGTTTGGTGCGCAGATGGCGGCCATGGCCGGCACACTCCCGGATGCTGCCGCTATCAATAATGTGATTGCTTATATCCAGTCGTTGCCGGATGTCCCGGCTGTCGCAACGATCAGCGGTGATGTCAGCCGTGGTGAAGACTTGTACACGACATGTGCTGCCTGCCATGGCCGCGACGCGATGGGAATCTGGTCCGTCAGTGCGCCGCGCCAGGCCGGCATGAGTGACTGGTATCTGGCCAATCAGTTACGCAATTTCAAATCGGGCTTGCGTGGAACACATCCCCAGGACGGCTATGGCGAACAAATGGCGAGCATGTCAATGATGCTGCTCGACGATGCAGCGATTAACGATGTAATCGCTTATATCAATACGCTACCGGTCGAAAAAACCCAGCAAGTGGCGACCCTGGAGCAATGACTCCGGTTGCCTTGAAAAAAGAAGCCCGGGCCGAGCACGGGAATCCAGCCAGTCGGAGAATTTGATGGCCTACGTTGCAATTGCCGATCAACCAGATGAGCTGCATCACCCGCACAGCTTTTTCACCAAGTACGTTTGGAGCCAGGACCACAAGGTCATCGCCATTCAGTACTCAATAATCGCTATTTTGGTCGGGCTGATTGCCTTAGGCCTGTCATTTGTCATGCGCCTGCAGCTGGCTTTCCCCGACACATTTGCCTTTATTGACCCGAGTAGTTATTACCAAAGCGTCACCATGCACGGCATGATCATGGTGATTTACCTGTTGACGGCGCTCTTTCTCGGTGGCTTCGGGAATTACCTGATCCCCTTGCAGCTTGGCGCGCGGGACATGGTTTTCCCCTTCATGAATATGCTCAGCGTCTGGGTGTACCTGTTGTCGGTGATCGTGTTGCTGGCAAGCTTCTTTGTGCCCGGTGGCCCTACCGGCGCCGGTTGGACCCTTTATCCACCGCAAGCGATTTTGCCGGGCACGCCCGGCACGGACTGGGGCATTTTGCTGATGCTCTTATCCCTGGCCATTTTTATTGTTGCATTCACGATGGGGGGTCTTAACTACGTCACAACGGTCCTCCAGGCCCGGACCCGGGGCATGACCCTGATGCGCATGCCTCTGTCAGTCTGGGGTATTTTCACGGCGACAATATTGGGCCTGCTGGCCTTTCCTGCCTTGTTTGTCAGCGCCGTCATGATGAGCTTCGATAAGTTGCTCGGCACCAGTTTCTTTATGCCGGCTGTCTTGTCCATGGGGGATGTACTGGAAACGGGCGGCGGCAGTCCGGTGCTGTTCCAGCATCTGTTCTGGTTCTTCGGTCATCCGGAGGTCTATATCGTCGCGCTACCGGCATTTGGCATCGTCTCGGATTTGCTCAGCGTGCATGCGCGTAAAAATATCTTCGGTTACCGAATGATGGTCTGGGCCAT
>JBPCXH010000063.1:0-26051 GCA_051008735.1 Gammaproteobacteria bacterium | reverse complement strand
TTTATGCTGATGCTCTGGCTGCCGGCACTTGCCATGTTCAGTGTGCGTCTGACTGGCTGCACGGCCGATTCCGGCAGTGAGGCCCCCGAATTCCACGTCCCGGCATCGGATGCCGGGCACTCCGCATTGGATGCGGAGGGCGTGGTTCTTTTCTTCTAACGCCCCTGCCGAGCCGCCCATCGGTCGGTGGTTACTGTGACGGTTTGAAATAGCCCCGTGTGGGCTGCATTCTCCACTTCTTAATCAACGTATTTGTGGAGCCATGCGTTATGCAGTCTGTCTTGATGTCCCAATTAATGATGAGTCGTCGAGCTGCACTCGGCCTCGCGGCCGGCGCCGTGGCCGCAACGACAAGCGGCGGCGCCGTTGAAGCCCAGCCAGTTGCCAGATCCGGTCCTGGTCTGGACTATTCAGATCCCGCCGATAATCTCTACGCTTTTGGCAAGATCTGGGCCAGCTATGACGAGCCGGTTATCGGTGCCTTCCACGGCCTGATGTATGCCCGTATCGGTGCGAACCGTATGGTCCCGGTCTTCGGCTATACAGGCACCGGTGTCTTGTTTGCCAAGCTAGATGAAAACGGCGACCTGTGGGTCAAGTCCCGCGAAACGGGCTACTTCACTGATCTGGAAACCGGCGACATTCTGGAGACCTGGGACAACCCGTTCACGGGCAAGACCGTGGAGGTGTACCACTTTTACAATCCCAATCTTATTGGCAAGATCGGCAAGGAAATTCCGAAGTTCTTTTTTGGCGTGGAAGGCGACTCTCCCACGTTAATGAACGAGGGAACAGTCTTTCCCAATGCCGAGGGGCGATATCCCTTTCTGTTGCCCTTTGAGGTTTACGGTGACGACATGATGCTCTCATGGGATTACACCCACGAGTACACCAACCCCGTGACGCCGGCAGGTTGGCCGCGTTCTTCTACCGGGCCGCGTATTTCTCCATCGGAGCACTTCACCTTCAATTGTTCCAGGCAGGAGCTGGAAGACCGTGATCTACCGACGGTTCGCATGACGGCAGGCTTCTCGCGCATTTCACAGTTCTGGCCCTTTATGGAAATGGGCGGCACGCCCTATGCCGACGGTTCACTCTTAGGTCGCTGCTTCAGTCACAAGGGGCTGCGGGGCTACGATGAAATTCCACCGAAAGTACTGGCATATATAGAGAAGAATGCGCCGGAATTCCTCGAGATTCCTGAAGGTTGGGAACCCAACAATGCCCGGGTGGAAACCTGGAAAGCTTACGCGCTGGATGTGCCGCCGGAGAACCCGGATTACCCGTGGGAGCCTTCCGACTTTAAGGTGCCCAGCGGGCGGGCCAAGCGCAGCTGATTCAGGGGATAATCTCGCCGCTCAGTGCTGACCAGGTGGTCGTAGTCGTGAACTCGAACAAGCCATCGCCATCGGCATCCAGGTTGAGTTGAACCTGGGCTCCCAGCACTAGAACTTCCAGCAGAGCGTTGTTCGCGCCGAATATATGCAGGCGACCCTGTATGGGCGCTGGGAATACAAAGTCGCGCTCGAAAGGTATCAGGGTCCGGAACTGTACCTCGCCATCGAATGTTGAGCTCGAGAGATAGCCGTCGAAGCTTTCGCTGATTCCGCCTGCCAGGCCGGGTAGCGCCATTACCAGCTGAGCTGCCAACTCATAATTGCGCAGGGTGGCAGACAGAGTGCCGGCCGTAATGTCCAGGCGGCGGCCGGAGAGAGCGGCGTCCACCCGGGGCAGGGCGGCTTCGCTGTAAAACAAGCTGATATCGCCGTCAGCCTCGATGGCCTCGCCCTGAACAATGCCCCTCAGATTGCGCAACGTGAAATCAAAAATGTACTCCACAGGTTGGGTCAAGGTACCGATGAATCTTCCGACACTGAATTTCAGGCCACCGGAATAGACTTCGCCCGGTTCAAACTGACAATTATTCAGATTTAGATTCGCGCCATCACCCTTGAGCAGCCGATCCTCAAAGACGACCACGTCCGGGTCCCTAACGGAGACGGTTCCGCCAACCGTACCGGCCTGACAAAGACCCAGGTCCTGGTTATCCACGCGCACCGTTACTTCAGCCGTGGGCGGTTCATCAGGCGCTCGTGTCGGCGCTGCAGGTGGTGCACCCAGTCCATCCGTGATGGCCTGGAGTGCGGCCAGATCTTCTGAAGCACCGACAATCTGGATGACTGCGCTGGCAATGGGCATGGCATTTGCGGCGTTGATCTCGCTCGCAGCAATGTTGCCACCACCACCGCCACCGCCACTGCAGCCAGTCAAGATGAATAGAGCGCAAAAGACGCCGAAGAATCGGGCCATCATTATTTTTTTCTTTATTTAAGTCCCTGATGTGGAAGTATATACCTTCACGCCGGTGGGTTACAGGTGAGTCCCCGGGGCTTTGTGTGCATTCGGAGTCAAGACGATGTTGCGATTTTTGCTGGGTTGTTTTCTGGTTGCTCTAGTCAGTTGGGTCTGGAGTGTCGCGTTTTACGTAATCAGCCCGGTGCCTTATTACACTGTCTCTGAAACCCGTGATGACTTGTCCGCCGGCCAGGCCTTGCTGGAGCATTTTCCTGAAACGGGAACCTACATCCTGCCCGGTCGCATTGCGGGTGATGCGATTCGCACACAGATGCGTGCTGAAGGTCCTGTCGCAACGGTCTACATCACCCGGGAAGGTTCGCCTGATGCGTCGCCGTTGAAGATTTTCATTGGCACGTTTAACGGCATGGTCATCGGTGCCCTTATGGGTTTGGCCATGCTGTTGTTGAATCGCCATACAACAGACTACTGGAGTCACGTTGCCATCGGCTCAACCTTTGGTATTGCCTATACCGCCTACCCACGCTTTGCCGACATTATTTGGTCGGATTTCCCCTATGGCTACCAGCTGATGATGATTTTTTCCGATGGTTTTAGCTGGATATTGATGGTGATGGTCATGGCGTGGTTTACGCGCCCGCGGAGCGCAATTTAGCCTGGCAGGTCCGAATTGGCCTAGATCAATAAGTTCGGAGGGCCTGATGGGGGGGGCGGAGCACCCTGGGCATATTGACCTGCTTTGAATGGCTTGTTTAACTGCAGCATTGCAGGCTCGTATAATTCACGCTTGTGGCCGAGGCGAGGCCCGGGCAGAGGTGGTGGCCACCGTGGTTTTATCCATATGGGCCGATTCGACTGGGGGGAATCCCGAAGTGCATAAATCGCTGATTTTCGGCGTTGTGGTGGGGCTTTTATTTGCCGTACCTGCAGCGGCCTATGACTATCCCATTACCAATCCATTCCAGGCGACGGTGGTGGGTGTGCCCGTTCCCGAACTCCGTGCCCAGATACCCGAAGTCAAATTTCGTACCGGGTATCTGGACAAAACCGTTGATCGGGAGATACCGGACGCACTCTGGTACAACTGGCGTATTCCCTATTTGTTCGCCATGCAGCGTAAGCCAGCGCCGCTGGTATTTGTAATTGCCGGAACGGGCGCCAGCCATGACGCCACGAACAACAGGCTGTTGATGGGGGCGCTCTACGAATCTGGCTATCATGTCGTTGGTTTGTCTTCGCCCAGCCAGGCGGGGTTCATTACGGCTGCGGGCAGCACCGGTGTGCCGGGTTATTTGTCGATCGACGCAGAAGACCTTTACCGCGTTATGCAAGGTGTGCGCGATGATTTTAGTCGCCGCAACCGGGATCGGATTACTGGCTATGGCCTGACGGGCTATAGCCTCGGCGGTATTCATTCGGCCTTCGTGGCGAAACTTGATAAAGAACGCGGCGACTTCAATTTTTCCAAGGTCCTGATGATCAACCCTCCGTTGTCCATGTACAGTTCGGTGTCGCGGCTGGACCGCATGATCGAAAGCGTCCCCGGCGGCATTGATAATTTCCCGGCGTTTTTCCAAAAGCTGGTAGCTCAGGTCAGTGCTGCCTACAACGAGTCGGATACGGTGGCTTTTGATGAAACCCTCTTCTTTAAAGCATTCCAGCAGAATCCGCCCGGTCCCGACGAACTGGCTGGTCTTATCGGGGCCGCCTTCAGGATTTCAGCCAGTAATCTGATCGCGACTTCTGACATCGTGACGCGGTTCGGCTTTGCCATTCCGGCCAATGCAAAACTGAATCGCAGTACATCCCTGACCCGATTCTCCCAGGTCACCGTTCGGACGGGTTTCACCGACTATTACCACGAGATGTATTTTCCTTTTTATCAGGCCAAAGAGCCCTCGTTAACCCGACAGGCCCTGGCGGAACGCCAGACCCTGATATCCATCCAGGGATTCCTGCGGGACGCGGATTACATCGGTGTCGTGCATAACCGCGATGACATTATTCTTGAGCCCGGCCAGATAGACTTTTTTCCAGAGGTGCTGGGTGATCGGGCCATCATCTATCCTCACGGGGGCCACCTGGGCAACCTGAGTTATCGGGACAATATCCGCGACATTCAGGCCTTCTTCACGGAGGGCTGGAAATGAGCAAGCTTCTTGGTTATCAGCGTCTAGGCGTGCTGTCTGCCTTGGCTGTCATGCTGAGTCTGACCGGTTGCAGTACCAAGCTGAAGACGGAAGGCGAACCCGAGGAACCGCTATTCATTGCCGAGCGGATGATCGACCCAAGGGTGCAGCCGTTGAGCGCGGTCAGCGACCCCTGGGAAGGCCTGAATCGCCGCATTTACAATTTCAACTCCCGTGCCGATCGGTGGGTGTTGTTGCCGGCGGTTCGTGGCTATCGGTTCATTTTCCCGCAGTTCATGCGCACGGGGTTCAGGAATATTTTTGATACCGTCGGTGATGTGGTCACCTTCGCGAACCAGTTGTTGCAGTTCAAGCCCAAGCAGGCCGGACACACCACGGTCCGCGTGGCAGCAAATCTGACCTTTGGTTTGCTGGGTACCATTGATGCGGCGTCGGCGATGGAGTTACCCAAGTATCAGGAGGATTTTGGCCAGACTCTGGGGCGCTGGGGCGTGGGAACCGGACCCTATGTCGTGTTGCCTCTGTACGGCCCGTCGAACCTGCGTGATGCCGTAGGTCTGATTCCGGATACCTTGTTACAGAATTATATCTGGGACCAGATTCTCAGCGACGATGATGGTTATACGGCCGAGCGAAACGCGGTTCGCGTGATACTGCAAACCCTGGATGCCCGGGATCGGGTGGCGTTCCGCTATCACAGTACAACCTCACCTTTTGAATATGAACTTGTGCGTTTGTTAGCCGCGACTAAGCGCCAACTGGATGTGGAGAAGTAGGCATGCGAAATCGGATGACTACTAAACGGATGCTTTTTAAAGGGCTGGCTTTTGTCGCGCTATTGGTCCTGCCCACCTGGGCGATGGCTGATAATCACACCGTCAAGATTGGTGCGACCATGTCGCAGACGGGTAAATATGCCGATTTCGGTATTGAGATGCTGCAGGGCATGGAAATGTTCATTGAAGATCTCAATGGTCGTGGCGGCGCCAGCGGCCGAACGGTGGAACTCGTTGTTTATGACGATGAGTCTGACCGGGATACTGCGGCGCGACTCTACGAGAAACTGATTGTCGAGGATAAGGTGGATCTGCTGGTAGGGCCTTATGGGACGCCCCTGACCCTGGCAGTGACTGAAGTGACCGAGCGATATGATTTCCCGATTGTGGTGACTGGAACCGCTCTGGAAATTTTTGAGCGCGGCTTCCGAAATGTTTTTGGGCTATACACACCGGCACCGGAAATCATGCGGCCGATTTTGGCCCTGGCCCAGGAAAAGGGATTGCAGCGTGTGGCGATGGGCCATGCGGATAATGAGGCGCCGACGAGCATCGCCGAGGGCGTCAGGTCCCAGGTGGCAGGCTACGGCCTTGAGCTGGTTTTCGAGCAGTCATACAGCCGCAACAATGCCCGTGCGGAGGACTTCAAGAGCCTGATTGACGGCATGAAGTCAGTTCGCCCCGAGGTGGTGATTTTCGGTTCCTACCTGAACGATTCCGTTGCTCTGTTGAAGGAAGCTAAGTCCCTGGATTTTTCTCCGGACATCATGGTCTTTAGTTTCGGGCCGGCTCTTTATGATTTCGGTTCTATGGTCGGGATTAATAACGCTGAAGGCGTTCTGGCTACCAGCCAGTGGCAGCGTGGTCAGCATATGCCGGGCGCTTTCGACTTTTCTTTCCGCTTCAAGAAACGGAACGGCCGAAATCCAAGTTATCCCGCAGCGGGGGCTTATGCGAGTGGCCAGGTGGTGGAAGCTGCCGCGCGTCTTGCTGGACGTGATAGCTCTACGGATGAGTACCGCGATCAGCTGCGCAACATGAGCTTCCGTTCCCTGCTAGGGCCCTACAGGGTCGATGAAACCGGGTTGCAGATCGGAAAGCCGATTTTCATTCTGCAGTGGCAGAATGGGCGGCGAGAGCTGGTTTACCCGGAAAACTTCGCCCGCGAACCCATCCTCTATCCCTTCCCGGCCTGGTCAGACCGCTGATTGGCTGACCCAGGGCTCTGTTACTCGCCGTCCGCCATGCTGGCTGCATAGCGCCCACGTATCGCTTCGTGGGTGGCTCCATCCAGGGACTTCACTGCCTTGTTCAGAATTGTATAGGCCTGGGAACTGCTGCGACCAATGCCGACACGGAGTGAGTAGAGATACCGGGCCTCGTTGACGATACGCAGGTCCTGGTAAGCCGGGCTCGCCAGGAAAGTTTCCATCATGAACTTGGAGCCTGCCAGGGCATCTACAGTGCCTGCTTCCACCTGGGCCAGTCCTTCTGCCAGGTCCATAGCCTCAACGCGTTCGATGCTCGGAAAATCCAATGAAACTTTTTCATCCAGGGCGTAGCCGGCCACAACAGCGAGGCGTTTGCCCTTCAAATCACCCATTTGGGTAATATCCATACGATCAGCCTTGGTGACTATTACCGACGGTTCCGTAATGTATGGGTCGGTGAAACTCAGGTACGGTGCCCGCGCCTGAGTCTGATTCACAGCTGAGACCACATCACAGCCACCCTCGGTGACCAGTTCCCAGGTTTCTTCCCAGTTGGCAGTTCGCACCACTTCAAAGTTTAAACCGGTCCGCGATTCAAACTCGCTCATATACTCCGGGATCAGGCCTGTGTACTCACCCTCGGCTGTTAAGCCTTCATAAGGGAGCCAATTGGGGTCGATACACAGCCGCATGACCTGGTTTTTCGAGACGTATGCTTTCTCGGAGACGGAGAGATTGAGTGTTCCTTCTGCATTCGCCATCAGGCTGGCGCCCAGGGTCAGGCTGACTAGCAGCGAGGGAACCAGTTCATGTTTGATTGACAGCATGTTAGATCTCCGCGAGGCAAATATTGCCAAATTATGCCTGCGATAAGTCAGATGCGCGAGCCTCGACCGGCGAGCCCGGGGACCAGAAGCCATGGAAGCTCAGGGGTACGTGATGTCGCAGGTGAATCCGGGCAACAGGACCCGCCATGAAGTCACTACGATCCATCACCGCAAAATAGCTGCGTTTGCTGCTTGCGTCATAGATTTGTGTGATTAGATAGCGCCCGGCTTCTCCTTCCATAGCATCACAAATGACCGGTTCCGAACAGAAGGCCTGCGGCCCGAAGTCGTAGCTGCGTGTGGCCAGGCTCTGGCCGTCCAGTTCGCAAAGGCTATGGGCGAATACCGCGCCGGCATCGGCCTGGATCATGTAGGCCTGGCTATAGGGGAGGCCGCGTTCGGTGGCAGACACGCAAGGTAATTCGAAATTTGCGCCGCCCGCCAAGGTTTTTTCCTCGACGGCAGCCTGCCCGGGCTTTACTCGCAGACGCCTGGGCAGATTGATCGGCTCGGAGGGCATAACCGGCTCCTTCCCCTGCATGATTTCGAACAGAGGTGAGGCCTCGTCGCCCAGACCCCCGCCCATATCGCCGCCGATGAAATCTAGGACAATATCGGGACCGTCATCGAAGGCGTTGATGGCGTGCCACATCCAGCAGGGTTCGACTTCAATAGTTCGGGGCTCACCCCCGTCGCGCGGCGCGATAGTGAGCAGGGAACCTTTTTCCGGGCGCCACTCGATGGCATGAGCGAAGGTCTCGCGGCCCGCGGCAATTTTCAGCATTCGCGGCAGGGAAATAAATGCCGGATGGAGTAAGAATACAAAGTGACCGCCAGTCACAAACCAGTCGTGGATATAAACGCTGCGCGGCAGGGGTATGGTCTGGCGCTCGGTGATTTTTCCGCTCAGATCGAGGCTCACCACATGGGCGGCCGGTTTCGGGCCCGCCACCATGGAGAGCAGGTGCAGGCGTTGATGTGCCGCATCCAGTTTCCAGTGTGCCCAGTACCGTAGCTTGGCCTGCTGAGCATCCAGGCTACGTTCACCGAGTGTTTCCAGGCGATGGTCCAGTTCGTAGGGCCGTTGCCCTTCATCGAAAGCAAAGATACGCCCGGCCCACTCAATCACTGTCGTGTTTGCCTGGTTCACAATGTTAATGCCCAGGTTATGACGCAGTGGGCCTGAACCATGGGTGGAGAAAGTAGGGTGGATAAACCGTCCTGCTTTTTCCTCTGCCTCAAATTTGGCCGTGCGCACGAAGCGATTGCGGAAACGGGCTGATCCATCTGCCAGGTCCAGAGCCTGCACCATGCCATCTCCATCCAGCATCATGCGTTTGCGGTCCGGTCCCCGGTCGTACAGTCCGGGCCCGATGCGATACAGGCTCCCATGCAGGGCCGGCAGCCGGCCCTCGATTTCGCAGCGGTAGTCCATTTCATCCGGCAGTGAAGACAACAGGCCTGCCCAGGGAGCCGGGTTGTGCTCCAGGGCTGGCCAGTCAGCGGCTGACAGAGGCAGTTTTCGCCAGGCCATCGCAGTGCTCCAATACAAAACTTCTCTGGGACTATGGGTTCACTCTAACGCGTTAAACAGATGAAGAATAAATGTCACTTTGGCAGTTTCGTCCTGACGCTGGGCAGTCAGGCCTGTCAACCAAGGGTCGCGAACGACGTTTAGTACTCCATGTGCCGCAGCAGGCGGCAGTTTCACTGGCCGGGAATACCGGCAAACGACGGAGTTAGAGTATGAAAGCGGTCATTCACGGCAGTCTCGGCATTGGTGCGACAATAATTCTGGTGGCTGGCTTCACCTATCCGGTGAGTGCCCTGCCGGCCGATAGCGACAACATTGTATTGGCGGCGAAAAACGGGCGACAGGCGGGTCGCCAGGGCTCGGCGCGCGGTCATAGTGGAGCAGCCCGCAGGGGCGAGGGCAGACGCGCATCACGGCAAGGTAGCTACAAGCGCGAGTCTACAGCCAGCGGGCCGGGTGGTCAGCAACGCACGCGCTCCGAGCAGGGTAGCTGGGATCGTGATGCCGGTACCCGCACTCGGGAACGCACTCGGACTGATGCTGACGGGAGGACGGCTACTTCGTCGAGTACCCGGCAGCGAACTGATGATGGTTTCACCCGAAGTTCCACTCGCACCGGCCCCAATGGTCGAGAAAAAACGCGCGACACCACGGTCACCCGTGATCGGGATAACGGCACCCAGACTCGGGACAGCGTGACGACGTTGCCCGATGGGCGTTCAGCCACTGCTTCGAGTACGCGCCAGCGAACTGATGATGGCTTTACCCGGAATTCAACTCGTACTGGCCCCGATGGTCAGACTATAAATCGGGATACCACGGTCAGCCGAGATGCGGAGATCGGCACCCGAACTCGGGACAGCGTGACGACGCTGCCTGATGGGCGTTCAGCGACTGCTTCGAGTACGCGCCAGCGAACTGACGATGGCTTTACCCGGAATTCAACTCGCACCGGTCCCGATGGTCAGAGCGTGAGTCGTGACACAACGGTCAGTCGTGATTCTCAGAATGCCAGCCGTACCCGGGACACCGTCACGACATTGCCGGATGGTCGTACAGCCAGTACCTCTGTCATTAGTCAAAAAACCGACGAGGGAAAGGCTCGCAGCGTCACACGGACTGGTCCGGATGGAGAGGTTTTTACCACCGAGAGTGTACGAAGCGCAGATCCTGATGCCGGTATCGTCACACGCGATACGGTGACGACTCTGCCGGATGGTCGCGTGGCGAGTACCGCCGTAATAACCGAACGGACAGACGAGGGGATTCTGCGGACAACGACTCGCACGGGCCCTGACGGTCAGCAAGCTACCCGGGTGACAGAAGGCAGCGTTGAACTGATGGAGCTTGGCGACTGAGTCGCTGCACAGGGCTATTGAAGCTTAGCAGGCCCGGCCTGGCCGGGCCTGCTGGCGCAAACTACGGGCTTTTGTTCGCTCCTGAAGACTCATCAGGACTGTGCATCAGCCGTTACTGTAGCCGGCTCCTTGCGTAGTTCGCCCATTCGGCACAGGGCAGCGCTAAACACAACGAGCAAATTAGCTGTTGCTACGGCGATGAAGGGTGCGCCGGGCGCGACGAGGTCGAACAGCTGGCCGCCGCCCCACGAAATGGCGAGAATACCAATGGCACCAAAGAAGGCCTGCACGCCGAACACGGAGCCGCGAATGTCGGCCGGACATTCCTGGCCAAGCAGTACCATGATTGCCATTGCAGTGCTGGTCTGGCCTATCCCCGCAATCACGAGCGCCGGTGCCATCGCGCCCATTGACAGGATTTCAGTTGACATCCCCAGTGCGCCATAACCCAATGCCGCGATTGTGAACGCGATAGCAGTCAGCGTTAGCTTGTCAATCCGGTCAGCGATGATGCCTACGATCGGTGCCCACAAAAGCGCTGCAAGAGCATAAATTGCAACGTAGATGCCGGCTTTACCTTGCGCAGCCGCGGGGGTTAGCCCGGCGGCATTTCCAACCTGAACGATCCAAAGAATAAGGAACAGCGTGACAATCGCCATGTCGGCCCGGGCGGCGAAGGCGGCGAAGTACGACACGGCGATACGCTTGTTCCGTCCTGCCTGCATGCCTTCTCGTATGAGCTGAAGGATGGGTGTTTTCTCCTCAACGCCTTCCGGCCGGCCGGGCTTCAAGCCGGTCATGACAATTGCGCCGAGAAAGGCAATCCCCGCAGCGATCAGGTAGGCATAGCGCACAGCCCATAGTTCGTCGGCCCCCTGGTCCTGGAATATCCGGGGTAACTGGCTCATGCCGCCAAAGAAGATGGCAGCACCGAGACCATTGAGCAGGAACGCGATGCCTGTCATTTTTCCCCGAGACCTGTTTTTCGGGTAGTCGGCAAGGATTGCCGCAAGATTGGTCGTCGTGGCCGCAACAGCAAGTGCAAATACGATGCGATAGGCAAATAACTGGGGTAGCGATGTGGCAAATGAATAGATGCCATACGCGACAAACATCAGCAGGAATCCGATGATATAGATCACGCGCCGGCCGAAGCGGTCTGACATCGCGCCCCACCATCCTATGCAGGCGATTATCACGATCTCTTGAAGGAATTGCAGATTGCCGATTACGCGACCGTGTTCTTCAGCGGGAATGCCTAGATTGACGGACAGTATGTAGGGCGTCAGCGTCATCAGGAAGGTGAACATGCCGATGCTGATTGCTGCGGCAAACAAGTAACAAAGCACGTGGCGCTTTGATACGCCGGGCGACAGAAATATCGGCCCGAATTTTGCTTCCGTCGGGGTCATGGCGTCACTTGAGTCTTAACAATCGCATGCCATTCAGGGTGACGAGCAAAGTCGCACCGACATCCGCCAATACGGCCATCCACAGCGTTGCGATGCCGGGCACAGCCAGTGCAAGAAAGGCGAGCTTCAGCACCAGGCTAAGCACAATGTTCTCCTTGATGACCCGCCGTGACTTACGCGCCATGCGCAGTGCCAGCGGAACGTGGGACAGGTCATCTTGCATCAGAACCACGTCTGCTGTCTCCATGGCTTGCGCCGTGCCGCCGCCGCCCATGGCAATGCCTATGTCAGCACGCGCAAGGGCCGGAGCATCATTGATGCCGTCGCCTACCATGGCGGTAGCGCCTGCACTCTCGCGCAGCTTCTCGATGGCCGTGAGTTTTTCCTCGGGCAGCAAGCCGGCATGGATTTCGTCGATGCCGCCTATCGCGGCCGCAACGCGATCGGCCGCGCGGGGCTGATCGCCCGTCAGCATGACGCGCCGGATGGGCGGCTCTAAGTCGTTCAGCTCCTGCAGCGCGGCTCGGCTGGCATCGCGGATCTCGTCCTGTACGCCGATGTAGCCCATCACTTTGTCCTGTCGTGAGACGTACATGACCGTGTCACCCTGGTCGGTGGCAGCCGTTGCATGGGGCGAGACCTGGTCCCAGCCGGCCATGCCATGATCAAACATATCGTCTTTGCCCACGGCGACCTTGTGGCCGTTGCCGAGTTGACCGCTGACGCCACGCCCGGGGTGCGCCACCACATCGGTAGCCATGGGGAACCGATGCGCCACATCCCGTTGCCCGGCAGCCGTGATAATCGCGTGCGCGACGGGGTGCTCCGATGCGCGTTCGACAGCCGCAGCTGCCGCCACCAGTTCATCGCAATCGTTGCACTCTTCGTTCTGTTCTGCCGGATGCTCGCAATCAGTGGCCCGGATGCCTGTTACCGTGGGTCTGCCATGGGTCAGGGTGCCTGTCTTATCAAAGGCCACAACCTGCACGTCAGCCAGTCGATCCAGCTGCGCGCCACCTTTTACCAGTACGCCGAGGTTTGCCAGGCGGGTCAGACCGCTGACGACTGTGACAGGTATGGAGATAACCAGCGCACAGGGGCAGGCAATAATCAGCAGGGTTAAGCCCCGGTACAGCCAGCCGGTCACACCATCGCTGGTGGTCAGCAGGGGCTGGCCAAAAGCGAGTACCGGTATAAGGACAGTCAGGGTTGCCATCAGCACCACCGCGGGTGTGTAGTACTTGGCAAAGCGATCGATAAAGCGTTCCTGAGGACTGCGTTGGGCTTGCGCCTGCTCAACGAGTTTCGCGATGCGGGCAATAGTGCCGTCGGCAGCCGGCCGGGTTACGCGCAACTCAAGGGCCGCTTCACCATTGACTGTGCCGGCCATGACCTCATCGCCGGTTTCTCGCACCACGGGCACGCTCTCGCCGGTAACGGGTGCCTGATTGACTGAAGAGATGCCCTTGATTACTTTGCCATCCACCGGAATGCGCTGGGCCGGGCGCACCAGAACGCGATCACCAACCAGCACCTGGTCAACGGGCACCGTGACCTGGTGATCGTGGCTACCGTGCTCATGGTCGGTGTGATCATGATCGCCGCTGCAGGCGCCGCCGTGATTATCGTCGGAGTCTCCGTACCCATGATCGGCGTGATCATGGCTGGCATGCTTGTCCTCAGCGTGAGCTCTCAGGACCGTCGCTTCCTGGGGCTGCAGCGACATCAGGCTGCGCAGGGAATCGCGCGCCTTTTCGGCGCTATAGGCCTCCAGTGCTTCGCCCAGCATAAATAGCAGGATGACGGTAACAGCCTCACCTGTTTCGCCGATTCCCAGGGCGCCGACGCAAGCCACGGCCATCAGTAAATCAATGGTAATGCGCTGGGCGAATATCAGGGCGCGCACGCCCTTGACGAACACCGGTGCGCCAGCTACCAGGACTCCGGCACCAAACAGCAGACTCAGCGCGGGAATTCCCGCCAGATTCAGATCGCCGGGCAGGGCGACCATGCCGATGATCACGGCTGCCGCGACAAACAGGGCGCGGCGCAGCGGTGGCTGTTCCCAGAGAAAGTGCAGGAAGCCACTCAGACCGCGGTGCTCGACGAGGTCCTCAGGCGATACCCGTGGTGCATCCTGGGCAATGCGATAACCCAGCTCCTTGAGCCGGTGTTCTATCACTTCCAGGCTGACATCACCGTCCACATCCATGGTTTCCGTGGTGAAGCTGACGCTTGCGTCGTTCACACCCGGCAGCTTGCGAATGCTGTTTTCGATGGTCATGGCGCAGCTGCCGCAGTCCATACCGGCAATCTTGACCTGAATGGGCTGTGCCGCTGCGGCGATGATGGCTTCACTCATTTCTGCAGTCCTCGGGCCTGTTGGCCGATTCCAATGCAGGGGATCTTGGCCCTTTAAGCAGGGTTTAAGGTCAAGTCCTGATGGAGCCTGGAACAGACCTGTCCGGGCAGGGTGTCAGGCCTCAGCGGCCTCCAGGGCCAGAAACAGCTGGGCAAACAGAAAGGCGTTCGGTCCCCGCGCCCGAAACAGCAGGCCCCGATCCTCGCTGGAGATCTCCGGCTCCAGGTGAGCATCACAGTCGGATTCGGATGCCGCCAGACGGGCCAGGGCCGAGGCCAGGGCGGGTTCGGGATCGGCGAATAACACAGCGTAGGCGTCGTCCTCGCGCCAGATATGGAGGTGCTGACCCCGCAGGTCTTCAAACAGGGTGTCCCATTCAGCCGCCGCCAGATTACAGCCCAGACGCTGTGTCAGCTTGCGCAAGGTAGAAGCCTGCGCGTGCCCGTGCTCATGGCCGCAGGCCTGTTCCAGCAGCTGCCGGTATTGTTCACCCGACGATTCCCCGACGGACTTATCCAGGAGTGCCGCCACGTCATCCAGAAACAGCTCCAGTTCATGGCGCAGCACCAGCATCTCTGTAACTCTTTGTTCTATATCTATAAAGCGCTGCTCAGCAATGTCGCGAATTCCCTGCCCGCCGTCTGATTCGGTGGCCTCTGTGCCCAGGATCAGGCGGATATCATTCAGAGAAAACCCGTATCGCTGCGCACTGCGGATGAATCGCAGGCGGCGTTCGGCGTCCGGCGAATAGAGACGATAGCCGGCCTCACTGCGGCCTGCGGGCCGCAGCAAATTCTCTTTTTCGTAGTACCTGAGTAAAGAGGTGGACACGTTGGTCCGTTTGGCCAGTTCGCCGATGGTGAGAGGCTGTTCGTGCATAGTATTAATTTGCGTGGGTTGGCTCAGGAGCCTGGCGGCGGCGGGGGTTGACCTTAAACCTAGCTTGCAGGTCTAGGATAACCCAACTGGCATCTTCGGAACCGTCCGGATTTGCCGGTAAGTCATTGAATTAAAAGGATCCGGAGCAAGATAATGCTAGGAGTCGACGACAGGCTGGTTACGCCCGGCACTCTCAAATGGGTCAAGGTGGGCCTGATCGCGGGTTTAGCGACAATTCCGACCACCATTCTTTTGTATTACGTGCTCGGCTTGACCGTTGACGGGGCTTACACCGACGGCATTAACGCGGTCCGCGAGTGGTTCTGGATTCTTGCCGGTCTGGTGCTACTTAAGGCCGTGCTGGCCTGGACTTTTCGCACCGGTCAGTTCCGTGCCTCCAGTGAGGCCAAGCTGAATGTCCGGGACCAGATCTATAAGAAAGTGGTGGACCTGGGACCTGGCCTGCTAGGCAAGCGTCGCACGGGTGAGATCGCCAATACCGCGACGGAAGGTGTCGAATACCTCGATTATTATTTCAGCGTTTACTTCGTTCAGATCTGGGTCGCCATCGCGATTCCGTTATTTCTGGTCGCCGCAATTTTCTGGATCGACTGGGTTGTTGGTTTGTGGATGCTTGCCGGTGTACCCCTCACGCCCCTGTTTGTTGGTTCCTCAGCGCGGGGTTTCCGACGCATCAGTTCCAAGAACGAAGACGTCAAGAATCGCAACAGTGCCCAGTACCTCGATTCAATTCAGGGTATGTCTACCCTGAAAATGTTCAACGAAGAAATCCGTCGCGGCAAGCAGATGGAAGAAGACAACGAAGTCCAGCGAAAAATCACTATGAAGTTGCTGCTCGTTGCCCAATCACAGTTCGTTTTCCTGGAACTGGGTTTTGCCTTGTTTTCCACCGCGGTTGCGATGGGCGTGTCTCTATACCGTTACACCGGTGGTTTCATGACGCCGGGTGAGGTGGTTGCTGTCGTTCTGCTGAGCCTGGAATTCAGTCGCACCCTGCTGCTGGTGGGCGAGTTTTTCTTTGCCGGTGCCCTGGGCCGTGAAGTGGCTGCGAAGATTGTCGAGTTCCTGGACGAAAAGGTACCGGTTCGCAGTGCCAAGGGCGTCCATGGCGGGCGTACTGACGGTCGGGCCATAAGCATTGAGTTTCGCGACGTAAACTTTAGCTACCCCGGTGCCGATGAAGCTGCTATCAAGGATCTCAGCATCAAGCTGGAGCCCAATGAAACAGTGGCTTTGATCGGCAAGAGCGGTTCCGGCAAGACAACCGTTACAAATCTTATGCTGCGCACCCTGGACCCCCAGTCCGGCAGTATCTTGTTTGACGGCACGCCGGAAGAAGAGCTGTCAGTGGAGTGGATTCGCGAGCAGATTGCCCTGGTCCCCCAGGACCCCTTCCTGTTCTTCGGTACCGTCGCTGATAACTTGCGCATGGCAAAAGAAGGTGCGACGGATGAGGAGCTGCTGCAGGCCCTTAAAGATGCCGAATTGCTGGACTTCGTACAAACCAATCCAGCCGGGCTGGAAACCATGGTGGGTGATCAGGGCTTGGCCCTGAGTGGCGGGCAGGCGCAGCGGCTGGCCATTGCTCGGGCAATTCTTAAGGATGCCCCCATCGTGATTCTCGACGAACCGACCTCGCAGATAGATGTGGAGACGGAGGCGTTGCTGAATCGGGCCCTTGAGCGCCTGTGCGCTAACAAGACCGTGCTACTGATCGCCCACCGTCTGAGCACTATTGAACAGGCGAGCCGCATCATCGTCATGGATCATGGCGCGCTGGCTGAGAGCGGCACCAAAGAAGACCTCATTGCGCAGGGTGGCATTTATGCCGGCATGTTGCAGACCAAACGTGAAACAGAGCACGCCGCGCCGATTCCGGCCGCTGCTGTATAGAAACAAAGCGAGGGCAAGCATATGACTACCCTGGAAAATACGGCCGGACTCCTGCCGAACGTTAGTAACTACCAGCTTATAAAGCGCCTCCTGCAGTTCATGCGGCCGTTCAACGCCATCATGATTACCTCTCTGGTGGCACGTGTCGCCAAGTTCTGCGGACAGGCGGCGGTGCTGGGTATTGCGGCGGCGAGCGTTGGCATCTATATCAATAGCGCCGAGCCCGGCGTGGTGAACTGGGACGTCATCTGGACCCAGGTCAAATGGATTGCCCTGGCGGGTACCCTGGTGGGCATCATGTCCTACATTGAAAACTATACGGGCCATTATGTGGCCTTCCGAATTCTTGCTGCTTTTCGAGACCGGTTCTATTACTCCATGCTGCCCCTGGCCCCGGCCAAGACTGCCAAGCTGCAATCCGGTGATGCGGTCAGCCGGGTCATGACCGATTGTGAGCGCATTGAGCCTTTCTATGCTCACACTATTGCGCCGGCCATCGCCGCGTTTTATGTGCCTATTATTATTCTTGCCTGGTGCTGGACCGTGAGTCCTACCATTGTGTACGTGCTGGCCCCGTTCTATATCGCCAATACCGTATTGCTGCCCTGGCTGGTGTCGAAGCTGGGTGGGGACGGCATTGAGTATCGTCAGCAACTGGGGCAGGTTAATGCCTTTGTATCCGACAGCATCCAGGGGGTTCGGGATACTGTTGCCTTTGGTTATGAAAACCGGCGTGCGAAGCAGTTGTTTGATATTGGCGCCACCATGCAGGCGGGTCAGGAGAAGCTCTACGGTGCTGATGCCTGGCAACGTGCGCTGGCGGAAATTTTCATCACCGTCGGCATCCTGGCTTCGGCCTGGGTAGGTATCGAGCTGAGTCTGGCGGGCGAGATCGATGCCTTGGTAGATTTGCCGGCAATCATCGCGGTGTCTGTGGTCGGTTTCTACCTGTCAGTCGGCCTGGCGAACAATTACACGGATTTTCGAGTGTCGCTCATCGCTGCTCGTCGCCTGTTCTCCATGATGGATCAGCCCCCGGCCGTGACTGATACAGCGGCGGTGCCGGTTGCCGGAACCGTTGAGCCCAGAATTCACTTCCGCGATGTAATTTTTGAGTACGACGCGGACGATGCAGCCTGGAGTCGCGAAAAGAAGGTCTTTGACGGCCTTTCTCTTGATATCGAACCCGGCAAGCATGTGGCCCTGGTCGGACCGAGTGGCACGGGTAAGTCAACCATCGTCAACCTGCTGCTGCGTCAATGGGATCCCCAGTCGGGCAAGATTGAAATTGGCGGGCACCCCCTGACGGAATTCCCGCTGGCTGATCTGCAGCGCTATATATCGGTTGTCTCTCAGCGCAGTTTCATTTTCAACGATACGGTGCATGAGAATATTCGCATGGGCCGTTACGACGCCACCGATGAAGAAATTGCGGCCGCTGCAGAGAAGGCGGGCCTGACCAGCTGGCTGGCCAGTACACCGGACGGCATGCAAACACAGGCGGGCGAGCGTGGCAGCAAAATTTCCGGCGGCCAGCGCCAGCGTGTGGCTATTGCCCGCGCGATCTTGAAAGATTCGCCGATTGTGTTGCTCGATGAAGCCACATCCAGCCTGGATGTAGACACTGAGCGCAGTGTCATGCAGGCCTTGAGGCGCCTCTCAGAGGGCCGTACGACACTGACTATTGCACATCGCTTGTCTACGGTCGTGAATAGTGACGAGATCCTGGTCATGCTCGAGGGCCGGATTGCGGAGCGCGGCAGTCACGTAGAGCTGATGGCACAGGGCGGCTGGTACGCCCGTATGTTCGAGATGCAGCAGGACGAAGTCGACGCTACGCTGGTTGCTGACTGAGGCGCTGATAACATTTGGCGAAGAGGCCTGTGACTTGTTCGGTCACAGGCCTTTTAATAATCGGCCTGCATTCTTTGTGCCATTCACCGCTCATTACTTGGCGGCCTGTCAAGCCTTCACGGGTCGGTGAGATGAACAAAGATCTCTCCGTCGGCTTCTTCTGCCGGCACAGTGGTCAGCGGGGCAGGGGACTTGCCCATGGAGATCATGCCATGGGTCCATTTGGGCATGGGTACGCCTGCAAAGGCATTGACCCAGTCAAGATTGTCGCCGCTGCAGAAGTCGAAGCGGGAACCGTGCCAGGGGCATTGGATGACCCCGTCGCGCAATTCGCCCCGGGTCATTTTCATGCCCATGTGCGGGCAGCGATTAACGATGGCCTGGGCGCGGCCCTCAATGCGCGTCAGCAGCAGTCTTTGCTTATTCACCTGGGTCGCAAAAAGTTTCCCTTCTTCAACATCCGTTGATGATGCCACCCGGATTTTCTGATCGGCCATGGGCGCTGTCTCCATTTAGTGTTCCCGGAAACTTTAGCACCTGCATGGCATCTAGTCTGTCAGTGTCCTCAGGTCGCCGCGTGGGTAATCGTCGTGGGTACGAATGCCGGGTGTGACTTCGGCCAGATCGATGAAATCGGCGTAGTAGCGCAGCGGCCAGTAGTGGCCGCTGCGCAGGAAAAGCTCACGACGTGGGCTCGCGGTCACGTCCCGATTGTAGGCCTGGGCCAGGGGGGAGTTGGAGGCCGCCGTTGCATCATCACGATTGATGAAAGCGACGGCAAAGTCGGCACAGTGGCCATGATTCCTGACGCCGAAACGCCAGTCAATAAAGCCGAGGATTCCGAAGGGGTCCAGAAATGTCATTTCAATCCATGGCGTGCTGCGCTTTTCTCGCAGGCTCTCGCACAAGGCATCGGCCACGAAAGCCCCCACGCTGTGGGTGATGATTCTTACGCTTTCCAGTTTGGGCAGGCTCCCAAGTTCCGTGCCCAGAGCAGTCCCCAGGCGGCGCCCACTGGCGGCTGCGCGCAGACGTTGATCCGCGCCGTCATCCCAGCGGTAATTGACGACGACAGTGCCGGAGTCGAGGGCAGCCAATTCGACAAAGCGGTTGGCAATGTCGTCAAGAATGGGATCGCCACCTGCCAGAGAGCCGTGAAATATCAGCACGACCTGCCGCGTCTCATCCGGCTTCAGGTTGAGGGGCTCGGCGAGCCCGGTTGGCAGACGCGTGTAGATCTCCACCGCCGCAAGAGCCGCGACAATGATGCCAAGCAGGTACAGCAGCCCACGGCGTGCCATAGCGCCTTCTCCGACTGAGTCGGTCTCAGTCGCTTAAGGGTGGTTGGGCAGTTTCAGCGCCTTGGTCTGCGGCATCGTAACTACTCAATAGCCACCTGAGTTTAGCCTTCGATCTTGGACAAGCGGCCGTCAGGGGCAAACCTCAGCGTCCTTTTAAATTGCCCGGGACGATCATAGACCCACGTGTTGCCAAAGCGTTCCGTCGGCTCGCCGCAGCGTTTGAGTACTTCGTACTTGCCCATGCCGTTGCGTTGGCTGTCGGAGACAATATGGGTGCCACAGCGCATACTTGCGGCGAAAGCATCGCCGACGATAAACAGGCTGCCAATCAGGGCAATCGCCAGGCTGTAAATGATTTTGTGTTTCATGGTCAATCCTCCGCCTGTCGATTATTCGGGAATCCGATATTTCAGTTCTGTTAGTTGCGCCAGCCCCGAGGAGATGCGCAAATCACTACCACTGGCCATATCTACAGCCAGCACCTGGATCGGTGAGCGCACTGTCATTTTGCTGGAGCCGGAAGCGCCGGTGAATCGCCCGCCGCCACCGGTGACACGAAATTCGCCTTCGCACCGCCCCAGTTCACCTTCACAGACGAACTCTGCATAGACCACGTTGTCGCCGTCCACGGCGATCTCACACTGACCAACGCCTGAGGTGGCTCTCGTGCTGGTGTTGATGCGTTGGGTTACGGGGCAAAGCATGAAGCCTTCATTGAGCACGCCTTTGTCGGTTTCGGCATAGACGATGCCGCGCAGAGCGCCCAGAAAAATCATGGTGTCGGGGCCTATGCGAAAAACCCGACCTTCGCCTTCCCAGGGGATTGTCGCCGTCAAGGTGCCCGATTCAGCTGCTGCCATGCTGCTGGTCAGGCAAAGCAGTGTGGTTAGGCAGGCAAGGAAAGATCGCTTTAGTTTCATCATTGCATCTCCTGTGCGCGCAATGCCGTTAGGTCCGGCTGGGTATCTGGCTCGATTATGCCGCGAGCCGGGTAGGGGTACAATTCAATCTCACAAGCCTTTGGGTTGATCTGCGTCCACTTTTAACACAAGCCTGCGGCTGTGTTAGCTGGCGGATCAAATTGCGGCGGATCATGGATCTTATGCAAATCGCAAAAATAGGCTTTATGTAGCAACCAGGCAGAGCGGGCAGCAGTCCGGGCGACCAGGCTCTGCGGGCCCGGGCCAGTCTGGCGGGTACCGGGAGTGGGTCCGGCCTGGAGTTGCCAGGTCGGGTCGACGCGATCAGCAAGGGCATTCCTTGCGGGATACGACTGTTGGATTGTCTGGTCTCAAACAGTCGAGAGCAGGCCTGACCTCTCCGGATTAATTCAGAAAGCGCAGCGTCCCCGTGAGAAACACGACGTAAAAGTCTTTGAATTCACCGCTAAACCGGGCACCCTGAATAGTCTGGTCTGTTTCGGCATCGCCAAACACCTGAACTTGTCCGGCGAGAGACCATGAATACTTTTTGTTGCCCTGATTGAAATAGGCGGTGGAGAATTTCCAGTTTTCATCAAAAGGTAAATCGATGGTTCGATTACTGTTGTTGACGGGTGAGCTTTCGTAGCCAACCCCAAAAAGCCATCCGCTGTTGGCCTTATTGGAATCAATTTTAATGTCCCGCTCACGTGTGCCAAAAGCCAGGCTCACAGCCCAGGTATCATCGAATTTGCGATCAAGCGTAGTGACCTGCGGTGGCGCCCCGGGAGCCGGCAGGCTGACAGTTAACTGATTCTCACTGAAATCCGACCATTCCTGCCAGTTAGCTCTCATCCATAAATGCTTGGTGCCGGTGACTTTCCACGCCAGACCGGCCTCCAGCCATTGCGGATTGTCCCAATCGATTTCCAGATTACTGTTTCCGGGCAGTGGGATACTCGGATCAAGATTGCGTAAGCGCAGGTTGCCATCCAGTTCTGTGTCGAACTTCCCCCGGTAGTTCAGGCCCAGCATGAGCTGTTGATTGAGCTGATATTGCAAGCCGACGATGGGTTGGACGCCCCAGTCATCCAGATCCTTGAATTCAGCCTCGCCATCCGGTGTACCAGGACCCACTATCGCTGCCTGGTTGATGGCAATCTTCTGGTCGAACTGCGTTTGAATGACCGAAGCGCCGAAGCCAAGGGATAATTTTTTTGTTGCCTGATAACCGAATGACCAGGTTGCGCCCAGACCCTTAAGGGAGACTTCGGTTGTGGCGTAGCGGCCAACAAAGTTTTTGCCGTAGTCAGCGCCGCCACCCTGCAGCGCAGACACGCCAAAGCCCATGGACCAGCGGTCCGTTAGCGGCTGTCCGTAATACAGACCGGGAACTCCTGCAGGTTGGCCGGTGTTGCCGCCGGTCACGCCGCCAGCTTCGGACACGTCAGCATCCCACTTGGCAACCGGGGCCACAATCGTCAGTCCTGCCAGAATCGTGGGCGCCGTTATGCCTGTCAGGCCAGCAGGATTAGCCCAGGCTGCATCAGGTCCGATATTGTTAGTGACATTAGCCGCGCCAGCGGTGCCGACACTCAGTGGCGTGCCCACCGATTCAAAGTAAAACCCTGCTGCCTGAGATGCCGATGAGACTGCCAGGGCCAGTAGCGTCATGCTGCTGTAAATCAAAGCTCGGGATCCAAGATGGTTATTCATCCGCGACAGCTGCTGAGAGTCATTGCCCATTGCTGGAACTCCTGCTCGATTTTTGATAATTCGTGAATTTCGGGTGCTATTAATCATTCTATCAGCGACCAATTTCGCTTGCTTGAATCAATATCAATCTGGCTCCACGGTGCCTAACGGGTTCGAGACAGGGCGACAAGCACGCAAAAACTCAGGGCAATGGTTGGCAGCCAGGCCGTAAGAATCGGGTTAAGACTGTAGAGGTTGCCCCCGTCGATGATTCCATTGGCCGCCATAAAGTAGGCCAGGCCAATAACAACACCCACGGCCACGCGGGCGCCGGTACCGGAGCTACGCAGGGATCCAAAAGCAAAGGGCAGGGCAAGGATGCACATGGCGATAGTCGCCACGCTGGCCGCGATTCGTTGCCAGAAAGCCACGATGTATGTGTCTGCATTCAGGCCGCTTTGCTGTCGGAATCGCACATATCTATACAGGTTGACGGCATCGAGACTTTCTTCTCGCACCACTGTGAGGCCGACCATGTCGGAAGGCAGATTATTCGGCTCCTGGGCCCGGGCCTCTCTGCGCACACTGACGCGCTCCTCACCGAAGGTGGTTTCTGTGTAGTTGTCCAGGATCCAGGTGTTGTCCGCCCTGACTTGAGCTGAGTCGGCGTGGCCGATTGCTTCAAGGGCCTGTCCGGGTTCCAGCCTGAACAGGTAGAGCCCGCCAAAGCCGTTTCCCTTGTTCATGCGGGTGACTTGCAGGAAGGTATTACCATCACGTATCCAGACAGCTTTGCCGGCGACCATACTCTGAGGTCCGTACTTGGCCTCGGCACGGAACTGGCGCGCATAGTCATCCAGTGGCGGTGCCAGCCAGCCGCCCAGGGCCAGAGTCAGCAGGCCGAGGGCGACACCCGTGGCGCCTACGGCGCCGGCGAGGCGCACAGGGGACACACCGCCGGCGCGAATAGCGATCAGTTCGCTGTGGCTGGCCAGATTGCCCAGCCCCAATATGGCACCCAGCAGGGCTGCCATGGGCAACATACGAAAGGCATAGTGCGGCAATTCAAGGGCAGCGAAAATCAACGCCTGCAGGGGGCCGTAATTGCCTTTACCGATATTTCCCAGTTCATCGACAAATTCGGTGAACAGGCCCAGTGCCAGTAATACGGCCAGCACAATGGCCGCATTGGCCATGATCGTGCGGAACAGGTAGCGACGCATAATTCGCATGGCCGAAAGTATTCAGGCAGAGCGGGCGGGCCGTCAAGTAAACTTCTGACTTGATTAACTGCCTATAGCCATCGAATTTTCCATGAGTCTTCGCATTTTTGCCGTAGAAAATCGTCGTCAGCTCAGGGACTGGGTGGGTCTGCCCTATCTTTTATATCGCGACGCACCGAATTTCGTGCCGCAGCTGCGCCGTGAGCAGCTCAATACCTTTGATGCACGCCGCAATCCGGCCTTCCGCACGGCCCAGGTGCGCCTGTTGCTGGCTGAGCGTGATGGCCGGATTCTCGGCCGCGTGTGTGGCCTGGTGAATGAGCTGGAGACCGGGAAGCTGGGCTACCGGCGTGGCCGATTCGGCTGGTTTGAGTGTGTGGATGATCAGCAAGTTGCTGGCGCTTTGCTGGACGCCGTGCAGGCCTGGCTGCGGGAGCAGGGCTGTGTGGAGATGACCGGCCCCCATGGTTTTACTGACCTGGATCCGGAAGGTGTGCTGTTGGATGGCTTTGAGGTGCTGCCGACCATCAGTGGGAGTTTTAATTTCTCCTATTATCCGCAATTGCTGGAAAATTACGGCTTGACCAAAGATGCGGATTACATAGAGTTCCGCATTGCCGTGCCGGATCGAATGCCGTTGTTTGAGCGTCTGCGCAAGCGCCTGGCAAAGCAAACCGACTATCGCGTGCATACCTGCAAGAGTCGCAAGGAGCTGAAGAGTTATCTGCCTTCCCTGTGGAAAATACTGGAGGATTCTTTCGAGCCTCTCTATGGCGTGGTCCCACTGACTGCTCAGCAGCGCGATTACTACACCGAGGCGTATTTCGGGTTCCTTGATCCCGACTTCGTAAAGCTGGTATTCAACCAGGCTGGGGATATGGTGGGCTTCTTCCTGGCTATGCCCAGTCTGAGCGAAGCTTTTCAGCGCGCCCGTGGACGCTTGTTCCCCGTGGGCTTCTGGCATTTGCTGCGAGCCTTTCGTCGCCCCAAGACGGTGGACTTTCTTCTGGCTGCTGCCAGGCCGGGAGAACCCAGCACGATTCTGGCTCCGCTGGGCCTGATCGCTATTTTCGACACTCTGCGAGAGCGCGGCGTCGAATACGTTGAAACAAACCACGAGCTGGAAGAGAACACCACGGTGAACCAGGTATGGTCCAAGATGACGTTGATCAACCAGCGTCGCTCCCGCGTGTATCGTCTGCCGCTGGACTGATTAGTCAGCCAGGCGGATGAATGTCACGGGACTTGTTGAGGCGATATGAATAGCCTCGTCTGGTGCCTGGTTGAAAACCTGCCCGTCCAGCGCAAAGCCGTCGGCGACCAGGTCGAACTTGGCTACGTTAGCTGAGTGATAGCCGTTGGCAGGCGTGGCTCGACTATGGGCCCGGCCTCGCAGGATGGTGGGCGCAGTCCGCAGAAATGCTTTGGGTTCATGGGCCAGGGCGGTGAGGTGAACGGGCCCGGGTTGAGTATCCCACCAGGGGCGCATGCCCAGCAGGAGCCTCTCAAGGGTTGTGGCGAAAACCAGGTTGAGCGGCCCGGCAAATTCCTCGCGATCCGACATTTGCACCCGGGTTTCATGTTTTGACCAGGCGTGTTCCCGACCGGCGATGCCGGCCAGGCCGCGTAATAACGACACCCCCGCTGCGAGTTCATCTCGCAGGCCCCGGGATCCAACATGCTCGCGGAAGTGCTGCATGCCGGCCAGGATTGCGCCGGCACCCAGGAAAAAACCGTACTCGGATGCCTCGTTCTCGCGCCGGACTTCCAATAGAGGGCGCTCAATGGTCGTCCGTTGTTTGGGGCTAAGGGCTGCTTGAGTGGCCAGTACCCGGAAAGCGGTTGCCAGCCGCCCTCGACCATTGAGGTCGTAGGCGCTCAGGTTGGTGGTGCCGCCGGGCAGGATGGCCAGTTGTGGTCCCTTGATACCCTGGCGCATAAATTCCGTGATCACTGCCTGGGCTGTCCCGTCGCCACCATTTACGGCCACCAGGTCTGTGTCGGCCGTGCAAAATTCATTCACCGCGGCTGCGATCGACGGCAAATCTTCGACGTCGATACTGCGCGCACCTGTCAGGCGAATCATTTCTCGAACATGCTTAAGGCGCGCCCGAGTGCGCCCTGCCTTGACGTTATTAATGATGCCCAGACTGCTCACTCTGAGGACCAGGACCGGGATAAGCTCATGAGTTCATCCTGCTGACTGACCAAGACCCGCACTCAGCTTTTTTCGGGTTCTTCGCGAATGCGCTTTAAGGCGAAGCGGACATCGCCGAAGTAATCCACTGAGCCGAGTATTTCGATTGGCAGGTGCCGGTC
>JBPCXH010000062.1:0-37007 GCA_051008735.1 Gammaproteobacteria bacterium | reverse complement strand
GCGCCATGATGACATCGGCGCCATCCAGTCCCCGGGCCAGATCGTCCGTTAGCGTGGCTCCGGGGTAGAGGTCAGGGTCGGGGGCCATTCCGGTAGGTGCTACCAGTCGGACATCGGGTGTCCCCATGATGCGCAGGCCCTGAGCTGCGGAGCGAGCCACCCGGCTATGGGCAATGTCACCCACGATGCACACGCTCAGATTATTAAAGCTGCCCTTGTGCTGACGAATAGTCATCAGGTCGAGCAGGCCCTGGGTGGGGTGGGATACGTCGGCCTCACCCGCGTTCAGGATGCTCACATGAGGCTGAACCGCGGCGACGATTTCCGCCGGTACACCGGCTGAGGCATCGCGTACCACGAAGACGTCCACCTGCATGGCTTGCAGGGTATAAATTGTGTCGAGAACGCTTTCGCCTTTTTTGCGCGAAGACATGTTCACGTCGAGGTTCAGTACATCTGCGCCCAGGCGTTTGGCTGCCAGCTCGAAAGAGGCGCGGGTGCGAGTGCTGGGCTCAAAGAAAAGATTGGCTACTGTTCGCCCGGCCAGCGATTGATCCCGGGCCGGGAGTTCTCCCGGGCCGCGCAGATTTGATTCGGCCCGCGTCAGCAATTCTTCCAGCAGGTCCTGATCCAGGTCCTGCAGCGTCAACAGGTGACGCAGCTGTCCGGAGGGGGTTAATTGCTCGCAGGGCGGCGCTTGGCTATCCATTGTTGCTCTTATCGTGACTGTCTGCGTTTCGTAGCCAACTTTGCGCAATCAGCAGCGCTGCTGTCCGGTCCACATCTTCTTTGCGGATGCGCCGTCGGCGAGCGCCGGTCTGACGCTGCTCTCGCAGCATGGTTTCGGCTTCTGCCGAAGTTAGCCGTTCGTCAATGGTTTGAACGTCGAGAGCGTAGCGGCCGGCCAGTTCCTCGGCGAAGGCGGTTACTTCCGCCGTCATGTCCGACTTACTGCCGTCGTCATTATAGGGCAAGCCACTGACCAGTACGTCTGGTCCCCATTCCTGCATGAGTTGGTCCAGGGCGCGCCAGTCCGGTTTTCCGTCCTGGGCTGCCACCACGGTGAGGCCGGTGGCAGTGTTGCTCAGACGATTGGCGATGGCGACTCCGATGCGGCGACGCCCGTAGTCGAATACAAGCGCGGTTTGCACGGTCATCGGCGCACCCGGAACAGTTCAGCCGCCACCCGGGTTCAGGCGTGCCCGGCTTCGCCGCTGAGGGTGACGATGTCCACGCCCAGCAAGGTGGCGGCTTTTTGCCAGCGCTTTTCGAACGGCTCCTCAAAGAGAATTTCCGGGGTCGCCGGCACACTTAGCCAGGCGTTATCCACCAGTTCGTCTTCCAGTTGGCCGGCGCCCCAGCCGGCATAGCCCAGGGCGAGCAAGGCATGCTCGGGCCCGCTACCGTCGGCGATGGCGCTCAGTATGTCCTGCGAGGTTGTGACAAAAATATTGTTGGTCACGGCGACAGTTGAGTCCCAGTCCTTGGGCGACTCGTGGATCACAAAACCGCGCTGCAATTCCACCGGGCCGCCTTGCAGGATGGGGGAGCTGGCGACAGACGGGTCGGGGTTGGTCAGGGACAGCTGCGCAAAGACTTCGCCCATTTCCATATCCATGGGTCGATTGATCACAATGCCCAGGGCTCCCTGGTCGCTGTGTTCACAAATATAAGTGACAGTGCGATGGAAATTCGGATCCAGCATCGCCGGCATCGCGATCAGGAGTTGGCCGGTCAGATTAGCGCTATCGTTCATCCGTCCCAGTATCTGTCGGCGCCTTCATACGCACAAGGATCACGGCCCGGCCTTTTGCGCCGAGCGAGCCGATAGTCGCTGAACGCCGGCATCCGGCCCAAAGCGCCATTCATAGGCAAAGCGCAGGACATCGTAGTCAGTGCGCAGGAATTCAGGAAAAGGGTCAAACGGGGCAGCCATGCGCAGAATGTCCATGGCCGCCTGATCCAGAACCTGTTCCCCGGAGGAGTTGAGCACGACCACTTGCTGCAAGCGGCCATCGGCTCCGATGGCTACCTCAAGGGTGGGGTAACGGCTGCCGGCCTGGCCGCCGGCCTGGCGAGGAAAATTCAGGGTGCCGACGCGTTCTACCTTGCGCTTCCAGTTGCTCAGGTAGGCGGCGATACGCGACTCGCGGGTGCTGGCGCTAATCACCAGCTCCCGGGGGTTCTCATCGGTGATGATGGTTTGGGTGGCGGCTTCGTCGATTATTTCGACCTTGCTTGAGTCGCCGGGCAACGCGGTGCTCTGGATCATGGCCAGGGGTACCGGCTCACCCAGTTCATCCGTGCGGTTGTTGCGGCTGCCGGAGGCCGTGGTCATGACCAATGGGGCTTGCTGCATAGCGCCAACACGCTGGGTTTCGCTTTCCCCGGATCGTTGCGGACCCGGCGCATCAGCGCTGCGGGCGGAAGCCGTCTGCAAGGGCGCCGTCTCAGTCGTATTGCCGGCCCCATCGAGATTGCTTTGCGCCAGTACCCGGGCATTCTCCGGGGCTTGCTCGGCGGTCTGGGTGTCCAGCACCAGCACGACGTCCAGAGAGGTCGCCGGTTCGAAGCCCACGCCACCCGCGCCGAAGGTCACGCCCAGAATGACGATGCCGTGCAGCAAAGCGGCCAGAAACAAAGTAGAGGAAATTCGATCCCGGGCAGCCGTCATCGACCAAGCCTGGGGGGTCTCACTCCGGGCGCCATCGGTCTGCGGTACTGTTCCCATGGGTCGGATCCTGTCTGCCCTGAAGATCGGTAAAGGGCTCAGGTGATTATACGCTGTTGCCTGCCGCCCAGCGGCACTGCTTCACAGTTCGGGCTGCCCTAGCGCCCTGCCAGCTGGGCATTCAGGGCATCCATC
This sequence comes from Gammaproteobacteria bacterium, assembly GCA_051008735.1. Taxonomy (GTDB): domain Bacteria; phylum Pseudomonadota; class Gammaproteobacteria; order Steroidobacterales; genus J054. The sequence continues at coordinate 34,141 of JBPCXH010000062.1, read as the reverse complement.
AACTTAGCGGCCATGTCCTCGTCACCCAGCCGGGCGATTTCGCGTATACCAGTCGGGCTGGTGACATTGATCTCAGTGAGATAGTCGCCGATAACGTCCAGTCCGGCGAAAATGACTCCACGTTCGCGTAAGATAGGCCCAACTTCGGAGCAAATCGAGCGATCACGGTCCGACAGGGGCCTGACCTCGGGCTGGGCGCCCATGACCAGATTGCCGCGATTGTCGTCGGGCGGGGGAATCCTGGCCAGGCAGACGCCGGCCGGCTCGCCGTTAACAAGCAGGATCCGCTTGTCGCCTGCGGTGATCTCCGGAATATACCTTTGGGCGATGGCGAAGGCCTGGCCGTCCTGGGTCAGTGTTTCGAAGATGACGTTGGCATTATTGTCACCGTGACGGACCACGAAGATTGAGCGACCGCCCATGCCGTCCAGGGGCTTGACCACCATCTCCCCGTGATCCTTGAGGAAGCTGCGCATCTGGCTGATGGAACGGGTTATTAATGTGTCCGGGCAGCACTGGGGGAACCAGGCGGTGAAGGCCTTTTCGTTGATATCACGCAGAGCAGCGGGCTCATTCACCACCAAAGCTCCCTGCTCCTTGGCCCGCTCCAGGATATAGGTGGTGTAAATGAACTCCATATCAAAGGGCGGATCCTTGCGCATCAGGATCAGGTCAAGGCCCCCCAGAGGCAGAGTTTCAGGGGCCGCCAGCTCGAACCAGTCAGCTGCATCATCGCGGACAACAAGCTGCCGGCTGTCACCGATGGCCTGACCGTTGACCATGCGCAAATTTGACTGCTCGAAGTAGTGCAGCTCCCAGTCGCGGGCCTGGGCTGCCAACAGCATGGCCAGCGTGCTGTCCTTGGCGGGCGTGATTTCGGCAATGGGATCCATCACAACCCCGAGGCGCGTGCGTGACATTAAGTCTTCTCCATGATCCCGCGTAACGGCAGGATTGCCCTGCACGGGATGAACTGTGTCCCAATTCTGTCGCAGCCCTGCTGAAATATCACCTGCCGCGCAGTATGATCGTCGCGTTATGAGCGGGTTGGTCGGTGGCGGTTGGAATCAGGCTTTGCAGTCGCTTCAGGCGGCGGGCTGTTGGGTGGTCACAAGCCGGATCGCCGCGTCTTGCCCCTCTTAAGTCAGGCCTTCGGGCCTTGTGGTCATTGCATGGATACACGTACACCCTTATGTTAAAGGTAACAGGATGGGGCCGATGATGGAGATGCCCGTGCAAGCAGAGGCGGCACGAAAGCTGGAGGGCCTGAAAGTCCTCGTGATTGATGACAGCAAGACGATCCGGCGTACCGCGGAAACCCTGCTGAGCAAGGAAGGCTGCACGGTTTATACGGCGGTGGACGGCTTCGACGCTCTGGCCAAGATCGCCGATCACCATCCGGATGTCATTTTTGTTGACATCATGATGCCTCGGCTCGATGGCTATCAGACTTGTTCCTTGATCAAGCACAACAAAACCTTCCGCGATACGCCTGTGATCATGCTGTCCAGCAAGGACGGACTTTTTGATCGTGCTCGCGGTCGCATCGTCGGTTCTGAGGAGTATTTGACCAAGCCTTTCACCAAAGACGAATTGCTGGGCGCAATTGCAGCCCAGGTTTCGTCTGCTTGATCCGGGGAGTTACACCGTGGCGCTAGTCCTGATTGTTGACGACTCCCCGACAGAGCAGCATGTGCTGTCTCAGGTGCTGGAGAAAAATGGTTTCGAGACCCTGTTGGCGAGCGACGGCGAAGAGGCCATCAATATTGCCGAATCCAATCATCCTGACCTGATCCTGATGGATGTCGTCATGCCCGGCATGAACGGTTTTCAGGCAACCCGACAGTTGTCGCGTAATCCTGAGACCTCGACCATCCCCGTCGTGATGGTGACATCCAAAGATCAGGAAAGTGATCGGGTCTGGGGGTTGCGACAGGGCGCCGTCGATTATCTGATGAAACCGGTGGCTCAAACTGATTTGCTGGCTGCGGTCCGGGCGCGCATTGGCTGATGCCTGCAGCAGCTGGCACCTCGCTTCGATCCCTGCGCGAACATCCGTTTGACCTGCTTCAGGAACTTGAACGTCGTAGCAAGGTGTCTCTGGCCGGCGGTGCCGGTGCGGATATCGATGTTACAGAGTGGGTGGGCATCGGCTTCCGGATGGGGGCTGAACAGTTTGTTATGGCGCGGCAGGAAGTCAGGGAAGTGCTGATGGTGCCGTCATCCGTGACGCGCGTACCCGGTGCTCGTAGCTGGATACGTGGTCTGGCAAATGTGCGTGGGCACTTGCTGCCTGTTGTTGATTTGCGAGCTTTTCTTGGCGCAGGTACCGGTGGGACGGGTCGCAGTGCACGCGTGCTGGTATTAAACGACGCCGAGTTTTCAGCCGGCCTTATTGTTGATGAGGTATATGGGTTCCGACGCTTTCTGGATCGTGAGCACCAGAATGATGCACCGGAGACACTAATACGTTGTGATCGTTTTTTGGGTGGCGCGTTCCAGCGGGGCGATGAAGTGTGGCCGTTGTTTAGCGCCACGCGGCTGTTGGCGACGGAAGAATTTACCCGCGCGGCAGAAAGTTGATGCAGCTTGCCGTTTTGCAGGGCCGGTATCTGGCAATGCTGGCTGCTTCAAGTGGGAGTGAAAAAATGGGGTTCGGTGTATGACGACAACGACAAGTGGCGGGAAACTGATGCCCTTGCTGGCGGGACTGTTAATTCTTTCCTTGGGCGGGGCACTGGGTTTGCTGCTGACAGATTTCGGAGGCACCACGGCCCCGGGCAACGTGAACAGCGAAAATGCGATTGGCGCGACTCAGGGAATCCTGGCCCGGGCCCGACTCGCACTGGATGGCGATACCGAAGCCCTGGCTGAGCTGGGTGATATCGCGGCGCAGTTGGACCGGCAACGTAGCGGGCTGTCCGACGAGCAGGCCCGTGCAGCCGGACAACTGATAAACAGCCTGGAAAGCGTGGCTCAGGGACAGTCGGCTCTACTTGGCGTACAGCGTGCCGCTGAGGACCTTGATATCTTGGCGGCCGAGCTGACCGAGCGTGTCTATGGCCTTGAGAGCGCGATGGTATTGCAACGGGAACCTGTCGTGACAGCTCAGCTGGAGCGAGTCCGTTTACTGGGTGATGGGGCGCGTCGTGATGTGCGCAGCCTGGCGAACGGTGCTGATCCGGGCACGCTGAGTCAGCCCTTGCTGGATGCCGAACTGGGCCTGGAACAGATTATCCGCGGTTTGCGTGAAGGTGACAGTGAGCTGGGTTTGCGGCCCGTGTCCGATGCAGGTGCGCGTGACGCTCTGCAGGCGCTGACGACGACCTCAAATGCCATTGCCGAAAAAATTCGTGATGTGCTGGCACAGCCTGAATCACTGGCCGCCGGGGCACGGGCACGAACTCAAATAAGTCTTCTGGGTGCGGAGCTGACACCTGTTGCTGGGCAGAGTGTTGCTTCGACCGGCAGCGTCGGGACCGGGCTGGCTGCATCGCTGTTGCCCGGTTTGCTGTCTGTCGCCCTGTTCCTGTTCCTGCTGATGGCGTATCTGTACTGGCGGTCAGCCGGGATGCGCCGTGATGCGCAATTGCAGGCCGAGACAACTGAACGCAATCAGCGCGCCATCATGCGTTTGCTTGATGAATTGGGCAATCTTGCCGATGGTGATCTGACCGTGAAGGCTACTGTGACGGAAGACATTACCGGCGCCATCGCTGACTCCATCAACTTTGCCATTGAGGCTTTGCGTGAGTTGGTCACGACGGTAAACGACAGCGCTATTCAGGTGGACGGTGCGGCCAAGCAGACGGATACCACGGCTCAGCAATTGGCCGAGGCTTATGCGACACAGTCCAAACAAATCGAGGCCGCTTCGGATGCTATCCAGCAAATGGCTGCATCTATTGAGGAAGTCGCCGGCAACGCCGAGCGATCTTCAGATGTCGCGAGGCATTCCGTGGATGTCGCGCACAAAGGCGGCGATGCGGTGCGACGGACAATCGCCGGCATGAACACCATTCGCGAAACCATTCAGGAAACATCCAAGCGCATCAAGCGGCTGGGGGAGAGTTCCCAGGAGATCGGTAATATCGTTGAGCTAATTAATGATATTGCTGACCAGACCAATATTCTGGCGTTAAATGCCTCCATTCAGGCCAGCATGGCCGGAGAAGCCGGCCGCGGCTTTGCTGTTGTAGCCGATGAGGTGCAGCGACTGGCGGAGCGTTCCACCAATGCGACCAAGCAAATTGAAGTGCTGGTAAGAACGATTCAGGCGGACACTAATGAAGCCGTTGTCTCTATGGAGCGCAGCACCACTGATGTGGTGGGCGGGGCTCTGCTGGCCGAGAATGCCGGCGCTGCCCTGGAAGAGATCGAGCAGGTTTCCAACCAGATTGCATCGTTGGTGCACAACATTTCGGACTCTTCGCGGGAACAGGCCAAAGCGGCAGATGCTGTGACCCAGAATACCGAGAGTCTGCAGAAAATTAACTCCCAGACCGCGACCAGCACAGCCGAAACCACGGATGCTATTCGCAAACTCGCGGAGTTGGCCGCGCAATTGCGTGAGTCGGTGTCTGATTTTCGCTTGCCGGTGCCGGGTGAGTCTGAAGCTAATGACGTCTACGTCACGGACGCAGACGATGAGCCTGTGGCGGACGATTCGGCGGCAGAGGTTGCTGATGAACCCGATTCTGTTGCCTTCGTTGACCAGAAGACGGCTTGACCCCTTGGTGATTACCCCCGACGCATGAACGCTGTCGTTTCTGAATCTCTGCAAATCGTCGGCGACGAGCTGGCGGTAACGCTTCAGGATATGCGACTTGCCCTGGAGCAGTTCGCCGAGGGCGAGGGTGGGCCCAATGTTCTGGATCAATGCATCGGGATGCTGCACTCGATTCGCGGCGTCCTGCGCGTGACTGAGACGTATGGCGCCAGCCTGCTGGCCGAAGAAATGGAGGCAAGCTGCCAGTATCTTGGCCGGGTCCGGCGCGAAAATGCCGAAGAGGCTCTCGATGCCCTCAGTCGCGCCGCCGTGCAATTGCCGGCCTATGTTGAGCGTATTCTCAATGGCGGCAGGGATATTCCACTGGTGTTGTTGCCCCTGCTTAACGATCTGCGGGCTTCGCGTGGCAAACCCCTGTTGTCGGAGAGCACACTACTGCTGCTCAATGTCTTTGGCGGGGACGGCCCGGGTCCGGCTTTGCCGGAGCGCGAGCCCAACGGCAAAGACATTGTCGAGGAGTGCCGCAAATTCCGGCCCAGATTCCAGCTGGCTTTACTGGGCTGGATCAAGGGTGGGGATGCTGAACAGAATCTCGCTCAGATGGGCGATATCGCCGCTCGTCTGGAACAGGCAGCCGTTCTGCCTGAGGTCCATCGCCTTTGGTGGGTGGTGGCTGCCGTGCTGGAGTCCCTGCGTGACGGCACACTGGAGACGAGTGTGTCTCTCAAGCGTCTTATGGGCCAGACGGATCGTGAAATCAAACGCCTGCTCAATATCGGAGAAGAGCACTTTGGTGCTCAGCCACCGCGTGATCTGGTTAATAATTTTCTTTACTACATAGCACGCGTTGCCGACGCCAGTCCGCGGGTTAGAGAAATTCGCGCGGTCTTCAACCTGGGTGAGCTGGTGCCGGCTAACGATCAGGTCGAGGAAGTTCGCGAAAGTCTCGCTGCGCCCAGCGCGAAGTTGATGCATACGGTGGCCGACGCGATTCGTGAAGACCTGGCGCGCGTGAAAGACGTCCTCGATATTTATCTGCGCACGGGCATGGCCCACCCGGAAGAGCTGGTGCCCCAGATCGACATGCTGAAAAAGATCAGCGATACCCTCGGGGTGCTGGGGCTTGGCGAGTTACGGGAAATTATTGGTACCCAGCTTTCAGAGCTGGAAGAAGTCGCCACGGGCGCCGTCGATGCGGAGGAAGGACGCCTGGTTGGCATGGCCGCCGCTTTACTCAGCGTCGAGCATCGCCTGGATGATCAGCTGCTGCGACAGATTGCGCCACCGGAAGATGCAGGCACGGAGGCTAAACGGAGTGATGATGCTGACTATGATGAGGTAGCGCGCGCGGTTATGCGCGAAAGCGTGGTTAATCTGTCACGCGTGCAGGATGCGATTACCCAGGTACTTGAACGCCCCGCGGACGGTAACGTGCTGGATACAGTGCCGCCGCTGCTGCAGGGGATCACGGCCGGGCTGCTGATTCTGGACAAGGCTGAAGCGGTTGAGCTGATTGAGGATATTCAGTCCGGCATTCAACGCTTGATTCACCAGGGCGAAGAAGCGCCCGATAAAGCGGCGCTGGACTTGCTGGCTGATGCAATCGTCAGTCTCCACTACTACATGGAAACCCTCGAGGCCGGGCGTCGTGAGCCGGCATACATGCTGGATAATGCTCGCCGTTGCTTGCTGGCTCTGCGCGAGGCGCCGCTTGTGATGCCGCAGATGGATGACGTTTCCACCGGCATGGCAACTACCCTGCAGCTCTCCGAGCCGTCTGCCACGGTGGAAGCCATTGACCCTCGTGCCTTGGCATCATTGCCGGGAATTGGCGACGGAGAAGAGCGTCCGGACCCGGAGATTATCGAGCTCTTTATTGAAGAGGCGGGCGAGGAGATCGAGTCTATCCGGGCGTGCTTTATTAGGTGGTCCGATGACCCGGAAGACGGCGACGCGCTTAATACCATGCGGCGTTCCTTTCATACTCTGAAAGGCAGTGGACGGATGGTAGGTGCCGGCCTGATGGGTGAATTCGCCTGGAGCCTGGAGAACCTGCTCAATCGACTGATCAACAAAACTCTGGAACTGCTTCCGGAGATGGTTGACCTGGTGAGTGATGCTCGCGACGCCCTGCCGGAGTTGCTTGAGCAACTGGAATCCGGAGAGCCGGTTAAAACGGATATCGCCGGTTTGATGGCCCGGGCTGCCGCCCTCTCAGAGGGTCAGTCGGCAGTCGCTGAACCGTCAATTGATGTTTCTTTGGACGACAGCATCAGTGTTCCCGGGGCCGAGGAGTCAGCAGCCCAGAGCACACCGGAGCTAACCGTTGAGCTACCCGCTTCCCCGCCCGCCGACGGGACTCAGCAAGATACTGTTGAAGCTTCAGATGAGGCGCAGGAAGCAGTCACCGAGTCCGGTACGTTCGGCATTGACCCCGTGCTGCTCGAGATTTTGGCCAAGGAAGTAGGCGGCCACCTGCAAGTGATTCGCGATTTCATTGCCGAATGTCAGTCGGGCTCACCACCCTTCAAGGTGTCCGAGACTCTGTATAGAGCCTGTCATACCTTGCATGGCAGCGTAACCATGGCCAAAGCCGATCAGGCAGCCACTGTGAGTGGCCCCCTGAACAAGATGATCCGGCACGCCTATGATCACGAGCTGGATATCGACGAGTCGGTGATCGCGGTCTGCGCTGATTCGGCTGCCATGCTGTCGTCGGTGATGGGCGCACTGGCTGACAGCAGTCTGCCTATGCCTGACACGGCGCAATTAGAAGCACAGCTGCTGTTGCTGGATGAAGAAATTGAGCGGGCAGCAGCGGCAGCGTCAGAAACGGCTGCTGACGACACGGCCCAGACCCCGGCGCTCGAGACAGAAGAGCCGGTGGCCAAGGCCGATGCACCTGCCTTCGATGCAGATATTGCCGGCATCTTTGCGGAGGAAGCGGCGGAGATCCTGGAGAGTGCGGATGCTGCCCTGGCGCGCTTGCCCACGGCAGATTCCCCCGACAGCTTGCTGGAAGAAATGCAGCGGTATCTGCACACCCTTAAAGGCGGGGCGCGCATGGCGGGTCTGGTTGCCATGGGGGATCTTAGCCACGATCTGGAGGCCCTGGTGATTGGGGCGAACAGCGGTCGCCTGTCTGCTGACGGTGAATTAGTTGCCATGTTGCAAGCCGTTGTGGATGAGTTGCATCGCATGGTCGATCAGGTCGCGCAGGGTACAGCGCCGAAGCCGCCAGTGGCCCTGGTCAGCCGCCTTACGGCCTTGCTGGCGGGCGAATCGGAATCGGCTGGAGTGGCCGCCCAATCCGCTGATATCACGCCGTCGGTAACGGACGACTCCATCACCCCGGATATAAGCGAAGTGGAAGCGGAAGCCGAAGCGGAAGCCGAAGCGGAAGCAACAGACGAAGCGGAAGTATCAGGCGAAGCAGAAGCCGCGCCAGAGCAGGAGCCGCCGGTTCCCGGCGAGCCCGCGATGCCCGTGCTGGATCAGATTGCCAAACTTGCCCAGGATCTCAAGGAACCGGCTAAACCGGTAGCGGCGGATTCGCTCAATGACCTGCTGCCGCAAGCTCCTGAGCCCGCGGCGGCGGAGCGTCGTCAGCTGGCGCGAGTGGATCCCGAAGTTCTCCAGGAACTGCTGAACAACGCGGGCGAGATCAGCATTTTTCATTCGCGGCTGATGCAGCAGATGAACCAGATTCAGTTCAACGTGGAGGAGCTGGGGCAGACAAATGTGCGCCTGCGAGATCAGTTGCGGAACCTGGAGCTGGCTACGGAAGCTCAGATTCTGTATTTGCACCAGTCCGATATGGCCAAGGATGAGGGCTTTGATCCGCTGGAGCTGGATCGCTATTCCAAGATTCAACAGCTCTCCCGGGGCCTGGCGGAAACGGCCAGCGACGTGAACAGCCTTAAAGATCTCCTGACGCAGCTCACGGCTGATACTGAAGGCCTGTTGGTGCAGCAGTCACGCACCGCCAATGAATTACAGGATGGTCTCATGCGCACGCGCATGGTGCCCTTCCAGGAACACGGGACCCGACTGGCACGTCTGGTCCGGCAAACGGCCGGTGAACACGGCAAGCAGGCTGAGCTGCAACTGGAAGGGGGCGGTGAGCTGGATCGCCAGGTGCTTGAAAAGATGCTGCCGCCCTTCGAGCACATGCTGCGCAACTCTGTAATACACGGCATCGAGTCTCCGGCGGAGCGTCAGGCCGCGGGCAAGGCTCCTGCCGGTCGGGTGGCCATTCAGTTGCGCCGGGAAGGTTCCGAGGTAGTCATCCAGGTTCGCGATGACGGCCGTGGTTTGAATGTCGATGCGATTCGCCAGAAGGCCTCCGATCTTGGCTTGATGAGTCCCGAAGAACAGCTGACTAATGAAGAGGTCATGCAGTTTATTCTGCGCTCCGGCTTCTCAACGGCGGGCCGGTTGACCCAGGCTGCCGGCCGCGGTATTGGCATGGATGTTGTAGCCAGTGAAATCGCCAAGCTCGGCGGGACTCTGCGCATGAGCTCCGAAGCGGGCGCGGGCACGGTGTTTACGATCCGCCTGCCCTTTACTCTGGCAGTAACCCAGGCGCTGATCGTGCGCACCGGCAACGAGCTTTATGCACTGCCTCTGCCCACAGTGGAAGGGATCATCCGCATCAGTCGCGAAGAATTTGAAACTTACATGCAGGCCGATGATCCGGCCATCGATTACGCAGGGCAACATTATAGTTTCCGGCATTTGGGACAGTACGTGGGTACCGGCCCCTCGCTCCTGAGTGAGGAAGAAGAAAGAGTGTCCATCATTCTGGTTCGTGCCGGCGACAACTCAACGGCGCTGATTACGGATGAAATGCTGGACAGTCGCGAGATTGTGGTGAAGCCGGTTGGTGCTCAGCTGGCGACCATCAGGGGTATTTCAGGCGCGACCATTCTGGGTGACGGTCGGGTGATTGTGATTCTCGACGCCGGCGCGCTGGTTCGGTCTTCGCGACCGCCGCCTGAGGCTGCCGAGCCCCAGGTCGAGGAGCGGCCCCAGGAGCCGATCGCATTGGTCGTGGATGATTCCATCACCATGCGCCGGGTGACGCAGCGTCTTCTGGAGCGCAACAACTTTCACGTGCTTACGGCCAAGGACGGCGTGGAAGCTATTGGTGTTCTGCAGGAGCAACGACCCGACATCATTTTGCTCGATGTGGAGATGCCGCGGATGGATGGCTACGAATTTGCCACTCATGTCCGCAATAATCCGGACACCCGCGATTTGCCAATTATCATGATCACCTCCCGCGTGAGCGAGAAACATCGGGCCCGGGCGATTGAGCTGGGCGTCAATGATTATCTGGGCAAGCCTTACCAGGAGCAGACCCTGATGAACGCCGTGGGTCAGCTGCTGCAGTTGCCGGCCGAGTAGGTTTCAATGGAGCAACAGAACGAAGAGCTCTACAGCATGCTGGTGCCTCTGCATCAGCATCGGCTGATTGTGCCGCGTGCCTGTGTCGCGGAAGTGGTCCGTTACGTGCCCGGTGAGCGGGTTGCCGGCGAGCCCGAATGGTTGCGGGGGCGCCTGGCCTGGAATGACCGGGAATTGCCCTTGATCTCCTTCGAGGAGTTGGCTGGCCTGCCCGCCGTCGAACCCGGTGGCAGGACCCGGGCTGTCGTCTTTCACGGAATTGCCGGCCAGCTGGCCGATGGGGCTTTTGCGCTGCTCAGCGAAGGCTTTCCCCAGTTGGTGCGGGTGAATCGACAGGTCATGGAACCGGATACCCGGCATGCCTGGCCGGACGAGGGTCCCATCATCTGCCAGATTCGTATGATTAACGAATACCCGTTGATTCCCGATCTGGAGCGCCTGGAGTCTCTGATTGTTGACCAGCTCCGCCCTGCGGATTTGGAGCCGGCCTGATTTAGCTTCGGTCCAGGTCGCCGTTCAGGTACTGAAGGATGCTCAACGCGACCAGCGCGGCAGTCTCGGTACGCAGGATTCTCGGTCCCAGTCGAACCCGCCTGAAGCCGGCACCTGCGGCGGCCTTACGCTCGGCCGGGCTTAAGCCGCCTTCAGGTCCTGCCAGCAGCGCGAGTGTGCCCGGGCCTTGTGGCAGATCTCTGAAGCTTTGTTCACCCTCCGGGTCGAGCAAAATGCCCACAACATCGTCCGGCAGGTCTTGCAGGCCTTGCTCAAAGGCTTTGGCTGTGCCGACTGCCGGCACGACGCCACGGCCGCATTGCTCCGCCGCACCAACGGCAATTCCCTGCCAGTGTTCCCGCCGTCTTTGCGCGCGCTCCGGGCTCAGCCGTACCACGCTGCGTTCACAACTCAGTGGCTGGATGGATGTAACCCCAAGCTCCGTGGCTTTCTGTATGACCAGGTCCATTTTTTGTCCCCGGCAAATACCCTGCAAAAGCAACAACTGCAACGGGGACTCGCAGTCGATACTGCGTGCACCGCCAACCGTGACTTCGGTTTTTGCAGCCGAGCTCGTTTCGAGTCGGGCGGTATATTCGTTGCCGTCACCGTTGAACAGGAAGATTTCGTCGCCCGGCGTGAGTCGCAGGACGCGACTGATGTGCCTGGCGGCATTGCTGCCAAGCACGACCTTCATACCCGTTCGCAGTGGCTCCGGATGATAGATTCTGTGTCGTCTCACGGGACAATTATGTCTGAGAAGCTACTGATTTGGGGCCTAGTTTGCTTTCGATGAATTCTGCAGGGTGGTAGTCTGAAGCACAGGATGATGATTGAAATAAGCGCCACATCCGGTCTTGTCAGTGGTGCAAGGCTGGTGCCTTCACCGAATCAAGATGCCCGGCCTCACAATTGTCAGCCAGAGCTCATTGTGGTGCACGGGATTTCACTGCCCCCGGGTGAGTTTGGTGGCCCGTGGATTGATGACCTGTTTATGAATCAGCTGGATCCTGATGCTCATCCCTATTTTGGCAAGATTGCCGGAGTCCGTGTGTCCAGCCATCTGCTGATTCGTCGCGATGCGGAGCTTGTTCAGTATGTGCCGCTTAATCTGCGCGCCTGGCATGCGGGGGAGTCCTGTCATGCGGGGCGCGATAAGTGCAACGATTATTCCATCGGCATTGAGCTGGAGGGTCAGGACGAAGTGCCTTACGAGGATTGTCAGTATGTGCGCCTGGCCGAACTGGTCAGTGCGCTTCGCACGACCCTGCCCAGTCTTAAGAATGCGCCTGTCGTTGGCCACTCGGATATCGCACCCGGACGCAAGACGGACCCCGGGCCCGCTTTTGAATGGCCCCGTTTGCTGGCCCTGTTAGAACCTGCCGGATGAAGTATCGCGCATGAACTTGTTTGCTCTTTTGTTGGGTCTTGGTATCGAGCGTCTGCTGACGCATCTGTTTCATCTGCGTGAGTTTCGCTGGCTGGATCCCGCTTTTGACCGGGTCCTTGGCCAGTTGCGGGGCAAGTCCCGACAGGCGGTTCTGGCGAGCCTGATAGGCCTGGCTATTGTGCTGACCGCCCCCGTCGCTCTTCTGTCCTGGTTACTGGACGATGCTTTGTTTTTCCTGCCGGCATTTATTCTGGCGGTGTTTGTTTTGTTGTTCTCACTGGGTCCGCGCGATCTAAAAGAAGAGGTCGACGAATATTCCGTTGCCGCCGACGCTGGAAATAGCGAAGAAGCCCGCCGGGTTGCCAAGGAATTGCTGGAAGCTGATGTGCCTGAAGATCAAGGTCTCCAGGCGGGTCTGGTTGAACGGGCGATTTTTGTTCAGGCCAACAATCGTATCTTTGGCGTGGTTTTCTGGTTCCTTATTTTCGGCCCTACGGGAGCCTGGTTATTTCGCGTGCTGGACTTGATGCGCCGTCGCGCTGCTTATCACTATGCCGATGACGCCACACTGATTGGTTGCGTGCGCACCGTGCATGGCATCTGTGCCTGGATTCCGGCGCGCTTGCTGGCAGTGGGCTATGCCCTGGCGGGTAGTTTCGAGGAGTCTGTTGCCGACTGGCGCGGCTACTACGCGAACTGTGCCCCACGAATATTCGATGTGAATAATGACATCCTGTCCCGCGCGGGCCTGGGTGCGGCCGGGCGGGCTGAATCCTCAGTGGAAGTCACGCCATCAGCCGGTGCCCGGGCCGCCATGGACCTGGTGCTCAGGACCCTGTGGATCATTTGGTGCCCGGTAATTGCTGTCCTGACCCTGTTGAATATCGTGTCGTGAATGACCGGGTCCGGGTCGCCCGGAGTGGGTTATTACTGCTGCTCGCGCTGCTTGGCGGGGCCTGTGGTCAGTCCCCATCAGCCGATCCTGAAACCCTGACGACTGCCCGGCGAATTGTGTCTCTCGCCCCCCATCTCACGGAGATGGCCTATGCCGCCGGCGCCGGTTCGCAACTGGTGGCGGTGGTGGAGTTCAGTGACTATCCGGCAGCCGCCAGGCAACTGCCCCGGATAGGAGATTCATTCCGGATTGACTACGAGCGTCTCGCTGGTTTGCAGCCGGACCTGATCCTGGCCTGGCAGAGCGGCAATCCCGCCGCTGTCATTGCGCGCCTGAGTGAGCTGGGCTATCGGGTTGAGGCTTTCATGCCCAGGCAGCTGGACGATGTGGCGGAGCATCTGCAGCGCATAGGCGAGCTGGCCGGAACGACCGACCAGGCCGGTGAGGCCGCAGCTGACTTTCGGCGACGCCTGCAGCTGATCAGGGAACGCTATCGGGATGCTCAGCCGGTCAGGGTGTTTTACCAGGTGTCTGCTCAGCCACTGATTACGGTCAGTGAAGAGCACTTTATCGGCCAGGTCATGAAACTTTGCGGTGGCCGGAATGTCTTCTCGGACTCTGCGCAACTCGTGCCGGTGGTTTCCCTGGAGGCTGTACTCGACCGGGAGCCTGCGGTAATTCTTGCCGGAGCGGGCACCGACCAGGATGATGCCGGACTGAAACACTGGCAGCGCTGGCCAGAGCTGCCGGCCGTCAGGCGGGAGCAACTGTACGCCGTGCCTGCCGATCTGCTCAGTCGCGCAGGTCCTCGATTGTTAGCCGGTGCCGATGCTGTGTGCGAGGCGCTGGACAAAGCGCGGGCTGTTACTCAGAGCTGATTCTTCTGCCACAGGGGTTCGCTGACTCCGGCTTCCTTATTCAGGCTGCGGGCCATCACGAATAACAGATCGGACAGCCGGTTCAGATACTTCAGTCCGTGTTCATTGACCTTGTCCTCGCCTGCCAGTGTCCAGCAACGACGTTCCGCGCGTCGACACACGGTACGGGCAACGTGGCAGGCTGCCGCCGCCGGACTGCCGCCTGGCAGGATGAAGTCCTTCAGAGCCGGCAGATCTGCATTGAATGCATCCAGAGACTCTTCCAGGCGTGTCACGGCGGCTGCATCAATTGCCGTGTGACCCGGCATGCACAGCTCACCACCCAGGTCGAACAAGCGATGCTGAATGCTGACCAGGCATTGTCTGACCCCGTCGGGAAGTCCGGGTCCGGGTGTGGCGAGGAGCACGCCGATCTGGCTGTTGAGCTCATCGACGGTCCCGTAGGCTTCTACCCGCAGATGATCTTTGGGCACGCGATCTCCCGTGCCCAGGCCCGTGGTTCCGGCGTCGCCGGTACGCGTGTAAATTTTTGTCAGGCGATTACCCATGGCGGCATATTAACCAAAGTTCTGTTGTTCAAGCTGGGTTTGACTGCCAGTAAGTTCGCAGCGAATGGCCCGATGGATGCCGGGATCGGGCAAGCCGATGCCCGGATTCAGGGCGTCGGCCAGCACCTCCAGGCTGTCTGCCAGGCGAGGGCCCGGACGATTAAAGAACTGATTGCCGTCGGCCACGAAGACCTGTCCTGTCTTTACACAGGGCAATTCGGTCCAGCCAGGCTGCCGGGTCAGTGTCGGCAGGTCGGCCAGGGCGCGCTCCGTGGAAAAGCCACAGCAGGCGATAAACAGGACTTCAGGCTCGGCGGCCATGAGTTGTGACCAGTCAAAAGTATGGGATGCCTTTCTGGCACCGCCGAATACGTCAATACCACCGGCTATCTCGATGAGTTCCGGCGTCCAGTGGCCGCCGTTGAACAAGGGGTCCAGCCATTCCAGAAAAGCCACGCGACGCGGCTTGCGACCCTGTTGCCGGACCAGGCTGGCGACGGTATCGATGCGTCGGCGCATGTCATCCCTCACGGCCCTGGCCTGCTCCGTTGACCTTGTCGCTGTGCCGATATCCCGGATGCAGTCAAATACTTCCTCCAGGGACATGGGCTCCAGGTTCAGAACATCGGGCTTGCCCGGCAGGGCGCAGGCCACCCGGTCCACTTCCTCGGCAGAGACGGCGCAGACGTCACAAAGGGCCTGTGTCACCAGCAAGTCGGGCTCGAGGGCCTCGAGCACGGGAACATCCAGGGAGTAAAGCGCGGAATTTTCCGCCAGGTGTTCGCGTACGGCTTTGTCGATCGCGGCACTGGCAAGGCCGGAATCGATGACCGTGGTCGTGGCCTTTGGGAGATTTTTAACCTCGGCTGGGTAATCACATTCATGGGATACGGCAACGAGCTGGTCGCGCAGGCCCAGGGCGCAAATGATCTCGGTGGCACTGGGCAGCAGGGAAACAATGTTCACCGTCAGGCTCCGTCAGCAATCACCAGGTCGGTAAAGGCAAAGCGATCCTTGACCACCCGCTCACCGGGTTCGACCTGTACGTCTTTCTTCAACATGGGGCCGGCCCAGGTGAAGGTGTGAAACTCGCCGTTCTCCCCGCAGGGGTCCACGCCGGCGGGTAGCTCGGTTAGCAGGGTCTCATCATACGCCCGCCCCGAGAAGTCGTGATTGAGCTGTTGGCCATCCACGCAGGTGAGCCAGGCTCGCAGTCCACCGGCCAGCATCTGCCGACTCAGAGCCGCGGTGTCTCGGCCCCACAAGGGGTAGACGCCGCCGAAGCCACAGGCCCGCAGGTGGCGTTCCCGGTACGCGCGAATGTCCTCCAGGAACAGGTCGCCAAAGGCAAAGCGCTCAACGCCAAAACGTTTCGCGCAGCTGCGCAGGCCTGCGCCGAAGGCTTCCTCATAGGTCCCGTTGTCCGAGCGTTCCGGAATCTCTACCCGGATCAGGGGCAAACCGGCGGAACGCGCCTGGGCATCCACTAGCTCGCGTCTGACTGCATGCATGGCAACGCGGTCTGCATCGGTGTTAAAGGTCGTCAACAGGCCGACAACTTCGAAGCTCGGGTCGTCGTTGAGCAGTTGCAAGGCCCAGGCAGAATCCTTGCCGCTGCTCCAGGACAACACGATGGGTTCAGGCAAACCGGCCGCTCCCCCGGTTGTTCCGAAATTCCACGGCCAAGGCCCACGCCCCGAACAGAATTGCCCCGTAGACCAGATCGCCGATCAGGCTGCGGCCCAGAAAGGGGAGGCCCATCAGGTAGCAATCGACCAGGCCGGCCCAGGTGGCGGGGTAGTAGCCGGCCAGCCAGATGCCGAAGTTGGAGATCAGGTAAAAGCTCAGCGCCGCACCGAGGGTGGCACCGGTGAAGCGCGTGACGCTCTGTTGTCGTGACAGACAAAGGCGCCCGAGGATCGGCCCGGCCAGCATTCCCGTCAGAACGCAGATGAGCACCGGCAGGGGATAGAAGTCAGTTGTGAACTGACTTATGGCCATGGCGGCCACGGGCACCAGCCAGGCCACCCGTGGCCTCAACAGTGCCCCGGCGAACAGCCCGATGGCTGCCACGGGGCTGACATTGAAAGGGTGGGGCGCCAGTTGAGCCGCCACACCGGCCACCAGCAGGATCGCCAGCAAATATCTGTTCATGAGCCTCGCCCCTTAGCGCAGGCGCATGCGCAGGCCGGCATAGTAGCCTTGGCCCGGTGTCTTATAGCCAAAGATATTTTCGTAGTCTTCGTCGAATAAATTTTCCGCCCGGGCGTACACGGAGAATTCTTCGGTCACTTCAAAGCTGGCCGTGATATCCACGAGGGTGTAGTCGTCCAGCGTCAGGCGCTCCTCGGCAAACCCGTTCGAGGCTCGGAAAACATCGTCCTTTTGTTTCCCGGTATAGGAAACATTGAGATTGACGTCGGCCCGATCATTCAGAAAGTCGTAATTGAGGTTGAGTGCGGCCATTTGCCTGGGGCGACGAATCTCCCGCCGGTTGCCACCGTTGTTCGCATCGGGCTGTTTCGCATTGGTGTAGGTGTAGCTCGCCCGTGCATCTATATCAGCAGGCAGGCTGGCCTGGAGGCTTGTTTCCACGCCCTGGCGCCGGCTGTTACCGTCCAGGTTGATGCTGGTGCTGGCTCCCGCAACAGGGTCGAATACCGACGCAATCTCATCTTCCACGCGATCGCGGAAGTAAGACACGGTGGCCTGCGCCCGGCCGCCGAACATATCCTGGACCAGGCCCACGTCGAAGCCAAGGGATTCTTCCGGACGCAGGTCCGGGTTGCCTATGAAGCTCCCGGGAAAGAAGCCAAAACGCTCGGTGAACGTTGGCGACTTCTGGCCCTTGCCCGCCGTGGCACGCAGGCGGGTACCGGTAGCATCGAATCGCAGGGTGCCTCCCAGGCGCCAGGTGGTCTCGTCCTTGAAGTCCGAGTTATCGTCGTAGCGCAGGCTGCCGGACAAATTGAGATTGTCCAGGGGTTCCAGCAGGTACTCGGCGACGATACCGGTGTTGTCCATCTCCTGGTTCTGGCCCACAGGCGAGCCGAAGAACAGGTCACCTTTTTGTTCGTACTCGTCTCTTTGGTGATCGACAGCCAGAGTCAGTCGGTTGGTTTCTGCCGTGGCGTTGAAGTCATAGCTCGTCTGGAACTGGAAGCCGTAGCGGGCGGCCTCGTAGTCAACGGGCTCATCAAGGAAGGGATCCGTCGCGGCTCGCGGGTCTTTATTGTCCCGATCAGACTTCACGTAGGTGAATTGCGCGAGCTGAGTCCAGCGGTCCTCCAGCAGTCCGAGTTCCGCCGTGGTTCGCAGGATAAATAACTTTATGTCTGACTCCAGGGGCGCATCCTCGGGCAGTCCCGTGTTCGCGGTACTGTCAAACTCTGAGGTGCCATCGGAGAAGCGGCTGAACATGGAGAGTTCCAGCTGATCCGTGGCCTCGATGTTTGCCTGCAGCGTGGCGGCCAGGTTCTCGAAACCGTCCTCTTCGTTCCCCGAGCGGGAGATATTCTCTCCATCCGTGTCGTAGGAAGACGCACTGAAGTCCACAGAGCCGCGGCCAAAATTGGTACCCAGATGCCCACCAAAGAAGCGGGTATCGAATGAGCCCGTTTCGCCGAAGGCACCGGCGCTGAATTCGTCCTGCGCGCGACGTGTTGTGATGTTAATGACACCGGCCATGGCATCGCTGCCCCACAGTGCGCTTTGCGGGCCCCGGATCACCTCAATGTTTTCGACTTCCCAACTCGTGAGCTGCTCGAAGCTGAATTCGTCACCGCCGGCGGGATCATTAACCTCGACGCCATCAATGACCACCAGGGCGTGATTGGCTTCTGCGCCCCGCACCCGAACCTGGGTCTGGGTGCCGAAGGCGCCGGCCCGACTGACGGCGACGCCAGGCAGGTCCTGGAGATAGTCGGTGACGAAAACCGCTTTGCGTTCTTCGATCTGTTCCCGCTGAATAACGGACACGGAGCTGCTCAGCTTCGTGACTGGCTGAGGCGTGCGACTACCCCGCACAACCATATTGTCCATGGTGTCCGATGCGGTTCCGGTGGATGGCAGGCAGGCCGTCGCAATAGCTGCGGCCATAAGAATTCGGCGATACATATTTTTGCCCCCCCGCGCGACCCCGCGCAGGCTTGGTTTTTAATTACCAAGGGTAGAGAGGAGATTTCGGACAGCCGAAGACAGTGACTGACCGAGCGCCCGCCGCACCCTTGTCCCTGACCAGGCCGGTTTCCGGGCTGACGAGCAGGCATTTAATGCCGGGCTGATTCACCTTCCCGCGCTCTGTGCGCAGTGGTTGCGAACCCGTGTTCGGATCCGCTGAAGCGGCTTAACTCGATCACCGTTGCGGGGGCAGCGCCGGAATTTTCGGAACCAAAGGTTCCGGAGTACCGGCTTCCCGTTATCCCGACCTGACGATCGGGAGCACCTGGCTAGCGGCGACTCTAAGGGGCGCTTCTACCGGGGGTCAAGTTGTCGGGCGCGACAGGCATCAGCAATTGGCGTGTGCCGTGATGGATCTCAACGAAGGGGGTGTCATACAGCGCTTCGAGATGCGCTTGATTGAGCAGTTGCGTTGAGGGGCCAAAAAACCAGCTGCCATCGCCATGTAATAACAACACATGGCTGGCGTATTGCGCAGCGAGCATAGGGTCATGCAGGCTGGCAATCACTGCTTTGCCCCCGGCGCAAAGTTCAGTGAGGCAGGCAAGTACAGCGAAACGGTGCTGAGGGTCCAGGTGGTTCAGCGGCTCATCAAGCAGCAGCAACTGAGGGTCCTGCATCAGCAGCGTGGCCAGGGCCAGGCGTCTTCGCTCGCCGCCGGAGAGGGTGGCTGCCGTGCGTCCTTCAAAGCCGGCGAGATCAACCCGCTCAAGCGTGTCACGAGCCAGGCGACGGTCAGCTGAGGTTTCCCAGCCCCAGATGCCATTGCGCGCATGCCGGCCCAGCAACGTGGTCTCCAGCACGCTGGTCGGGAAAGGGTCGGTTTGATGCTGGAGCATGAGTCCCAGGCGTCGCGCAATGACGGGCCGGCTTAGCTGGCGCAGTCGCGTACCGCCCAGATGAATGTCTCCCCGGTCAGCTTCACGCAAGCCGGCCAGTGTCAGCAGAGTCAGTGTTTTGCCTACGCCATTGGGTCCCAGCACGGCAATGAACTGGCCGGCATGGACAGTCAGGTGAAGTGCATCCACCAGGCGTCGGCCGGCGACGGTAATGGCCAGATCTGCTGTGGTCAGCAGGGCGGCTTGGTCCACAGGGGCGTCATCTTGCATGGCAGCAGCATAAAGCACGCCGGCTAAGACGCCGAGACGTTACTGGCAGGCAAAAAAAACCCCGCTAGGGAGGCGGGGTTACGGGTTATTGTTGTTGTCGCGAATTCGGTTGCTTTACCAGCAGCTAGGCTGTGGTGGATTGTAATTTTTGTTATATATCCGGTGCTTCTTATTCTTCTACTGTCTTATTCTTCTTATTCGCTTCTTCTGGCTTCGATGTCTGGTGATCAGATGTCGAAATTGCCACTGCTTTTGCAACCTCTTTTTTGTGCGCAAAGTAATAATGCAATTGGCATGCCAATCCTAAAAAAATGTTTGCATATTAGTGACTTGGCCATCTGAGGTTCAGTATTTTCCTCACGATTGGTAGATAGTTGTAATGAATACCGACAGGGTCTTGATTCCCGCCTGACTCAGGTATTGCGCTCAGGGCGCTGATCGCCGGGGGAAAAACCGCCGTGCATCCCGCGTTGATCCTGCCCGTTCGGGGGGCTGATGCCGGTGAAGGACTCTGTGGGAAAGCTGTGGAATAGCCAAAAAATGAGTCGTGGGGCCAGTTCTGGCTGTAAAATTTTCCAACGCCTCAGGGATTAAGCAGGCTCTCACGGGGGTACAGCCTGCCGGCGGCGACTGTCGCGACTACCTCGCCCGTTGCCGTGATGTCCTGGAGGGGGTCGCCGGC
Source organism: Gammaproteobacteria bacterium (assembly GCA_051008735.1). Lineage (GTDB taxonomy): Bacteria > Pseudomonadota > Gammaproteobacteria > Steroidobacterales > J054. Next base: position 13,830 of record JBPCXH010000062.1, on the reverse strand, counting down.
CACCAGCACCAGATCGGCCAGCATGCCCGGGCCAATGCGTCCCAGCTGGTGCTGGGCGCCCAGGGCGGCGGCAGCATCGCGGGTGGCCATGCGCAACACCTCAAAACTCTGCAGTCCAGTGGCGCGCAACAGCTGCAGTTCCGCCTGGGTGCCCAGGCCGGGCGGCACGGCGGGGGAGACACTGCCCGTTACCACTCGCGCGCCTCGCCCAACAGCCCGGAACAGGCTCTGGCCGGCGGTCCGGGCCTCCGCCCGCAGGGCGGGGCCGAATCGACCTGCCTGTTGCTGCCATGACTGCTCATACCAGCTTCGTTGCGCAGCGCCGAACAGGCGGCTGAAGGCTGCTTCGTCAAACCAGCTCGAGCGGCGGTCCAGGGTGGCCAGACCCACGGCTGACAGGCCTGAGATGGATGTCAGCCGGCCGGCGCCGGCAATGTCGATGACGTCACCATAGATAAATCGATTAGCAGCTTCCGGCAGGCCGGTTCCGTTGCCCAGCAGTCGGGTTTCGTCGGCGCCAAGCAGCGCGCCGGGAAAGATTCCCGGGGTGATGCTGATCAGTCCGGCCGCCTGGGCTTGCGCAATCCATTCGGCTCGAACCCGCCCGGTCTCTGCATCGCAAAGTTCGACAGCCACTGCCTGCAATTGGCGCGCCCGCCGCGCGAAGCTCGCCGCCACGCCATCGCCGGGTGTGCCGCAGACGTGGGCCACCGGGAACAGACGCGGGCCGGGTCGCTGTCCACTGGCCCAGCTCTCCAGTCGTTCCAGGGTGGCGGAAGAGTTGCGCGAAAATTCCCGGATACTGGTTACCCCATAGGCCAGCCAGGCTCGGCCTTCGTTCCCGGCCTGGGGTCCGTCCGGGCGAACCTCAAGATCAATGAGGCCCGGCATCACCGTCAGTTGTCGGGCATCGAAAACTTTGCCCGGGGGCGGGTCACGCCACGGCCCCATGCTGACAATGCGGCCGTTCTTGATGACGATGTCCTGTGCGTATTCGTAGTCGGGGCCCAGGCCATCGAAGACACGTCCCGCCCTGATGACCAGGGGCTCCTCGGGTTGGCTTCCCGCCTGCCAGGTCAGGTGCAGGGGCAGGGAAGTTGTGGACCGGTCAGCAATGGCCCAGGCCATCAGACCGTCGGTGCCAAGCCAGGCCAGGGACCGGCCTGCGTCGATCCAGCGTGGCTGGCTGGCCGCGCCCGCGATATCGACGGCGGGTGCCCATTCACCCGTGTCCTGAAGAGCCGACAGACGCAGCTGGCCGGCCTGCACCCAGGCCAGCAAGCTGCCATCCGGCGACCAGCGCACAGCGCTGCTATTCGTCGGTACGCTGGCGGGCAGCCTGGCCAGCTGGCCCTCCTCTGTATAGGCGAGCAGCCCGCCACTGGACCGGCTCAGAATGATCAGACCGTTGGGTGACCAGTCCGTCGATGTGGGGCGCGGCAGGGATCGTGCGACTTCATTCACTTCGCCTGTGTCTAAGGCCACGGTTTTCAGGGCTCGTGTCCGGGCGCCGGGATGGGGGGCAACCAGGTAAGCGATGGCGTTGCCGTCCTGTCGCCAGGCCGGTTGTTCGGGTACACCTTGTTCCTGGGTCAGTTGCCGGCTTGTTCCGCTGGCCGTGTCCATTACCCACAGCTGCAGTTCGCCGCTGCGATCGGAGAGAAACGCCAGCAGGCTGCCATCCGGTGCAGCCGTCAACTGGGTTTCAAAATCAGGTGCATTACTGAGTTTGCTGACTACGGCACCGTCACGATCCAGCTCCCAGATATCGCCCAGTGCGCTGACAAATCGGCGCCCGCCCGTTTGCGCGAAACCCGTAATGCCTTGCACGGGGGTCAGGCTTTCACGCGCGGCATCGACCTGCCGGGCAGCGGTCGGCCGGGCGGGCAGCTCCAGCGAGGCTCGAAACGGCAGGTCTGAGGCACTGAAGTCATCAAAACGGCGCCGGCGAATGCGGCCGTCGGCTGCGTAGATAAACGTCTTTTTGTCCAGCCAGCGCGCCGGCGATGCAAAGACGTTTTCGCCACGGGTCAGCGCTTTGACAATGCGCGGCTTCGATAAAATCAGCATCCGCAGTTCACTCACCCCGGCGCTGCGATAAACAAAGGTCAGCAAGCTTCCGTCGGGGCGCCAGGAAGGCGCATGCAGGCTGCCTTCGACTGACAGCTCGAGACTTGTTTCGCCGTCAGCGTCGATTACAAACAGACCCTGTCCCTGCGGCGTATTGCCGACATAGGCCAGTCGCTGGCCCTGCGCGTCATAGGCCGGGTCTTTTTCAGTGCCGGGTGAGAACGTTCTTTGATTCAGGTCCAGGCTGGCGACATCAATTTCCCAGATGCTCAGGTCGCCGCCGCGATTGGATGCAAACGCCAGCCGTTGTCCGTCGGGATGCCAGGTCGGCGTCGCGTGATCAAAGGGCCCGAAGCTCAGGCGTTTCGGCGAGCCCTGCAGATCGCTGAGCAGTTGCAATTGCCGCTGGCCCGGCAGGCCGGTCAGGTAAGCGAGCTGCTGCCCATCCGGCGCAAGGATGGGATAACGGGCGAGCTGTGTGGCTGCCGTGACCGGTTTAGCGTTGCCGTCAGCCGGGTCCATCACCCAGACCAGACCCGCCAGATCGAAGCTGATGCGTCGGCCCGTGGCATCCGTGGTGACGTGAATCGCCGAGCCCTCGTCAAGGATCACCCTTTGCCCGGCAGCCGCGGCGCTGGCCAGCAGGGCGCAGCCAAATACCAGCGCACAGCTTGCGGCAAATTTTTTCAGTTGCTTGATGTCCATGTGCCCCCGGATCGCCGCGGGTCGGCGGCAACTTCAAAGCCTGTCTCGGGGTGCCAGGCCGTCGCGCCGACGCCGCCGAAAAACATGGACTGTCCGGGGAAGTGACGCACGGGCTGATTCGCGGCAATCGCCAGACCTTCTTCGCAGGCAACTCGGTAGTCGGCGTCATTAAATTCCACGTGCAGACGGGGATGCTGGATGGCCTCCTGCAGACTCATGCCCAGCAAGAAATAATTGACCAATGTCTGGAGCAGGGCCGTGGTAATCCGGTCGGCGCCGGGCGAGCCGATGGCCAGCACTTCACCGTGGCTGTTAACGGCTGTGCTTGGCGCCATGTTGGATGGCAGCCGCGAGCCTGGGGCGCCGGGCTCCAGTCCGCGCTTATTCAGTTCCAGTTCGCCCAGGCAGTTGTTGAGCCAGATTCCGGTTCCGGGGGGCATGTCGCCTGAGCCATAACCGGCAGACAGCGTAATGCTGCAGGCCAGACCATTACTGTCCACGGCCGAGGTATGACAGGTTGATCCCGATTCGAGCAGGGACCTCAGGTCACCGGCGCCGGCTGCCGTCAGTAATCGTTCGGCATCGCCTGCCAGATTGTCGCTGAGGTCCAGCCGCACCCGCCGATAACCCAGGACGGCTCGCTGTACCTGTATGAGTCGGTTTAGTCCGGCTTCATCCCAGGCCAGTTCAGGGGATTGACCCATAAGATTGAGCATCGCACTGAGTACGGCGCCGCCAACTGCCGGGGGTGGATTGGTAGCGATTTCCCAATCACCCAGGCGAGTGACCAGGCTGGGCCTTTCCAGCACGGCGTAGCTTGCCAGGTCCTGTTCATTGAGCCGGCCACCCTGGGCCTGCACAAACTTCGCCATGGCCCGACCCAGCTCGCCGGTATAAAAATCCGCTGCCCCCATGCGCCCAATGCGCTCCAGCGTGTCAGCCAGGTGCGGAACCACGATGTTTTCGCCGGCTGCTTTGAGCCGACCGTCCGGGTGATGCAGGGCCTGTCTGCCGTCGGCGGAGCGGCCGAAAATCGGCTCGCCCGAGTACTCCAGGTAATGAAAGGAAGCCGCCGGCAAAGGAAAACCCCGGCGGGTGATCTCCACGGCAGGCTCTAACACCGTCTGCCAGGGCAGTGTGCCGTAGGCGCGGGATGCGGCATCCAGCAGCGCGATGCCGCCCGGCACTGCGATGGTATCCGGCCCCACAACGGTATCCACCCCGCCGCCGTACTCAAGGTGCACCGGCACGGCAACCCGATCCTGAGGGTCCGGCAGTCGGCCGGCACCGGGCACTGCCACATAGCCATCGTAGGTCAGGGCTGCCTCGCCCGGCGCTCGCACCGTGATATAGCCGCCGCAACCCAGGGAGCAGACGCCGGGTTCGGTATTCATGGAAACGGCCGCGGCAGCAATGGCTGCATCCACGGCGTTGCCGCCGGCGTGGACGATTTCCGCGCCCGCCTCGGCTGCGAGGACAGAGCTGGAGGCGATGGCGACCTGGTTCTTCATAGTCCGGCCGGGATTCTACCGGAGCTTGTGACTTTAATCGGTCGGCAACACATCGTCGTCTACGTTACCTTATGCCCCACCATGAACCTTGAAGAACTTCGCGCCCGCCTCACTGCCATCGATCGGCAGATTATCGACCTCGCTGCCGAACGCCAGGCTTTGGTGGGTCGTATCGGCGAGGTCAAGCAGGCCACGGGTTCAGCAACCCGTGATTTTCGCCGCGAAAAGCAGGTTATCGATGCTGCCCGTGACCAGGCCCTGGCGCTGGGTTTGCCGCCGGAACTGGCGGAGTCCCTGATGCAGCTATTGATCGAGTCCTCCCTGACGAAGCAGGAACGGGCTCGCGTGCGTGCCGAAGGTCGGGGTCGCGGCAAGCAAGCCCTGGTGATTGGTGGCGGCGGCAAGATGGGGCAGTGGTTTGCTGAATTCCTGGATTCGCAGGGATACGAGGTAACCATCGCCGACCCGGTGCACCAGCCAGCCACCTTTAACTGCGTAACGGACTGGTCGGCAACGCCGGATAGCTTCGACCTGACTGTCGTCGCGGCGCCGATCCGGATCAGCCAGGAAATTCTTGCGGCATTCGGTGATGCGGGGCGGCGTGGCCTGGTATTCGATATTGGTTCGCTGAAGTCTCCGTTGGTCGGGACACTGGAGCAACTGGCGGGCAAGGGCTTAAAGGTGACTTCACTGCACCCCATGTTTGGTCCGGACACACAGCTGCTGTCCGGCCGGCATGTGCTGTTTCTTGATGTTGGCGTGCCGGAGGCGACAGCAGAAGCCAAGCTGCTGTTCGATTCCACCATGGCTCAGCAGATTGATATGCCCCTGGCTGAGCACGACCGCCTGATCGCTTTCGTGCTGGGTCTGTCCCATGCCCTGAACATTGCTTTCTTCTCGGCTTTGGCGGAGAGCGGCGAGTCACTGCCCAGACTTGAGGCCCTGTCCAGCACCACCTTCGACGCCCAGTTGGAGGTGGCGTCGCGGGTTGCCAGTGAAAGTCCCGAACTGTATTTCGAGATTCAACACGACAACCCCTTCAACGCCGAGGCCTTGCTTGCCCTGGCCGAGGGTGTGGATCGGTTGCGCACGATTGTCGAACGCGGTGACCGAGAGGCCTTCGTTGCCTTGATGGCGAACGGTTGCGAGTACCTGGCGCGCCGTGCTTAAGCGGATCGGCCCCGACCCGGGCCCTGGCGCAACAACAAAAGGAACAGGGGCACACCGATCACGGCGGTGATGGCGCCCACCGGTAATTGGCGCGGTGCCAGCAGAGTGCGGGCCACCGTGTCTGCAATGACGAGTAAAGTGCCGCCTGCCAGCGCCGATCCGGGGATCAGGGCACGATGGTTCGTCGCGCCGAGCAGACGCAGCAGGTGAGGCACCACCAGGCCGATAAAACCGACGGTGCCGGCCGTGGTGACGGCCACCGAGGTCATTGCGGCTGCGGCCAGGTAGGTCACAGTGCGGGTTTCGGCGACAGGCAGGCCCAGCAAGGCAGCCTGCTGATCACCTGTGGCCAGTAAATTGAGCGCCCGACTTCCCAGGGTGCCCAACACCGTGGCCACCAGCGCTGCTGTGAGTACCAGCACCGGTGAGCCGGCAAAGGCGAAATCACCCATTAACCAGAACAGCATGCCGCGCAGACCGGCTTCGGGCGATGTGGCCAGCAACAGGCTGATCAGAGCGCTCCAGCCGGCGGCGATAACAACGCCGGTAAGTAAGAGCCTGCCCGGCGCCCATTCCCCGCGTTCGCGCGCCAGCCCGAACACCAGAAAAGTACTGGCCAGGGCGCCGCCAAAGGCGGCGGCATCGATCAGCAAGCCGGCAGCGCCCAGCAGCATGGCGGTCAGGGCGGCCACGGCGGCGCCGCCCGATGTGCCCAGGATGTAGGGATCGGCCAGCGGATTACGCAACAGCACCTGCATGAGGACGCCCGCCAATGCCAGGCAGGCGCCGGTTCCGAAGGCTGCCAGCGCTCGCGGCAATCTCAGTTTGAAGACAATGTCCTGAGCTGCCTGGCTCCCTTGTTGCGTAAATGCCGCCAGTGCCTCGGCCGGACCGGTACTGCCACTGCCGATAGCCAGCGCCAGGGTCAGGGAGGCCAAAGTGCCCAGGCCCAGCAGCAACAACAGTATTGGAGTCTTTATTTGCATGGCCGAGGTTTGCCGGAAACGCGAAGCAGTTTACAGAAGCTGTTTGATTTCGTGGCGGCCTATTTCTCGATGTGAAAGAATCTCAGGGAATGAGTGACTGTATAGACCAACTGGGCTTCCGGGCGAACGTTGGCATTATTCTCAGCGATGTATCACGAGCGGTGCTGGTCGGCGGCCGAACGGGGCAGTCTGGATGGCAGTTTCCCCAAGGGGGCATTCAACTGGACGAGAGCCCGGAAGATGCGATGTATCGTGAGTTGCACGAGGAAATTGGTTTGCAGCGCACGGACGTTGAGATTCTCGCCTGCACAACTGACTGGCTTTACTATCGTCTGCCCAAACGATTTGTGCGTCGCGACCGTCAGCCGCTTTGTATTGGTCAGAAGCAGCGTTGGTATTTACTGAGACTGGTGGGTGACGAAAGCAAAGTTCAATTGGACACATCCGACCTGCCTGAATTTGATCGTTGGCGCTGGGTCGATTTCTGGCGGCCTGTGAAGGACGTCATCTATTTCAAGCGGCCGGTTTATGTCCAGGCGCTCGATGAGTTGGCCCCGGCCTTGTTTCCTGACGGTGCGCCGCCCCAGCCTACCTGGTGGCCGAGCCGTTGGTTGAGGCAGGCCGAGTGAAGATTCCCAGAAAAGCTTCGCCAGCAGGCCTGAACAGGATGGTGTCTGGTTTCGCGGTGGCGCTGGGTCTGGCTGCGGCCTGGGCGATTTTTGAAGTTGGGCAGATTCGCGGTGGCCACAATCGCCTGGCAGCTTTTGAGCGCGAGGCCGAGTTGTTGGGCGATTTGACCCAAACGCGGCAGATTAACGATGAACTGAGTGAACGATTGGCCTTGCTGGAGACTGATAGCAAGGTAAAGGCGGAGGCTTATCGACAGGTAGAGCAGCGTTTGAGTGCCCTGCAGTCGCGGATTCAGAAGCAGGAAGAAGATATTGCCTTCTACCGGGGGATTGTTGGTGACCAGCAGTCGGGTCTGAGGGTCCAGGATTTCGGCTTGTTTCCAGACGCTGCAGGGGACAACATTAGCTTGCGCCTGGTGCTGGCCCAGGCTCTGAGGGACGGTCGTCGGATCAAGGGGACGGTAGAAGTCGCAGTGGCCGGTGAACGGGGTGGCCAAAGTGAGGTTCTGGGGCTTAACGAGCTGGGAGTTGACGGGCCGAAGACCCTGAGATTTTCGTTCCGCTATTTTCAGAATCTTCAGGCTGATCTGGAGTTGCCGGCCGATTTCATGCCGGAGACTGTGACCGTGCGGATCCGGCCCTCGAGCAAGGGCGTGGAGCCGGTGGAAGCCTCCTTTGAGTGGAAGCTGCAGCGCGGCTGAGGGGTGGGGTGTGAACCCCGTCAGGTTTATGGCCCTATTGTGGGTCTAAACTGTCCATATAGTTGAAACACCATTTCCGGAGGCGGGGCAGATGTTTGGCAAGAAAAAGCGACGCAGTGATGTGATTCAGACCCTGGTCGGCGAAGGCACGAGGATTGAGGGGGATCTGCGTTTTGAGGGCGGGTGCCATATTGACGGGATCGTCCATGGCGGCGTTGCGGCAGATCGCGATTCGGAAGCATTCCTGAGTATCAGTGAAGACGGCCGGGTGGAAGGCAGTGTGAAAGTGCCCCGGATGGCCCTGAACGGCACAGTCGAAGGCGATGTGGTTTGTACCGAGCGTGTGCAGCTTGGGCCCACCGCGAGGGTCGTTGGCAACCTGCACTACGAGTTGATCGAAATGGCCGCCGGTGCCGAAATTAACGGGCAGTTAATTCATCAGGCAGCTGCACCTTCCGTGGCGCGGACTGAAAAACCCGGTACGGATGCCACGCAGCCTATGGTCGCACCGGTCATCGTCAAGAACGAGAGTTAATGCAGGCAGGCTCCCGGGCCGCGCCGCTCGGGGCGCCTTCATCCTCCGACCAGAGCAATACCAGTGTTCTGGCCGCCGTTGATCTGGGCTCCAACAGTTTTCACATGGTGGTGGCCAAGTATTCCCATGGCCAGGTCACTGTTATCGACCGTCTGCGTGAGATGGTCCGCCTGGCCGCAGGGCTGGATGAGGATAAGCAGCTCAAAGCCAAAAGCCAGGATCGCGCCCTGGCCTGCCTGTCACGATTCGGTGAACGTCTGCGAGAAATGCATGCCGATCAGGTTCGGGTGGTGGGCACTAATACCCTGCGCAAAGCGCGTAATCCCGAGGCCTTTCTTGATAAAGCCGCTGAGTGTCTTGGCCATCCGGTCGAAATCATTTCCGGTATTGAAGAGGCGCGCCTGATCTATCTGGGCGTCGCGCAGAGTATGCCCCTTGTCGATGGACCCCAGATAGTTGTCGACATTGGTGGTGGCAGTACTGAATTAATTCGCGGTACCGGTTACGAACCGGAAATTTTGGAAAGCCTCTACCTGGGCTGTGTCGCGATCAGCGCCGCCCATTTTGGTTCGGGCAAGCTGACAGCGAGGCGTTTTGAGCGAGCGCGACTGGCAGCTCGGCTGGAACTGGAGCCCGTTAAGGCCCGCTTTGGCGCCGTTCCCGTGGTTCGTTTCGCCGGGGCATCGGGCACCATCCGGGCCTGTCAGCGGGTATTACGCAATCTACACGGCGAAGAAACCTTCATTACTCCCGCCGGTCTGCAAGACCTGATTGCTCGCATGGTCGATGCCGGCAAGCTGGACCACCTGGACCTGCCGGGCCTTTCGGAGCAGCGTAAACCCGTGTTTGCAGGCGGGGTCAGTATTCTGGCCGAGATTATGGCCATGCTGGATACCGAGCGAATGCTGGTCGCCGATGGCGCATTGCGCGAGGGCATTCTCTACGACTTGCTCGGCAGACTGAGTCAGGAAGACTCGCGCTTCAGGACGGTGCGCGCAATGATGTCTCGCTATGGTGTTGATATAGAGCAGTCGCGCCGCGTTGAAAAAACAGCCCTTGATTTGCTGGCCCAGGTGGCTGAGCCCTGGGCCTTGTCTGCGCCCGCCGATCGCCTGGTGTTGGGTTGGGCCGCTCGTTTACATGAGATCGGTCTGGATATCGCTCATTCGCACTATCAACGTCACGGCGCCTATCTTTTGGAGCACTCGGACATGCCGGGTTTTCCAAAACAGGAACAACGGTTGTTGTCACTGCTGGTCGGGGCACATCGCCGTTCCTTTGTCGGCAGTGAATTCGAGACACTGGCTGGCAAGCTCAGTCTGCGCGCCACCCGACTGGCTGTTCTGCTTCGACTCGCGGTGTTATTGAATCGGAACCGGGCTGCCGGTCCGGCTGTGCCCTTAAGCATCAAGGTTGGCAAAAAGTCGTTATCGCTGAAAATGCCCGACGGCTGGTTAGCGTTGAATCCACTGACCCATGCCGATCTGAAGCAAGAGAGAAATTTCCTCGACGCGGCAGGCTTCGGTATGGACTTTGCCTAGCTTTGTTCGGCCAGCTCGCTTAACAGTTGGGCCTGTGCGGAGAGGGCGTCGTCGCCTTTCTCCCTCTGAAGTAACTGGTAGCTGCCGTCGGTCTGAAGCTCCCAGGCATGGGTGTTATCGCTGAGGTACGTGTCCAGGTCCCCCAGCAGTCGAGTCTTGATATCCAGGTCAGTAATCGGGAATGCGGTCTCCACCCGACGGAAGAAGTTGCGATCCATCCAGTCGGCGCTGGAGCAAAAAACTTTTGCTTCGCCATTGGCATGAAAATAGAACAGTCGGGAATGCTCGAGAAATCGACCGATAATTGATCGGACGCGGATATTCTCAGAGACCCCGGGAATACCCGGACGCAAACAACAAGTCCCGCGGACGATGAGATCCACCATGACACCGGCGCTGGAGGCCCGGTACAAAGCACGAATCACCTCCGGCTCCACCAGGGCATTAATCTTGGCAATGATGTGGCCGACCCCTCCGGTGGCTACATTGCTTATCTCTTGCTCAATTTGCCCAATTATCGTTTCGTGCAGTCCAAAAGGTGATTGGGAGACGCAACGCAACGGCGGTGTCTGCATCATGCTGGTGAGTTGCAGAAAAATTTGGTGAACGTCATCGCCGATATCCGGGTCAGCGGTCAGCAGGCCATAGTCGGTATAGATTCTGGCAGTGCCGGGGTGATAGTTACCCGTGCCCAGGTGCACATAGCGACGAAGCTTGCCGGCCTCCCGGCGCACGACCAGCGCCATCTTGCAGTGGGTTTTGAAGCCCCGCACACCGTATACGACGTGGGCACCTGCCGCCTGCAAGCGGTTGGCCAGTTTAATATTGGCGGCTTCATCAAAACGGGCCCGTAATTCGACGCTGACTGTCACTTCTTTGCCGGCCTGGGCAGCTAGTACCAGGGCGTCAACAATCGGGGAGTCTGGCCCGGTGCGATACAAGGTGATTTTTACTGCCAGTACCGCCGAGTCCTGGGCGGCCCGGCTAATGAATTCAAGCACGGGACCGAAGGATTCAAAGGGGTGGTGTAAAACTATATCGTGTGTGCTCAGGGCTGCGAAGATGTTTTCTTTGTCAATCAGGTCTTTGGGCACACTGGGTGTGAAGGGTCGATCCTTAAGGTCCGGGCGTTCGCAGCGCCGGTAAACTTCCATCAGTCGATTGAGGTTCACCGGGCCATCAACCTGATATAGGTCTTCACTTTCCAGACCAAACATGTCCAGCAGAAAATTGGTCAGATCGGGGGGGCAGTTGTGGGCCGTCTCCAGTCGCACGGCGGCGCCATATCGACTGGCAATGAGTTCACCTTCAAGGGCGCGCATCAGGTCGTCGACCTCTTCGTCGTCGACATATAGATCACTGTTTCGCGTCACCCGAAATTGATAGCAGCCGGTGATTTCCATGCCGGTGAACATGTCATCGACGAAAGCGTGAATGACCGACGACAGGAAGACGAAGTCATTGGGCCCCGTGTGTTCCAGGTCCGGTGACAGTCGAATCAGTCGCGGCAGCGAACGCGGTGCCTGTACGATAGCCCGACTGCAGGGTCGACCGAAGGCGTGCACGCCGTTAAGCCCGACAATAAAGTTCAGGCTCTTGTTCAAAATCCTCGGAAACGGCCGGGCGGGATCCAGCGTCACCGGGCTGAGTACCGGTTCAATTTCATTTTCGAAGTAAGTGCGCAGCCATTTCTGCTGTGCGCGGTTCCACCTCGTGCGGCGAATGAAGCGAATGCCTTCTGCATCCAGCTCCGGAATCAGGGTGTCATTTAAGAGTCGATACTGTTGCTCTACGAGCCGATGGGCTCGCTCGCCGATATTGTTCAGTGCCTGCTGCGGCGTCAGCATATCCGGCCCAGCCGGCGCGGAGCCGATTTCCAGCCGTTGCTTCAATCCGCTGACGCGAATTTCAAAGAACTCATCCAGATTGGTGCTGACGATACACAGGAACTTCAAACGTTCGAGCAGGGGTATTTGTACATCCATCGCAAGATTCAGCACGCGCCGGTTGAACTCGAGTGCGCTGAGCTCGCGATTGATGTAGTAGTCGGGAATTTTCAGGTCCGGCGTATTCAAGGCTGCCTTCCTTTGCAGCCTTTCACTATATCAGCGCAGACAGAACGGGCTGTCTAACCGGTCACATTTGTCATAATGAATCTGAGGGCGGCAAGTAAAGACCACCTTGGCTGACAGCGAGCCGGGCGCCGGTGACGGCGGGCAAGCTGCTGGCGTTTCCCGCCAGGCGTTCATGGGCAAGCCAGGCGAAACCCGCGGCCTCAACCCAGTCCGGTGCAATGCCCCAGTCAGACGTTGTAACGACCTGCCACGCGGGTAAGTGTTGTTGCAGGCGCTGAAGCAAATCCTGGTTGTGGGCACCGCCGCCGCACACGGCCAGTGAGGTGGGCTGTAAGTTTGTTGCCGCCAGCGAGTTCGCAATGCTGACTGCGGTCAGTTCGGCCAGCGTGGCTTGCACGTCGACAGGGGTGGTTGGCGACTCAAGCGTTGCCAGGTGGCTATCGAGCCATTCGCGATTGAAGTAATCGGTGCCCGTGCTCTTGGGGGGCGGTGCATTGAAATACGGATCAGTGAGGAGTCGGGCCAGCAGAGTCATGTCCGGTTGCCCGCTCGCAGACCAGGCGCCACCCGGGTCAAAGTCTCCGCCGCGATGGCTTCGATGCCAGCTATCCAGCAGTGTGTTACCCGGGCCCGTATCGAAGCCGGTGGTGAGCCCCTGTGCGGGCATCAGGCTCAGATTGGCAATGCCGCCGATATTCACCAGGGCTCTGTCTTCAACGTCGCTGCCAAAGGCAAACTGGTGAAAGGCAGGCATTAACGGGGCGCCCTGACCGCCAAGCGCCATGTCGGTGCTTCGAAAGTCTGCGGCAACAGGAATTCCCGTCAACGCCGCCAGCGCACCCGGGTCGCCCAGCTGCAAGGTAAAGGGCGGCGCATTAAGGGGCGCATGGAGAATGGTTTGTCCGTGACTGCCGATGGCGCTGACCTGATCAGCGCTGCATGCAGCGCTGCTTAGTAGTTCTTCCACGGCAGCAGCAAATTCCCGCGCCAGCAACGCGTGCATCGTGCCGAAGTCATGCAGGGTGAACTGTTCTGGGTTCGCTGCACCGGCCAGCAATTGTTCATGCAGTTCAGCCGGATAGGATCTGCTCAGAGAGGCAAGCAGAGTGGGTGTGCTGCTATCGAAGCGGACCAGCACCGAGTCGATGCCGTCCATGCTCGTACCAGAGATCAGGCCGATGTACAGCATGACTGACTGGTGTAATGAGTGGTCAGGTTTCTGTCACATCGACCCGGGCAACGGCCAGGCCGGGGCGAGCCTCGAGTTGTTCAAGCAGATCGCTGGCGATGGCACGAAACTCAGGCAGGTATTCCGGGTTGATTGGTTCTGCGTCTGGGAGCTTTACCGTTCGCGGATTACGATGCACGCCGTTGGTGCGATATTCATAGTGCAGGTGCGGTCCGGTGGCCAGTCCTGTCGAGCCGACATAGCCGATGATCTGTCCCTGGCGCACGCGCGTGCCGTTGCGGAATTTGCCGTAGCGGGACAAATGGGCATACAGGGTCGTGATGTTGCCACCGTGTTGCAGGATGACGGTTTTTCCATAGCCGCCTTTCACGCCACGATGAATCACTTTGCCGTCACCGGCAGCTTTGACCGGGGTGCCGGTTGGGGCGGCGTAGTCCACGCCTTTATGCGCACGGATAGTGTTGAGTTTCGGGTGGCGGCGCTTGGGATTGAAGTTTGAGCTGATACGGGAGAAGGACAGCGGTGCCCGGACGAAAGCCTTGCGGACGCTGTGGCCGTCGGGGGTGTAGTAATCCACGCGTCCCTGGGGGTCTTCATAGCGGATGGCGCGGAAGGACTCACCTTGATTGATAAATTCCGCCGCGAGAATTTCACCGTCGCCCAGACGTTCACCATCACGCCAAAGCTCATCATAAATAATCTGAAACTGATCGCCGGC
>JBPCXH010000061.1:0-2660 GCA_051008735.1 Gammaproteobacteria bacterium | reverse complement strand
CACCGATGACCTGCATCAGGAAGCTGCGGGGTTTTTGATCCATTTGTATAAAGCGAATTTGCGTCATGGGCCTATTCTACCGGCAATGGGCGCGGCTGGGGTCTCACCCGGGCCGGGCCTCCACAATCGACAAAGTCGCCGGGGCCGGCAGCGGATGGATATCCACCAGCACCAGGCCGGCCGACGCGAACAGCCGCTTAAAGTCAGCCTCGCTGCGCTCCCGCCCCCCGGTCAGGGCCATGATGCCCAGATCAAGGAACTTGTTCGGGTCCGGCTCATTGCCCGGCTGCATCACCGCATCGATGATGGCCAGACGAGCGGAGGCTTTCATCGCGGCTCTGCAGGTGTGAAGAATGCTCAGGGCCTGCTTATCATCCCAGTCATGCAGGATGCGCTTGCACAGGTACCAGTCGGCGTCGGCCGGAATAGCTGAGAAAAAATCCCCGGCCTGCATTTCGCATCGATCCAGCAAGCCGGCCGCTGCCAGGGCGGCCGGATCAGCAATGACCTGGGGCTGATCGAACAACAAACCGCGGGCTCGAGTATGGGATTGCAACACAGCTGCCAGCAGCCCGCCCTGACCGCCCCCGACATCGACGACCAGTTCGCCCGCTGCAGGTTTCAGCCAGGCGGCAATGAGCGGATTTTCGGCGGCAGCAACCAGATCCATCGCCTCATCGAAGGACGCATTCGCCGTCGGATTCGCCTGCAGGTAATTAAAAAAACTGTCGCCGTGGGCCAGCTCGAAGGCCACCTCACCGGTCCGCACAGCCTGCTCCAACTGGCCGTAGGCAGACCAGACCAGCGGCGGAAAGTCGCCCGCCAGCACCGCATGCAGCGAGCCGGCGACAGATGACTGCAAGGCAGCTGATCGCTCGGTATTGCTGAATCGGCCCGTCTCGTCTTCGGCGAAAACACCGTGACTGGCCAGCAAGCGCAACAGCCGTTGCAGTGAGTCCGCATGGGCCTGGCAACGGCCGGCCAGCTCGGCCATGTTCAGGGGCCCCGCCGCCAGGGCATCCGCGACGCCCAGGCTCGCAGCCACACCCAGCGCCTGGGCCAGCAAGGCCTGATTGCGAACCCCAAGGACAAAGCTCGCTGCGTCACTCACCGCGTTGGACCTCAGTCGTCTTTGACCACCAGCGCAGCCAACGGATCCGCGATGACGTCGGGATGGTGCTGCCGGGTCAGTTCCACGTAATACGGCGGCAATTCATCAAGACGGGTCACGCGCCCGCCGAAACCGCGGGCGGTGGTGTGCCCGGTCATATCCCCGAAGCCCATCCAGGGGCGGAAGGTCACCAGGCTCTGAAACTGCACATCAACCGGCGCCACAGTGAGCGCCGGATTGTTCAGGTCCGCCAGGCTGGACTGATAAGTGGTCATTTCGTTGTAGCGAAAACCCTGCTTGCCCGGGGTTCGGGCTTCGGCTTCCACGCGGATCTCTTCCGTCACGTAAACCTGGCCACCGGTGACAATGGGATCTTTAAACCGATGGTTAATCTGCATGCCCTTGGCTTCGCCGGACGGACGAGGAATTTCCAGACCTTCGGCACGCATCAGGATTCTTGACGGCCCCATTCGAGTCTGGGGCACATCGACCACCGTGCCGGTGACAGGATTCTTCCAGGTCTCCAGCAGCTTGCCCGTTTTCAGATCGGTGAAATAAGCGACTTCCAGGGCATGGGCCTCAAAGGTGTCCTCGTCCAGGCGCACATATTGACTGAAGGTCCCGGCCAGAATCCCCATCATCGGAATGGCTTTGGAATCCACGACGGCGTAGCGCTCGCCAATGACCCAGCCAATAGTGAGCTGACCGTCCGTGCTGCCGCGCATCTTGGCCAGTGCGGTAAGACGGTCACGCGAATCGTTTAAATCCAGGCCTTCGCGCGCCAGTGCCAGGGGGGCGGAAGCCGCGAGGGCCAGGCCGCCAAAGCTTTGCAGCAAGTGTCTACGATGGATCACGGAGCCTCCGCCAATGGTCAGGAACAGCCGGGATTTTTGTCCGCGAGCGCGGCCGGTGCCAGTGCCCGCCGAGTTCTGGTTGCCACGCGGTCAGGTGCTGATACCCGCCAGCAAGTCATTTTCCAGCCAGCCACGCAGCATGCCGGCCGCGCGCAGAGGCACGGCCTCATCTTCATGCCACTGGCGCAGACCTTCGCACAGCCGGGCAAAGCTCGCACCGCCGGCCATGGCTGCCAGGGCCCAGGCTTCATCGGGCTCCAGGGAACGCCAGCAAACAATCAACTCACGACGCCACAGAACCCAGTTCACCGACTGGGCGGCCTCAATTGGCGGCGGATCACTCCCGTTGGTGGCGGCTTGAAAAATTGCCGGGACATTGTGAATGAGCTGCAACTGCTGAACGCTGGGCTGCACCTCAACCTGCAACGCACCCCATGTCTCCGGAGCGATCTCAGCCAGGGCTGCGACACCCGGCGACGTCCGGTCGGCGGCGTCAAAAGCCAGGCCCCAGGCCCACTCAAAACGGGCCATCTCGGCCAGCACGGGATGCCCCGCATATTCAGGGTGGGCACTCAAAAAAGCGGGCAGGTGCTGACCGAACCAGCGCACGGACGGATGGCGCGAGGGATGCTCTTCCAGATAAGCCTGCACCATACGGCTGAAGGCTTCATCGCCCAGCAAAGCGTGCAGGCCCT
>JBPCXH010000060.1:0-7675 GCA_051008735.1 Gammaproteobacteria bacterium | reverse complement strand
AGCATGCGCATATAGACGTAGGCCCGCAGCAGAATGCCGGCATTCCCCATGAAAGCCGACAAGCGGCCGATGCTCTGGGGAAGATCTGTTTCGGTCAGCCAGCGATAGCCGGCCTCGGTCTTTCCGACGACCGGCACAGGAAGAAATGGCGCGAGGCGCTCATTAACACCCACTGCACCCGATCCCGGCCCACCCCCGCCGTGCGGGGTGGAGAAAGTTTTGTGCAGGTTGATGTGCATCACATCAAAACCCATGGCAGCCGGCAGGGCCCGCCCCAGAATGGCATTCAGATTGGCGCCGTCGTAGTACAACAGGCCGCCGGCACCGTGCACGATGGCAGCGATTTCCGGAATCTTGCGCTCGAAAACACCCAGAGTGGAGGGATTGGTCAACATGATGCCAGCCGTTTGCGGGCCCACCGCGGCTCGCAGCGCATCCAGGTCAACATCACCGTCAGCGCCCGTGGGAATTTCCCGCACACTGCAACCGCACATGGTGGCCGTCGCCGGATTCGTGCCGTGGGCAGCATCCGGCACAATAATTTCGCTGCGCTGCGTATCCCCGCGTGAGCGGTGATAGGCCATGATCATGGCCACACCAGCGAACTCACCCTGCGCGCCCGCCATGGGCGTGAGAGAAAAAGCCGTCATCCCTGTCGCCGCCTGCAACATTTCCTGCAGTTCAAACATGCAGGCCAGAAAACCCTGACCGTGTGACTCAGGCCCCAGGGGATGCCGCTCAGCAAAGCCCGGCAACAAAGCCAGTCGATTACAAACTTTCGGGTTGTACTTCATGGTGCACGACCCGAGCGGATAAAAATGCGTATCGATCGAGAAATTCTGTTGCGACAGGCGCGTGAAATGGCGAACGACCTGCAGCTCCGTGACCTCGGGTAACGCGGGCGCCGCCTCACGCATCAGGCGAGCAGCCAACTTTGGCGCAGGCGGGTTTACCGGCGCATGGCCGGGCGCGCTGCGGCCCGGTCGGGAGTGTTCAAATATCAGTGCTTCGTGCATTGCTTTTCAGGCGGCGCGAGAGTTCGCCAGCGCAGCTCCCAGTTGCTCAATGTAGTTATTAATGTCAGCCGTCGTGCGGCTCTCCGTGGCACAAACCAGCAAGGCGTGGCCGAGTTCGGGATAGTCGACGCTCAAGTCATAGCCACCCAGAATGCCCTGCGCGGCCAAGGCATCCAGCACCGGCGCGACCGGCCGGTCCAGCCGCAGCACCGCTTCATGAAAAAATTCTTCGTAAACCAGCTCCACGCCGTCCAGCTTTGCCAGCCCCGCGGCGAGGGCCCGCGTGTTGGCGTGTGCCTGGGCGGCTACCCGCTGCAAACCTTCGCCGCCAAGCAGCGTCAGGTAGA
Source organism: Gammaproteobacteria bacterium (assembly GCA_051008735.1). GTDB lineage: Bacteria > Pseudomonadota > Gammaproteobacteria > Steroidobacterales > J054. Next base: position 6,312 of record JBPCXH010000060.1, on the reverse strand, counting down.
TCGTCGCGGCCGTCACCATCAGGCCCTGGTTAGTGCAAATATTAGACGTCGCCTTGGAGCGCCGAATATGCTGCTCGCGCGCCTGCAAAGTCAGGGTAAATCCGGGACGACCGTCCAGGTCTACCGTCCGGCCGACAATGCGACCGGGCATTTGCCGAACCAGGGTCTGGCGACAAACCATGTAACCGAAATACGGGCCGCCTGAAGACACAGGAATACCCAGTGGCTGTCCTTCTCCGCAGGCAATGTCTGCGCCGGTCTCGCCCCATTGTCCCGGAGGACGCAGCAGGGCCAGGCTGGTTGGATTGCAAACAGCAATCACCAACATGCTGCGGGCATGCGCCAGGTCCGTTAGCTGATCCACCGCCTCCAGCGTGCCCAGAAAGCCCGGCTGCTGAATCGCCAGGGCAGCAAATTCTTCGCCTTGCATTGCCTCGAAGGCAGCCACGTCAGCGATACCGTCATCCAGTTGCGGCAGTTCAACCAGTTCAAGACCCTGCCCCTCGAGTAAGGCCTTGGCGACGGTGCGAAATGCCGGACTCAGGCCGTGAGTCGTCAGGATACGCCGCGACTGACAGCGCCGGTTGCCCCGGACTGCCATCAGGCACGCCTCGGCAAAAGCGGTAGCCCCGTCGTACAGGGAAGCGTTGGACACGTCCATGCCCGTCAGCTCGGCCATCATGGACTGATATTCGTAGATGACCTGCAAGGTTCCCTGGCTGGCTTCCGCCTGGTACGGGGTATAAGCACTGTAAAACTCGCCCCGGCTGGCAATGTCCCAGACGGCCGCGGGAATGTGGTGTTCATAGGCACCGGCGCCGACAAAGTTCATCAGTCCGCTGTCCAGCTGCGCACGTTCACGCATCAGCCGAACGATCTCTGCTTCACCCAGGCCGTCGGGGATACCCGTCAGACCATCAATGCGCAGGGATGCGGGGATTTCATCAAACAGAGCATCCACGCTGTCCACGCCAATAGTCGCGAGCATTTCGCTGATGTCATTTTCCGTATGCGGGATAAAGGGCATGGCTAGCCTGCCTCAGTCTTCAGCTTCTGCGAGGAAGCGGCTATAGGCCTCGGCATCCATCAGGCTTTCAAGCGCCAATGAGTCCGAGGGCTGCAAACGAACCAGCCAACCTTCGCCATAAGGATTGCCGTTCACCAGTTCCGGCTGGTCAGCCAGACTTTCATTGATCGCTGTCAGCTTGCCCGGCAGCGGGGTATAAACATCCGACGCTGCCTTAACTGACTCCACCACAGCGCACGTGTCGCCGGCGGCCAACTCACTGCCTGCCTCTGGCAGCTCCACGTAAACCAGCTCACCGAGGGCCTCTTGTGCGTGATCGGTGATGCCGACGGTGACACAACCGTCATCCTCCAGCCGCAGCCACTCGTGATCACGGGTATATCGCAGGTCTTCAGGTGCATCGCTCATCAGGGTTACTCCAGTCTTGGCCGGTTCAGCTGTCCAGGTCTACCAGGACCTGGCCATTGCGAACGAAAGTTGGTTTCACCAGGGTGGCACGTCGGGGTGCATTGCGAATCTCGACTTCGCAAAGGCCGGTCGCGCCGGCAGGCACCCGGGCCAGGGCAATCGATCGACCCAGGGTCGGGGCAAAGCCGCCGCTGGTGACGATGCCTTCGCCGGCGTTGGTTACAACACGCTGACCGTGGCGCATGATGCCGCGGTCTTCCAGCAGCAATCCAGCCAGGGTATGACTCGCGCCTGCTGTTTGTTCATCCTGAAGCGCAGCGCGACCGATAAAGCCCCGCTCCGCCGGCTCAAAGGCAACAGTCCACGTCAGGCCACTGACCAGGGGGCTGTGATCCTCATCCAGATCCTGGCCGTACAGGGACAGGCCGGCTTCCAGACGCAAGGTATCGCGGGCACCCAGACCACAAGGCTGCACGCCGGCCGCCACCAGACCATCCCAGAAATCCAGCCCCGCCCGGGCATCGTCAATAACCAGCTCCCAGCCGCTCTCGCCCGTATAGCCGGTGCGCGCGACAAACCAGCCATCCTGTTCGCAGCAAGCGAAATTCCCCAGCGCGGCGGCTGACTGCTGCAGACCGCCGGGTAACAACGGCGCCGCCAGCTCCATCGCCTTGGGCCCTTGCACGGCCAGCATGACGGCGTCGGCACGCTCATCTACGGTCACATCCAAAGGCGCCGCATGACGTTCAATCCAGGCCAGATCCTTGTCGCGGGTACCGGCGTTGACAACCATTCGGTAAGCGCTTTGGCCGGTGCGGTAAACAATCAGATCGTCAACCACGCCGCCGTTGTCATTGAGCATGCAGCCATAAAGACCCCGGCCCGGCTCGCGCAGTTTGTCGACATCATTGGCCAGCAGGCTGCGCAGGAAATCGCGGACGCCATCGCCAGCCAGATCTACAACTGTCATATGCGACACATCGAAAACGCCGGCATGCTGACGCACAGCGTGATGCTCGTCCATCTGCGAACCATAGTGCAGAGGCATCTGCCAGCCGCCGAAATCAACCAGACGTGCGCCAGCTGACTCGTGCCGGGGATAGATGGGGGTGCGTTTACTCATATGTTTGTTTCAGTCACAACGGCAGGACAGGCAAATGCCTGAAGCCCCTCTGTCCTGAAACCTGAGAGATCGGGCAGCGCCTGCGCGGTACCTCACCCCTTCGGTGGACTCCGAACGGAGTCGCTCTCCAGAGTCAATCCGGGGCCGCTGTCCGTTTGCCTGAGCGTTTCCGGGCGAGTTGCGCCTTCGGCGGCCGCCTTGCCTGGCGACTCTCTCCCGCGGACCCGATTGATTGAGGCGGCCATACTAGCGGATCACTCCGCCGGGAGAAACCGTGATTCGGCTCAGCTGTCGCTGAATAACTGTCGCGCCAGGGCGAGACGCTCGGCAACACTCGCCCCGCCGGGCTCTGCTTCGATGCGGCGCAGGCGCTCCGCCAGTCCCAGCCGATTGGCTATCTGGATGCCCAGGCCAGGCCGGGCGTTCAGCTCAAGGATCAGGGGGCCGTGGTGCCGGTCAAGCACCAGATCCACACCCTGGTAACCCAGACCCGTCAATTCATAGCAGCGGGCAGCGAGTTCAAGCAGGACATCCCATTTAGGCAGGTCGATGCCGGCAATCAGCTCACCGGTATCGGGATGATCATCCGTGATGCTGTTATCGACAACACCGAACTGTGTCTGCCCGCGAATCAGGTCGATACCCGCGCCCACCGCTCCCTGGTGCAGGTTTGCTTTGCCGTGGGAAGCACGCGTCGGCAACCTGACCATGGCAGCCACGGGGTAGCCGCGAAACACCAGGACACGCACGTCGGGAATACCGCGATAGGTCACATGTTCAAACACGGGGTCGGATTTCACGCAGTACTCGACCATGGCACAGTCGCGATGCCCGCCGAGGCTGTAACGTCCGCTTATGATGTTGGTGATGTGGAAGCGTATCTCCGCTTCCGTCATAAAATTGCCGTCAATCAGGCGATACAGGCTGCGTCGCCGGGCACTTTTGCCGGCAATAACGAGAATGCCCTCGCCCCCGGATCCATGCGCCGGCTTGATAACAAATTCTTCCCGCTCGGCAACAATGTCGGCAAAGCCCCCCGTCTCACCCGGGGTGGACATGGTGCCGTACAACTCCGGCACGGCAATGCCGCCCGCCAGGGCCAGCTGTTTGGTTTTCAGCTTGTCATCAACCAGGGGATAAAGGCGCCGCGGGTTATAGCGCTGAATGAAATCCGAGTTGCGCGCGTTCATGCCCAGGACTCCCCGGACGCGCAGCTGACGCGCACTGGCCAGCACTAGCCAGACCCCGCGGTTTTTGCCAGGTCACGGAAGCGACGCAACTCAGTCAGGCGATAACCCGTGTAGCGACCCAGCAGCAGAGTGACGGCCAGCACGATGAGCAGGGTCTCCGGAAAAACAAACACCAGGTGTTCGGCCAGATTCCACTCCATCACCCCATAACAGGCGGCAGACACAACCAGTGACCCCACACCCTGCTGTACGGCTTCGGTGGCACCCCGCTCCTCCCAGACCGTCGACATACGTTCAACCGTCATGGCCAGAATAACCATCGGAAACAAAGCGACCGACAGCCCGTAATCCAGTCCGAGGCGATTGCTGACGACACTCATCGCCACCATTAGCAACACCACTATCGTCAGCACGGCACTCAAACGTGGAATGGCCAGCAAGCGAAGCCGCTCCAGATAAAAACGAAAGCCCAAACCCAGGGCGACCAGGGTCGTAAACAACACGATCCCCCAAAGCAGCCGGGTCTCGCGAAAAGCCAGGGCAATCAGCACCGGCATAAAGGTGCCGAAGGTCTGCATGCCAACAACATTGCGCAACAGCACCACCACCAGCGCTCCGAGGGGCACAAGCAGCAGGATGGAATACACCGCCTGCGTCTGGATCGGCAAGGCAAACAACGACAGCTGCGAGAGCGCGCCTTCGCGATCTTCGGACCGGCGGCGAGCCAGACTGATCGGATCCATCAGGCCACCACTGACCGATACCCGCACGTCCTGATCCTCACCCCCTTCGACCTTTGCAAAGGCGTCCGTGCCCGTCCACCACAACAGGAAATTTTTGGGCAGACCCTGATCGCCGGTAGCCGGATTGAAATACAGCCAGCGGGTACCGTCATGGACCATCAGCCAGGGGACAACTTCAGAACGGCGCGTCTGATCCTGAAGATAAATGCCGCGCACCAGGCGCGAAGGAATGAGCGCTTTGGCCAGCAGGGTCGTGGCCGTCTTGGCCAGCACGACAGGATCCGGGTCGCTGCCCACCAGCAGATCCACATTCTGATCAGCCTTGGGATTAGCCAGGCGCTTTAGCAATTCCCCGGTAAAACTTCCGGGGTCAGCAGATTTGCTGCCGACGTCATCAACAATCATGTCCGCCGCGGTACTGAATGGCTCATCCAGAATCGGGGACGGTGGAAAGGGCGGTGTCGTGTCGTCCTCGCGCAGGGCACTGTCCTCATAAACCACCGCGCGGTAGTACAGCGTCTGCGGACCGCGAGCGCGACGGCGGGCCCATTGCACTTCACGGCCACCGGTCACGTAGCGCGGCGTTGCGCCGAAACCGCGCGACACAAAATTCTCGTCAAGAATGGCAAAGCCCGGCGTGAGGCCCGGGATAAACATGCGCGCCTTGATCGGTCCGCGCCCGGCGTCAAAGCTCAGAGTTGCCTCTATCGTCCAGACTCGCGCCTGCGTGTCAGGGACGATAGGGAAGCCGAGCACGGCGCTCTTGTAGTAAACCAGCGAACCGCCGATCGCCAGCAAGACCAGGGCCAGCAGCCAGACCTGCAGCTCCCGACGAGCAATCAAGGCCGGCTGCCGCCACCCATCGCATAAGTCGCGAAGGCTCTTTTAATAGGCGGCAGGCGATCCACCAGGCCCAGCCCGGTGCCGGCCAAAGATGCCAGCGCAGGCTGACCGCCGCTGAAGGCTCGATGCAGCAGATCCATGGTGGTCAGAGTTGTCAGGTTATCGCCCTTTCTTGCCCGCTCGTAACGACGCAGTGCCTTGCGGTCACCCGGATCTGCCGCCGGCTGCCGCAGGAAAACGGCCAGTTCGCCGGCCAGCACATCGGCATCCTTCACCCCAAGGTTTGCCCCCAGGCCTGCCAACGGGTGCACCTGATGAGCCGCATCACCGATCAGCACGACCCGCTCAGCGGTATAAGTATGAGTGTGCGAGGCGAGCAAGGGAAAGGCGCGGGCTGAAACCGTGGGCCGCAAGTCACCCAGCACGCCACCACTGGCCCGGGTCAGCGCCGCGCCCAGTTCCGACTGGCTGCCGGCCAGCAAAGTCGTGGCGGCTTCGACCGGGCAGGACCACACCACGGAAACCCGGCCATCCGCTAAAGGCAGCAGTGCCAGCGGTCCGTCGGGCAGAAAGCGTTGCCAGGCCGTCTCCTGATGTTCCTCAGCAGGCTCTGCGTGGGTCACGACACCTTGCTGATGATAAGACCATGCCCGACGCGTCAACCCGGCCGCCTGTCGCGTCCAGGAGGATTGGCCGTCAGCACCAATCAGCAGCGATGCGGTCAGCACACGTCCGTCCTCCAACTCAAGCCGGACACCGGCGCTGTCTTGCTGCAAGCCCTGGGGCCTGGCGCCTACCTCAAAGCGCACGCCGGCCTGACTGGCCTGCTCCCACAACAAGGCACGCAACACTTCGTTTTCAACAATATGGCCCAGGGCCGGCAAGCCCTGCTCGGCCGCATCGAAATGAATACTGTCAGCCCCTTCGGGTCCGGAATCGCGCCACACCACCATGCGCCGATAAGGTCCCCGGCGCCCG
>JBPCXH010000059.1:0-8899 GCA_051008735.1 Gammaproteobacteria bacterium | reverse complement strand
AACCCGACGACTACCGACCCGCACCGGACCTGCTCAGGGACCGGGTTGTTCTTGTGACCGGCGCCGGACGCGGCATCGGTCGGGCAGCCGCTCTGGCGTATGCGGCCCATGGCGCAACCGTCATTTTATCCGGCCGGGTGGTCAGCAAACTGGAGTCGGTCTATGACGAGATTCTGGAACTGGGCAAGGCCCAGCCCAGCATCGCACCCCTGAACCTGGCCCGCGCCGAAGCCCAGGACTATTTTCAGCTCCGCGACCAGATTCAGGGCGAGTACGGACGCCTTGACGGCTTGCTGCACAATGCCGGGGTACTCGGCACCCGCACCCCCCTCGAGCATTACGACATGTCCACATGGGCAGAAGTCATGCACGTCAATGTGACGGCGGCGCTGGCGATGACCCAGGTGCTGATGCCCCTGCTCAACGAATCAACCAGCGCATCGGTCATTTTTACGTCCAGTGGCGTAGGCCGGCAAGGCCGGGCCTTCTGGGGCGCGTACGCCGTCTCCAAGTTCGCCACGGAAGGCCTGGCCCAGATCCTGGCGGAAGAAACTTCCGGCGCCGGAATCATTCGCGTCAACTGCATCAACCCGGGTGGCACACGCACGGCCATGCGCGCCGATGCCTACCCGGCTGAAGACCCGCAGACCAAGCCGCGGCCCGAAGACATCATGGCCAGCTATCTTTATCTAATGGGCCCGGACAGCGCGGGGATTACCGGGACCAGCCTCGATGCACAGCCCAATAAATAGCTTTAGATTAATTCTCTAGTTATCTGTTTTATATAAACAAATAGCTGCCTGAATACAGCTGTCACACAGCGGCCTGACACGACACAGCTGCTGGCAATGCAAAATAATGGCCCCGTGCAATGCCTGATGTTGGGCTGCCGAACAGTCCAGTCGCTCATCAACAAATGCCTTGGCACGTCGGTAAGCGCCGGTGCCCGTGCCGGCATCGAACAATCCCCGCCGAGACAGCCAGCGCCGGGCATAGGCATCGCCCAGAAAGCCCGGCCGATTAAAGGCAAACAACAGGATGGCATCCGCGGTTTCCTCACCAATGCCATGCCAACTCAGCAACTCCGTGCGTAACCTGACCGTCGGGCGACGGGCCAATGCACTCAGGCTACCCGCCTGCAGCACCCCGTCGGCCAGCGCGTGCAGACGGCGGGCCTTGACCTGCTGGCAACCCGCCGAGCGGATCAGGCCAGTCAAATCGCCCAAAGTTGTCCGGGCGAGCGAACGCGGGCTCAGACACGCCGACCGTCGCAAGGCCTCGATGGCCCGGCTGACGTGGGACCACCGAGTGTTTTGCACCAGCACAGCACCCACCATGATCTCGAAGGCAGAGTCGGCCGGCCACCAGCCCGCCGTGTCGTAATCGGCCATGAGTTCGGCGCAGGCCGCGCGCAGCGCCTCAGCGTCGGGTGCGCCGACGGGAGCCACGCTGAGCGGGTTGTGGCGGCGCCTGGCGCCGGGGCCGGGGCAGTCCGGCAGCCGCGTATGTGCTGGCCAAAGGACTGCCACTCAGACGCCGGAACTCGCCGGCAGGTAAATCGCGAGGCAACAACACGGCGCCATAGCGCACGCGAATGAGTCGATTGACCCGGGTGCCCACCGCTTCCATCAAACGCCGAACGATGCGGTTGCGGCCCTCTTGCAGCACCATGCGATACCAGCGATTGCGCCCTTCACCACCCGCCGGCTCAATTCGCAGACAGCGGGCCGGACCATCCTCCAGTTCGATACCTCGCCTGAGTTGTTCCAGCACCTCGGCAGGCAGCTCGCCCTCGATACGCAGCGCGTACTCACGTTCGAGCTGGGAGCTGGGATGCATGAGACGAGCCGCCAACTCGCCGTCAGTGGTAAATATCAGCAGGCCTGCCGTCTGCAAATCCAGGCGACCGACGCTAATCCAGCGCTGCCCCTTCAGGCGCGGAAGTTCATCGAACACGCTAGGACGGCCTTCCGGATCCCGCCGCGTACAGATCAACCCGGCCGATTTGTTCATGATCAGGGCCTGATGGGCCACTTCTGCGGCGCCCTCAATCAGGCGGCCGTCAACAAGAATGGTTTCCTCACCGGAAACCTTCAGGCCCAGTTCGGCAACGCGCCCGTCAACGCTGATACGGCCGGCCGCAATCCAGGATTCAATCTCGCGCCGTGACCCCAGGCCTCGCGAAGCGAGCCACTTCTGCAGCCGCTCGGTCGCAGGCCGGTCTGGAGAGTCAGTGGGCCTTGATGGGGACAACGTTCGCGGCCATCGGCAGCTCCGCTGCCTCGACCTCTTCCACCAGATCAGCATCGGGTGTCTGATCGAATTCTCGCCCGGGTGCCGAATCCTGCTCGTCGCCGCTCTCGTCTTCGGATCCATCCGATAACTCAAGCTGGACTTTCAGGGATTCGATATCCGTGAGCGCACTCAGCTCAGGCAATTCATTGAGTTTCTTCAGACCAAAGTAGTCAAGAAATTCACGCGTGGTGCCAAACATGGCCGGCCGACCGGGTACGTCTCGATGGCCGACCTCACGAACCCAGCCCCGATCCAACAGCGTGCGAATTATATTGGTGCTGACGGCAACGCCGCGCACATCTTCGATCTCACCCCGGGTTACCGGCTGTTTATAGGCAATGATCGACAGCGTCTCCATCAGGGCGCGGGAGTAGCGCGCAGGCCGTTCCTCCCACAACTTGGTCAACCACTGGGAAAGACTTGAGCGAACCTGCACGCGGAAGCCACTGGCCACTTCCGTGATCTCAATGGCCCGATCTTCGAAATCCGTCTGCAATTGGGTTATTGCGTCACGCAGTTCGGTCTTCTCCGGCACCGTGCCGTGCACGCGGAACACGTCCCGCAATTCATCCAGCGATAAGGGCCGCCCGGCGGCAAGCAAGGCCGCTTCGACCACTTTCTTGAGTTGCTGGCTATCCATCGACTGGCTCCTCCTGCCCGGTCAATCCGCGGGTTGTTGTTCGTCTAGGGGCACGGCTGTGGCCCCCCGTATATGAAGGGGTGAATAAGCTTCGGCCTGCACCACTTCGATATGACCTTCGCGCAGCAGCTCAAGCAAGGCGATAAAGGTCACCACCATACCCATGCGCCCTTCAGCCGGATCGAAAAGCTGGCCAAAATCAAAGAATCCGCCCGCTTTGACAGTCGCCAGCACATTGGACATCCGCTCTCGCACCGACAGGGGTTCGCGCTGCACGTGCAAATGGGCATTGGCTTGTGCCCGCGCCAGGACATCCTTGAACGCGACCAGCAGCTCTTTCAAGGTCATATCTGGCAGGGGACGATCAATCTTTTTGTCTGCCACCTCGGCTACAACCTGGTGGGTGTCGCGCTCCATGCGCTCGAGGGCGTTAACGTCCTCAGCCGCTTTCTTATAGCGTTCGTATTCCTGTAACCGCCGAACCAGCTCGGCCCGCGGATCCTCTTCGTCCGCATCCTCGGAAACCGGCCTGGGCAGCAACATCCGTGACTTGATTTCCGCGAGCATGGCAGCCATCAGCAGATACTCACCCGCCAGCTCCAGCTGCACATCTTTCATCAAGTCGATGTATTCGACGTACTGCCGGGTGATCTCCGCGATGGGAATATCCAGGATGTCGAGATTCTGGCGACGGATCAGGTAAAGCAGCAAGTCCAGCGGGCCTTCAAAGGCCTCCAGAAAGACTTCCAGCGCATAAGGCGGAATGTAGAGATCCTGAGGCAGCTGGGTGACCGGTTCACCGCTGACCACGGCGAATGGCATTTCACCCTGCGCGGGATTGCCGCCGGCCGCTTCTTCGGTCAGCAACGGATCCTTATCAGGCGTCTCCACCACACGCAGCGTGGCGCGTTTTTCGGAGCCCTGCTCCATGTTTATCCCCCGATGCCGACGAGCGTCAAAAGCAGGTTTTGCAGGGCGAAAATCGGTGGCAGCAAAAGCGGCCCCAATACGCCCAACCACAACAACAACACCACCAGTATAAGCCCGAAACGCTCCATTGAATCGAGTCTTCTACCCAGGTTTTCCGGTACCAGGCCGCGGAGGACGCGCCCCCCGTCCAGGGGTGGCAAAGGGATCAGATTAAAAACAGCCAACAGGCAATTGAAAAATATACCGATCCGCGCCATCTGAAACAGAAATTCGGCGACCACGCCTGAGTTATCGGCGAGGCGGACACTGACGGACAAGATAATTGCCCAGAAAAATGCCATGACAATATTGGCGGCCGGCCCCGCAGCAGCAACCGCAATCATGTCGCGCTTGGGGTCATTGAGATTCCCGAAATTGACCGGAACAGGCTTGGCCCAGCCGAACAAAAACGCGCCGCCGGACAGGGTAAAAACCAGGATCGGAACCAGCACGGTACCCATTGGATCCACGTGACGCAGGGGATTTAGGGACAGCCGCCCGAGAATCTCGGCCGTGCGATCTCCCAGGGACTTGGCAGCCCAACCGTGGGCTACCTCGTGCAAGGTGATGGCGAACAGCACCGGGATGATGCCTGCGGACAAACCCTGCAGGAGAGCGGCAATTTCATTACTCGACATAGATGAGGATTATAGAGATCGCCGCGACTCAAAATGCTCCGGATCGCCCTTACCGACCCTTAATACCTCCGGACTGGAGCCTGTCAGATCAACGACCGTCGACGGCTGAATACCGCAACTGCCCGCATCCACGATCATGTCGACTTGCCCCGTCAGCCGGTCCTGAATCTCCAAACCATCATTCAGAGGCAGTTCCTCACCCGGCAGCTGCAGAGTGGTGCTGAGAATGGGATCGCCCAGCTGATCGACCAGGGCGGCCGTCACCGGATTATCCGGGACACGAATGCCAACGGTTTTACGCTTGGGGTTTTGCAGGCGCCTGGGCACGTCGCGCGTCGCAGTCAGGACAAAGGTGTACGGCCCCGGGGTGTGAGCTTTGAGGAGACGGTAGGCCCAGTTTGGGACCCGGGCGTAGGTCGCAATCTCTGACAGATCCCGGCAAATCAGGGACAGCTCATGGTCTTTGCCGGTCTGTCGAATGCGTTGGATGGTCTTGACGCCATCAGCCGAGTTCATGGCACAGCCAAGCGCGTAACAAGTGTCCGTGGGATAAGCCAGCACGCCCCCGGCGCGCAGAACATCCGCGCACTCGCTAATAAGCCGGCGCTGGGGAGCCGCCGGATGAACTTCAACCCTCAAAGTCATAGGTGAATGATAGCCGGGTTGCCGGAATGGCTACTGAATTTAACGAGGCCGCGTTAACCTCGCGGACTGGAACCCTGCCTGACCAGGCTCTGGAACCTGCCAGGAGAGATAAAAGGAGATAAGGATGCTATATGCAGTGATTGCCGAAGACGCAGCCGATAGTGGCGCGAAACGCGCCGAGGCGAGACCGCGACACCTTGCGCGACTTGAAGCGCTCAAAACCGAGGGACGCCTGATTATTGCCGGGCCGCATCCGGCAGTCGATTCACCCGACCCCGGCCCCGCCGGCTTTACCGGTAGCCTGGTCGTGGCGGAATTCTCCAGTCTTGAGGCGGCTGAAGCCTGGGCGAAAGAAGACCCTTACGTCGAAGCCGGAGCCTACGCCAAAGTCACTGTGAAGCCTTTCAAACTGGTGCTGCCATGACGACGGATCGGCTAACAGAAATCCGGGAACGACTGACCCGAGCCCTTGAGCCCACCTCGTTGGAGGTTCTCGACGAAAGCCACCTGCACGCCGGCCATGAGGGTGCCCGCGACGGCCGAGGCCATTTCAGAATTCGCATTGCCTCCCCGAAGTTCGAGGGATTGCGCTCTATTCAGCGGCATCGACTCGTCTATGAGGCCCTCGGGGATCTGATGGAAACGGATATTCATGCTGCGGCGATTGAGATTGTAGGCTTCCCAACCACGAATTGAACCCTATCGACAGTTAAGCAACTGCAGCAAGGCTTCTGACCAACCCATTGATCAACGGACAATCCAAAATATCTAGAGAAAAAATCAAGACATTTAGTTAAGTAACTAAATTATATGTCATAAGATCTAGATAGTTTATTGTTCACATTTCTCTCGGAAGTATCGGATTTAGATAGGATTTTAGTGACTTCGGAGCTGAATTATGTAGAATGATGTGCAGCAGCAGTTATTTAACTTAATTGTTGGCAAATGAAGGCGAAAAATAAATAACGAGAAACGCCATGGCCCAACCAGCGTTGGTAGCAGAGAGCTTCGGACAGTCGAGTTTTTTCATGCCCGAAAGCATTAAAGAGACCCTCCTCGATTCATTTAGGCAACTCCTCCGACCCCTAGTTCGCATCGTTTTACGAAACGGCGTGTCGTATGAGGAATTCGCAGAGACTGCAAAAATCGTTTTTGTTGAAGTTGCTGGACAGGATCTGCTCAAAGATCAAGGTAAACCATCTACCTCAAGACTCGCCCTGCTAACTGGATTGCCAGCGAGCGAAGTCGATCGTGTTTCGAAAGCAATTGCTGACCAAGGCCCACCTTCTACACAAAATTTAAACCGGGTTGGCGGAATACTTGGCGCATGGCACCAAGACCCACTGTTCACGGGGCCGTATGGGCTTCCTTTGGAACTATCGTTCGATATAGGGCCGAACAGCTTTAGCGAACTAGTATCTCGATATGCTAATGGCGTTGATCCAAGCGACATGCTTCTTGAACTAAAACGAATCGGGGTAGTAATCGAGCTACCTGGAGGAGCCTTCAAGGTTACTTCACGTTCTTACATCCCAGAGTACGCAGACGCTGCAAGCGTGCAATTTATGGGAGTTGCGCTACGAGATCTCGCTGAAACCCTAGATGCAAACCTAAGTGACGAAGAAGGTGGCTACTTCGAAAGACGCGTGTGGACTCCAATAGGAATAGATCTCAGGGATCTGCAAGGTTTCGACACCTTGGTCAATCAGAAAGGCATGGAATTTCTAGAAACCTTAGACAACTGGTTGAGCGGACGAGAATCAGAAGCAGAAAAAATACCGGCGGAAAGCAAGGCCAAGGTTGGGGTTGGCGTCTACATGTTTTCGGATGCTGGAAGAAAGTTTAGAGAAGACTAATTGAATGTATCAAGAACCAAAAAAACCGATGTTAACTATTTATTGGGAAGCTTAATGAGAATCTGCAGGACCTCCGGGTGGCTATTAGCCACAATAATAATCAGTTTGCCCTCAGCATCACTTGCCGAGAACGCTGTTACCCGCGAAGGCGCTTTGATCAATGCAACGTCAATTTTGCTTTCCCCAAATAGCTCAGCAGGCAACTCGTTGAATGCAATCGGCGGAACCCGGGTGCGAGCCATTGGTGGCACCCGCGTGCGCGCAGATGACAACAGCGATGCCCAGGCCATTGGCGGAACCCGGGTGCGATCGATTGAGTCAGATTCAATTAGGCAACTAGGCGGTATACGCGTAAGCGAAATCGAAAACGCTCTAGGCGCCACGTCATTTGACCGCCTAGTTTCTGGACCAATAAACAATATTGATTATGCAACAAGTTCTTTCAATGTTCTAAATCAAAAAATTCAATTACCTAGCATCCCTGCTAGCGTAAAGGAAGGCACACTGGTAACTGCTATTGGATGCAATGATTCATCTATCCCAGCGATATTTATAAATGACGACGAGCAATTTTTAGCTGGCGTAAGTGAGATTTTGTTCGAAGGGTATGTACAAAGAATTAACCCCGAGGTTGCAACTTTTACGGTCAATGAAATTACCGTCGACTACACCAGCCTTTTAGCAGATGCACCTGAACCCCCCATTATCGAACCGGGGGATCATGTAATTGTCAGAGGCGTAACATTCTAAAAACGACAAGCGACCTCTAAGACAAAAAATGCCCGGCTAAGTCGGGCATTTTTTTATTCTTCTCGGTAGTAATAAACGCCTATACCAACACCTGATAACCGACCATCTTCTTTCTCATCGGCCTCAAAACGAACGAGAAAATTATCCAAATCTTCAGTCATGAGCACTAACTTTTTCTCAATTTGCTCCTCAACAGGCCCAAATGATTCAGCGCTAATAAACGGCACCGTAACTGCGCGTTGAAATCTACTTGCACTGATTTCCTCAACATTGTGCGCAAGAGTTCTTGCTAGAGGGATAAGGCCTGTTTCCAAACCTTCAATCAATTTTTCATCGGGCTCTAATGGAATAGCCTCCCGCTTCAGAACACGAAGATATCCATTAGAACCCTCACCAACAGCATTAATCCTCCGTAATTCCGCTCTGACTGCGCCATGTGGAATATCACGCGCACAGTCTCTCACGAGAGTTTCAAATGAGGGGCAAGGACCGGAAAATGGGAGATCGATCGGCTTACCGTCTTCGTTTAGATATGCACGGGACGTATACCAAAGGTGAAGCACTTCGGCTGGAAGGCTCCGCGAATCAGACTTTTCCATCGCGGGATCGATGACTAAGTCTCGCATATTGCGAACTTCTTTTCGAGTTAGCCCCGTTAATAGCGCAACTCGTGAGATATTTGTGGGCCGTCCTCTTACACCATAGCCCTCTACAGCTGTATCAACAAAAGCTTTTTTGGCAATCAGCGCAAACTCTTGATACCCAACTCCGGATCTCAGCAAGAACCTTGCAACAGACCTCATCAAGCTCATGATGGCCGCTTTAAGCCTATGCTTAGAAGATTTCATGAAATAAAATATAGAGAGGCCGTTTGGCTTGGTCAATGCACAGTGTTTGCACACAAACTTAAACGAATATACCTGAGGCCTATTACTTACCTAAACGGTGTACGAGGTAACTAGCTTTGAGAGGGCTAGATTTCACGGAACCTCCCCCTCCAGTAATCGCCTAAGACCCGCCTCGTCCAGTATTGGCACCCCCAGCGATTCTGCGCGTTTGTGCTTGGAGCCTGGGTCGGCGCCACTGGCCAGGAAACTGGTCTTGGC
>JBPCXH010000058.1:0-3266 GCA_051008735.1 Gammaproteobacteria bacterium | reverse complement strand
AACCGGGTGAGTGCGCAGGAATTCCGGTGCCTGAGATGCCATCGGACCGCTTTGCTGAGCGAGAGTTGAGAAAAACTCCGGCATTCCCTGTGGGTCAAAGCCCGACCTGGCCAGGACGCCCACGCCGACCCGATCCGCTTCGTATTCGTTTGAACGGGTAAAGTTAATCTGACTCTGGATGGCAATGGATTGCGACCCGGCGATACCTCCCATGATGGCGTCGCTGCTGCCAGTGGCCACGCCCATCAATATGGCACCCAGCATGGTTGCCATGGTGACTGTGCTCATGCGCTGGTTGGCATACACCGCTCGAGATATGTGCCTTTGCGTGACATGGGCGATTTCATGGGCAAGCACGCCGGCCAGTTCACTCTCGGACTGGGTAGTCTGAATCAGGCCGGAGTGCACGCCGATATAGCCACCGGGCAGAGCAAAGGCATTAATGGTGGGCTCATTCACAACAAAAAACCGGAACTTGAAGTTGCCATCCTGCGCATTGGCAACGAGTTTCTGGCCAACATCCTGGATGTACTCGTTGACTTCCGGGTCTTCAACGAGGTTTCCGGTGGCCCGCAGGCTGCGAAAAATCGAGCGGCCGATTTGCCGTTCCAACTGCTTGGACAGGACGGCATCGGACGGACTGCCGATATCCGGTAGATCATTTTCCTGGCCGTAAACGTGGCCGGCGAGAAAGGTCAGCACGGCAGCACACAGCAACCAACAGGTGCTGCGTGCATGTTTGTGCCTTCGTCCGATCATGCTGATTGCTCTAAATCTCTTTAACGGCTGCCAGGACTTCTTCTGCGTGCCCGGCAACTTTCAGCTTGCGCCATTCCTGGCGCAACTTGCCTTTTTCATCAATGAGAAAAGTGCTTCTTTCAATGCCCATCACTTTGCGGCCGTACATGTTCTTTTCTTTAATCACGTCGTACAGTGAGCAGGCCTTCTCGTCGGCATCCGAGACCAGTTCGAACGGTAAATCCAGCTTCGCCTTGAATTTCTCATGAGATGCAATTGTGTCCCGTGAAATACCGATTATTTCAGCGCCAGCTCGCTTGAACTTGGCATAGTCCGCGGCAAAGTCCTGGCTTTCAGTCGTGCAGCCCGGTGTGTTGTCCTTCGGGTAGAAGTACATCACCAGCTTCTTGCCGCGCAGTGACCGCAACTCCAGATTCTGGTCCCCGGTGGCCGGCAGCTTGAAATTGGGGGCGACTTTGCCAATTTCTGGCTTGCTCATCGATCCTCGCTCCTTGGTCTTTTTCGATGTATCAGGTCTGTTCTCAGCGCTGGGCGGGCTCGAAAACCGAATCCAGATTCTCGGCGTCGCAGTACTCCAGGAACTCTTCGCGCAGGCTGGCTGTGTGGACGTCTGCCGGCACATTGACAGTCAGCTGAACGGAGAACATGGCTGCGCCCGTGTGGGGTGCATTGTACCGGCGGGTGCTCAGCTCAGCGATATCAAGCCCCCGGCCGGCGAAAAAATTGGACAGTCCCAGCACGATGCCCTCGTGGTCCAGAGTCACAACGTCCACCAGGTAGGGCGCTGACTCACTGTCGGGCCGCTGCTCCGCATCGCGCAGACTGATCGTCAGACTGGATTCGCGGCCCAGTTTTTCGAGGCTTTCCCTGGCCTTGCCCACTGCATGCCAGTTGCCGCTGATTAATATCAGGCTGGCGAACTCGGAGCCCAGGGCGATCATCCGGCTTTCTTGGATATTGCAGCCAGCCGCTGTGACAGCTTCGCTCAGGTCGCGGACCAGGCCCGCGCGGTCTGTCCCGATTGCGGTTACCGCCAGTAGTTTTTCCATCTTGGATAATTTGGAGGCCCGAAGGGACCGACTCGCCTAATATAGCGCATCGCCGAGCTGCCCCGTGCTCTGTGGTCTTGCGGAGAAATGGGGCGGCCATTACCATCGCGACGCTTTGCGGGGATCGAATTCTATGTTTGACGGCAGCCTGGTTGCACTCGTGACGCCGATGGGCGAGGCGGGCGATGTCGATTTCGTTGCCCTGGAGCGCCTGATTGACTGGCATATCAGCCAGGGCACGGACGGGCTGGTCATCGCAGGCACCACAGGTGAATCGGCAACCCTGACCCGGGAAGAGCACCTGGAAGTCATTGGGCGGGCTGCGGAGTATGCCGCGGGCCGGCTGCCTGTGATCGCCGGGACGGGCTCCAATTCCACCGCGCAGACCGTGGATCTTTCCCTGGCGGCGGCCCGGCATCCGATTGACGGCCTGCTGGTCGTGACGCCCTATTACAACAAGCCGACGCAAGAGGGTTTGTATCGCCACTTCACCGCAATTGCTGATGCGGTCGACAGTCCCGTCATGCTTTATAACGTGCCCGGTCGTACGGCCGTCGACCTGCAGTCGGAAACCGTGGCCCGGCTGGCTGAGCACCCGGGTATTTTTGGCATTAAAGAAGCAACGGGCGAACTGGATCGCGTGCCGGCGCTGCGTCAGCTGTGCGGCGACGACTTTGCTCTGTACAGCGGCGATGACGCCACCGCCCGGGAATTTATGCTGGCCGGCGGTCGGGGGGCTGTCTCGGTCACGGCAAATGTTGCCCCCAAGACCATGGCGGCGATGTGCAGCGCAGCCTGCGGCGGGGATGCCGACGGTGCTGCCCAGCTGGATGCCTCGCTGGCTGCTTTGCATGAAGACCTGTTTTTAGAGGCAAACCCAATTCCGGTGAAATGGGCGCTGGAGCGCATGGGGCAGATATCGTCAGGAATCCGCTTGCCCCTGACGCCCCTGGCAGACGAGCACCGGGCCAGGCTTGAGTCAGCTCTGCGGCAGGCAGACGCCCTGTGAGGCAGGCTTCAGAGCCATTGCGGAGCGCTTCGCTGGTTTTGCTTGGAGTCTGTTGCCTGAGCCTGAGCGCCTGCTTTTTTGGCGGCAATGAGGAGGTCCGGTGCGCTAAACCGCAGGAGTACCAGACCAGTGAAAGTGTCCAGAGCCTGCAGGTTTTGCCTGGCATGGATGCCCCGGATCAGAGCGAGTCCCTGGAGATACCCGATGAAAGCGAAGTTAAGCTTTACCCTGAACGTCAACCCTGCCTGGAGAAACCACCGGATTACTTTGGTCAACCGGTCGATTGATCGCGCCCGGTGGCTGGGTTAGGCTCCCGCACCCAGTGGAGAGGTGGCCGAGCGGTCGAAGGCGCTTGCTTGGAAAGCAAGTGTACGGTAACCCCGTACCGCGGGTTCGAATCCCGCCCTCTCCGCCAAAATATAAAAGGCCCCCAAGCGGGGCCTTTTGTA
>JBPCXH010000057.1:0-40976 GCA_051008735.1 Gammaproteobacteria bacterium | reverse complement strand
CACATGGAAGGGGAGAGGGTCAGGGCAACAACGCCTGATATCAGAACCGCTCCGGCCAGGGTAAACGCAAACTCACTGAACAAGCTGCCTGTGAGCCCGGCGGAAAAGCCGATAGGGGCGTAAACCGCTATCAGGGTGATGGTCATGGCAATCACGGGGGTGAACAGTTCACGCGCACCGCGTATGGCGGCGGCCATGGGTTCCATGCCGTTCTCTATATGCCGCTGGATGTTTTCCACCACAATGATCGCATCGTCGACAACCAGACCAATCGCGATCACCAGGGCCAGCAGGGTCAGTAAATTAATGGAGTAGCCCAATACCAGCATGAGTGCGCCAACACCGATCAGTGATACCGGGATGGCAATGATGGGCATGACCACTGATCGCAGGCTGCCAAGAAACAGAAAGATGACGACCGAGACGATCACCGCGGCTTCTAACAGAGTCTTGACGACTTCCCGGATGGCATCCTCGATATAGAGCGTGCGGTCGTATGGAATTCGACCGGTAACTCCCGGCGGCAACTGCGCCACTATGTCCGGGAACAGCGAGCGTATCTCCTGGACCACGGACAGGGCATTGGCATCAGGGAGTGAATAGATGCCGATGGAAACAGCAACATCACCGTTATAGGCAAAGGATAAGTCGTAGTCCTCTGCGCCCAGCACCACATTAGCCACGTCGCGCAAACGAACGATGGCGCCGGCTTCTTCGCGAATCACCAGGTCGCGAAATTCTTCGACGTTATTGAGGTCTGTTGCCACCTTGAGGTTGACCGACATGGCCTGGCCCTTGGTCCGGCCGACTGCCGCCTGATAGTTATTGCTTGCCAGGGCATTACGTACGTCGCTGGGGGTTACGCCAAGCGCCGTCATGCGAACCGGATCCAGCCACACACGCATGGCAAAGAAGCGGCCGCCGATAATTTCCGCAGCCTGCACGCCTTCCACGGCTTCCACGCGCGGCTGCACCACTCGCACGAGATAATCGGTGATCTGATTTTGCGGCAGGGTTTCGCTGTCGAAACTCAGGTACATGTCCGCCACGGTCTCGCCAATGCTGATATCAATGGTCGGGTCTTCACTGCCATCAGGCAGCTGGTCGCGGACGCGGTTTACCTTGGAGGTGATCTGCGTCAGGGCATCCCAGGGGTCGTAGTCCAGTTGCAGGTGCGCGGTGATAACGCTGATGCCCTGCAAGCTGCTGGACTCCAGGTAATCAATACCGTCGGCGGACGCAATTTCCCGTTCCAGTGGCGTGGTAATGAAGCCCTGTACCAGGTCTGAGTCAGCCCCGGCGTAGACTGTTTGCACCGTGACAACGGCGCTCTTGCTTTCGGGGTACTGGCTCACGGTCAGTACCTGCAAAGATCGCAGGCCGGCGAGCAGGATCAGCAAGCTGACCACGGTAGCCAGCACCGGACGCTCGATGAAGATGTCAGTAAAGCGCATGGCCGGTCTCAGGATTCGGGCGGCGCCGGTGTCGTGCTGGCGCTGACGGGCACCTGGTTATTGATGTTCACCGCTGCGCCGTCCCGCAGTTTCAGCTGCCCTGAGGTCACCACTTGCTGGCCGGCCCTGAGCCCGTTCGCCACCTCGACCAGGTCACCCCGGGTTTCGCCGACGCTGACATAAATGTTGCGCACGACCTGACCCGCGTCACCGGCTTCGACGACGTAGACCGAATTGCCGAAGGGGCTGAAAGTGAGCGCTGACTGCGGCACCAGGACAACCTCGCGCCGTTCGGGTAAGTCGACGCCGATCTTCGCGAACATGCCGGGCCGGAGGCGACCATCCGCATTACTGATCGCTGCCCGCAGGGAAATATTTCGCGTCGCCGCATCAACGCTCGGCTCAATCGCAGCGATTTCGCCGCGAAACTGTTCACCCGGCCACGCATCAACAGTAACCAGTACGCTTTGACCTGCGGCCACTCGGGGCAGGGCTTGCTGCGGCAGTTTGAAATCAGCAAACAGGCGATCAAGGGACTCCAGGCGCACAACAGGATCGCCCGGCTCGATGAACTGGCCAAGATTAACCTGGCGAATACCCAGTCGGCCGGCAAAGGGGGCGCGAATAGATTTTTTGCCGATGGCGACGTTGAGGCTTTCCACCTCGGCTCGGACCCGATCCAGCCTGCTGGCGGCCCGATCCAGGTCCCGGTCCGGCAGCAGTTTTTCTTTAACAAGTTGCGTGATGCGCGTGACATCAATCTCCGCAAGGCGCAGGTCAGCTTGCAGTGCTTTGAGCTCGGCCTGATCGTCCGCAACATACTGCTCGACCAGCAGCGTGCCCTGTTTGACGGTATCGCCGCTGTCGAAGTGCAGACCAATGACCTGGCCATCCACCTGCGCCGTGACCGCCACGGACTGGGCAGCACGCAGGGTGGCCACGGTTTGCAGGCTGGGGACCCAGCTCTCGGCACCGACGGTCGAAGTGGATACCGTCGCCACTGGTGGCCCCTGGGCCGCGATGACCTCACGAATTTTGCCACCGACAAAAGCCTTCCAGCCAAACAGGCCGCCGAAAAATACCGACAGCAACACCACCATGAGGAGCAGACGTTTGGTCATCGCGTGGTACCTGTGCCGGGGCTCTTGAGCAGGCCTGTGCTGACCAGATCGAGCATCGCATCCACAAAGCGGACCGGCTCCAGAGGCTCGGGGTCGTGAATGCCCAGGGAGTGATGCATGACCGGTTGATGTTCAAGCGCCGACAGAATTGCCCGGGCGGTGTAGGCAATATCCATCGGACGAAATTCACCGGAGGCGACACCACCCTCAAGAATGTTCTCGAGCAAACCGCGTGTCCGCAGGCTGACCTCGTGGAAATAGTCACGAGCCAGTTCGGGAAAAGCCTGCGCTTCGGCAATGATCAGTTTGGGAATGCCGCTGGATGCGCTGCCCCAGAACTCGAGCAGCACGCCGTGCATCAGGCCATCAAGAAGTTCGCGAGCGCTGCCCTGGTGCGAGGCAACCGTCGCTTCGGCCTGCTCCAGGCGGGAGAGTACGCCCGAGCGGACCACCTCATGAAACAAGGCTTCCTTGTTGGGAAAGTGCAGATAGATGGCGCCTTTGCTAACGCCGGCGAGGGTGGCGACATCTTCCATGCGGGTGGCGGCAAAGCCTCGCTCAAGGAAAAGGCTCAGGGCACTGGAGATGACTTGCTCCGGGGAGACTTCGCGGCGGGTGCGGCGCGGGGAGGGGGCGGCAGACATGGCAATTGATTGTGACTGACTGGTCAGTCATTCTATTGCAGGTCGAACACCTTTGCTAGCATGACCGTCCATGAATATTGATAACCGGTTCTCAGAACAGGCCTTTAAGCAGGCGTATCGCCTCGCGCTGTGGCTCACCGGGCTGGATGATATGGCCCCGGGCACCGGGACGTTCCGGGTATCAGATGGGCGCATCGGCAGTGGCTGATGGGCTCATCGGCAAGCTGGCCCCGGGGCCCCTCGATATTGTGGGTGATGTCCACGGCGAAATAGAGGCCCTTGATTCGCTTCTTGAGGTATTGGGTTATGCCCCGGATGGCAGCCACCCCCGGCAACGCCAGCTGGTCTTCGTCGGTGACCTGGTCGATCGCGGGCCGGATAGTCCGGCCGTTCTGCGTCGGGTGCAGTCTCTGGTCGCCAATGGCCGGGCGCAGTGCCTGCTGGGCAATCATGAACTGAATCTGCTGCGTGATGTAGAGAAGCACGGTAACTCCTGGTGGGTCTCGCCTGATAAGTCCATGGAGTATCCGGCCGCGCGTATCAGCGCCGAGGACAAGGAAGTCATCAGCGAATTTCTCGCGACACTGCCTCTTGCGCTGGAGAGGGATGATCTGCGCGTGGTTCATGCCTGCTGGAATTCGGCGGCCGTGACGGAAGCGAAGGCGGTACCAGCAGGGCAGGGCGTTCTGGATTTTTACCTGTCCGCGGTGGAACGACTTCGCGAGCGTTGGGAAAGCAGTGGTATCTGGGCACGCTACATCGCTGAATGGCGTGAGCACGCAAAAAATCTGACCGATCCCGATTGGCAGCCTGTCTTGCTCCAAGCCATGGCCACGGTGGACGCGGATAACCAGATGGCGAATCCCGTTTCGGTCCTGACCTCAGGTGCCGAGCGACGCGCCCCGGCACCGTTCTGGGCAGGCAATCGCTGGCGCATGGTGGAGCGGGTGCGCTGGTGGAATGAATATGCCGATCCGGTACCCGTCATCGTGGGCCACTATTGGCGTCGCTACAGCGAAGCGGGCAAAGCCATGATGGATAAACATGGCCCCGATCTTTTTGCCGGCATTGAGCCTCATCACTGGATGGGGTCACGCCAGAATGTTTATTGCGTGGATTTCTCAGTCGGCGGTCGCTACGTTGAACGGGCGGCCGGCGTGCCGGCATTTCAATGTCGCCTGGCTGCCGTTCGGGTCCCGGAGTGGACGGTCATGCATGATGACGGCGAAACCTGGCAGATTGGCCCGCCCGGCTGACGCGTAACCCTTGCCAGAGTTGGCGTCAGTCATACGTCTCACGTTGTACTATGAGGCGGTACACAGAGAAGAGCAGGCAGAGACGCGGTGTCTCTATTCTCAAACGCGGCGCGACGGGCGTCGGTGGCCCTGCGGAAAAAAATAACTCACCCGGGAGAACACGCAATGAGCGGATTAACAGATCTGGAAATCGCCGGCATCGATGGCGGCGCCAACCCTTTGCCGGGGCTCGCCGGCCAGGTTGTGCTGGTGGTGAATGTTGCCAGCCAGTGTGGCCTGACCCCCCAGTATAGTGGCCTGCAGCAGCTCTACACTGAACTGGGTGATCAGGGCTTCGCTGTGCTGGGCTGTCCCTGTAACCAGTTCGGCGCCCAGGAACCGGGAACCGACGCAGAGATCGTTGGCTTTTGCGAAACAAAGTTCGGCGTTGAGTTTCCCATGACCGAAAAGATCGAGGTTAATGGCCCGGGTCGTCACGGTCTGTATGCCTGGTTGACGGATGCCGCCACGGGTTTCACTGACGATATCGAATGGAATTTCGAAAAATTCCTGGTGAATCGCGACGGCCAGGTGGTTAAGCGTTACCCGCCCGCCACGCCTCTCGATGACAAGGTTTTGCTGCAGGATATCGCTGACCTGCTCTGAAATAGGTGGGTCAGAGGGGTTCGTCGGCGGCCTGGTCCTTGTGGTAGGTCGTGTAGACAATCACCGGCACGCCCAGTTTGCCCAGGTGGCTTTGCAGTTCCGGCCGCACCAGGTCCCAGTCCAGTCCACCCACGCCTGTTGCCAGGCGGGGCAGGGCAAGGCTGGTCGGCTCCTCCCGGGCAACAAAGGTCTCCAGGGCTTTCAGGCAGTGGTTCAGGTGGGTGAGTGAGGATCTTCCCGGATGCCCGCCCTTGGTTTTCGGTGGATCCTGGGTGAACAGGTTAACGATGCGCTTCCCGTCTGCGCCCATCCACGCCCACAACTGCCCGGACTTGGGGTTGTGAACCTGGCAATAGTGGCGGAAGTCTTTGTACATGGCGGGCCAGCGTTCCCGCAGCGACAGGGCCAGGCCCTGGGCAAAGTTGTCGTGGGGCCCGACGCCATGCGCAATGGTTTGTGCGCGGGTGAGCAGAATATCGCCGGAAACTTCGTGTAGCACCTTGGATTCTCCTGAATTAGAGCGGCATTGGGCCATGGCAAGCGCCGAAGTGGCTATCGTGGAATATGCGGACCCGGCCCGGCTCAGGCAGAATGCGCGCCCATGAATAAGGTTACTTCCCTAGAGGCGAACGTCGATCTGCTGGAGATGGACGGGCGTTCCATTTACCTGGTTGGCACAGCCCACGTCAGTAGCGCCAGTGCCGACCTGGTGGATCGGGTCATTCGCGAGCAGCAGCCCGACACGGTCTGCGTCGAGCTGTGTGACTCCCGCTATGAAGCCCTGTCGAACCCGGAGCGCTGGAAAGAGACGGACCTGTTTTCCGTTATCCGCGACGGCCGCGCCTATGTGCTGATGGCCCAGCTGGTGTTGTCGGCCTTCCAGCGCAAGCTGGCGGAAGAGTTTCGCATTCGCCCGGGGGAGGAAATGCACCGGGCTCTGGCGGCCGCCCACGAAACCGGCGCCGAAGTGGCCCTGGTCGATCGTGAAATTCGCGTCACCCTGAAACGGGCCTGGGCCAGCGCCGGCTTCGGCGCGACCCTGAAAATGATCTGGTCCCTGGTGATGTCACTGTTTAACAGCGAAACCGTCAGCGCCGATGAAATCGAGAAGCTCAAAGGCAGCGATGAGCTGACCGTCATGCTGGACGAGTTCTCCGGTTCTCTGCCCGGTGTGAAGACGGCGCTGATCGATGAACGCGATCAGTATCTGGCCGCCAAGATTCAGGCAGCGCCCGGACAGCGCCTGGTGGCCGTGGTCGGGGCAGGCCACGTGCCCGGCATCAAGCGGTTATTCGGCACAGCAATCGATCTGGAAGCCCTGGATACCTTGCCGCCGCCCAAGCCCATGTTCCGCATTATCGGCTGGGGCATTCCTTTGCTGATCTTTGCCCTGGTCGCCGCCGGCTTTATTTTTTCCGGTCGCGAAACCGGCGAGCAGATGATTATTGCCTGGGTGCTGGCCAACGGCCTGGCCGCCGCTGCCGGAACTCTTTTGGCACTGGCGCATCCGCTGACTGTAATTACAGCCTTCGTGGCGGCACCCCTGACCTCCCTGAATCCCACCATCGCCGCCGGCTGGGTTTGCGGCCTGGTGGAAGCCTGGTTACGCAAGCCCCGGGTTCGCGATCTGGAGCATGTGGCGGAGGATGTGGGTTCCGTCCGCGGCATCTGGAAAAATCGGGTGACGCGTGTATTGCTGGTGGTGGTCATGGCTAACCTGGGCAGTTCCCTGGGGACCCTGGTCGGGACGGGCTGGATTCTCAGCCTGTTTGGACAGTAGCGGCGAACAAGAAATGGCCACGCTGGAGATAGAAATAGTTTCTGACCCGGTTTGCCCGTGGTGTTACATCGGCAAGCGGCGCCTGGAGCAGGCCCTGGCGCGACACCCGAAAACCCGGGCCGCTATTCGCTGGTCACCGTTTCAATTGAGTCCTGACATGCCGCCCGAGGGACGCGATCGGGCTGAACACTACGCCGCTATCTTCGGCGAGGAGCGCGCGGGACTGATTCAACAGAGCATGGCCGAAACAGCGCGTGACGAAGGGCTGGAGTTTGCTACCAAAGCCGGCGCGCGTTCGCCGAACACGCTGGCGGCGCATGTACTGATGTCCCTGGCCGAGGCCACCCCTGACATTGATTCCTCAGCCCTGGCCGAAGCCCTGTTTCATGCCCACCATGCTGACAGTGAAGACCTGGGCGATGCTGCTGTGCTGTTGCGTCTGGCCGTCTCGGTTGGTCTGGACGAGGCCGTCGTGCAGGCCCGCCTTAATGATCCGGCGGCATTTGAGCAGGTCCTCACCCAAATCGAACAAGTGGCGGCCAGGGGACTCAACGGCGTGCCGAGTTTCGTCTTTAACGGCCGCTATGCCGTCTCCGGTGCTCAGCCCGTCGACGCTTTTGCCGATTTAATTGCCCGACTCAGCGCCTGATGTCGGCCGGGTCATCCCGCCGTCGTTTGAAGTATCCACCAATCGCCCGAGGCTAATGTCGGGGCTCGCCGTGCCGGCCAGCAAAGCTTCGTAGAACTGCGGTGCCACGAAGTGGCAGTAGTGAATGCCTCGAAAGCGTGGCGGCGCCTTACTGAAACGTTCATCCGTGAAATCAACCTGAAAGCCCTTGGCCTTCACGTGCAGCGCCCCGGCTTCATCAACCCAGGTGGGTGTGTAGGGCGCGAGCCAGTCAGGCCCTGTCATGCCGGGTTCGTCTTTGTTGCTGACGGTCTCTACCGGCTCGAACACGACCTCACGAAAGACCGGTTGTGTGTTTAAGCGGCTGATACGTTCAAACACGGCCCGGTTCATGTCCTGACAGGCGCCGTCCGGCCCGGCGGTTTCGGCGCCGAAAGTCAGGTTCAGGTGATCGGCGCTTTTCAGTTTGCATGACACGCCGACGGGCTTGGCGTCCGCATCACGCCAGACGTATTGCTGAATGGTCGGGCCTTCAATCACGGCCTTGGATTTCACAAAGGCATCGAAGTCCTCATGCACGACCAGTTCAACAGGGTAGTTCGTTCGCGTGACGATGCGTTGGGCATCCAGGCAGTAGGTCTCAAGTTCGGGCACTGCGCTCAGGCTGAACTCGTTGCTATCCGAGCACGCAGTCATGCTGAGCGCCAGGCCAATAAGCAGACCAAAGGATAGTTCAGGCTGCTGCATTGTCAGCTCGCCATTTGATATTGCAGCCAATACTGGGCTTTTGATCCGTTGCCGGCGCCTCACCCCTTAGCACGGTGTCCACGGCCGTGCGCAGATCGATGCCGGTGACAGAAATATCCTTACCCGGTCGGCTGTCATCAAATTGTCCCCGGTAAACCAGTTGGCGGTTGGCGTCGTAAAGAAAAAAGTCAGGCGTGCACGCGGCTGCATAGGCTCGGGCGACAGCCTGGCTCTCGTCATACAGATAGGGAAAGCAGTAATCGAATTCTTCTGCGATCGCCCGCATACGGGCCGGTGAATCCTCGGGGTTTGTTGCTACATCATTGGCATTAATCGCAACGATCGCCAGTCCCTGGTCCTTGTAGTCGTGGGAGAAATCGCTGAAGCCCCGCTGCAGGTGTTTCACGAAGGGGCAGTGATTGCACCAGAAGGCCACCAGCAGGGCCGGGCTCGCAGCCAGATCGCCCAGGCTGACCCAGTCGCCCGTGATGTCAGGCAAACGGAAGTCCGGTGCCTGCAGGCCCAGGGCCGGCATGTTGGAAGGCGTCAGCGCCATGGCTTATCTCCGCTAAGGGGACGCGCTACCCTAACCCACCCGCCGCGGGCCGGGCCAGCGGGATTTTTTTGTTGTTGCCGAGGTCAGATGGCTTATGTGGAAGCTGTTTATCTGCTTGCTTACCTGCAGCGGTTTTGCTCTTGCGGACGATGCGGACGACGAGATGCCGCAGCGGCCTGGCACTCGCGATTGCGTCAGCCTGGCAGGTCTGGACCGCACCCGGGTGGTGAATGACGACACCATCCTGTTCTATATGAAAGGCAAAATCGTGTATGCCAATACGCTGCCCCGGACCTGCCGCGGTTTGAAGCGCACCGATGCCCTGAGTTACAGCACATCCCTGAGCCGCCTTTGTAACGTGGATATCATCAGTGGCTTGCGTAGCAGTGCCGGCAGTTTTTATCCGGCCGTGCGCTGCGGCCTGGGGATGTTCGTCCCCATCGAAGAGGACGAACTCGCCCTGCTGCTGGCCGAGCCTGAACTGAAGCCGGAACCTGGGCTGGCAGATCCTGACATCGAGGCGCCGGTGGAGGACGACGCGGACTGAGGCTTATTCAGCCGCTTTCTTTTTTTCCAGGTAGTCTTCAAATTCAGCCGGGACTTGATCCTGCAGCATGCGGCGAACCATGGTCAGAGGTGCCATGGGCGCTTCGGCGTAGGCGACCAGTTTCCATTCGCCGTCTTTGCGTCGCAGAACGGCCATAACGCGATCCCAGCTGGACATGGCGGGTTGCCGGCGGACTTTCAGGTCAAAACGCAAACGATAGGTCGCGACCGCCAGGTCCTCCGCCAGGTAACTGGCCCGGACATTGCTGTACTCGTTAAAGATGCCATCAAGAATTTTCACGCCGGGAATCGGATTGAAATATTTATTAATGCGGTCCCAACCATGCATGGGCGGGTCCACTTCTTCGGCCATATAGAAGGCGCCGCCGAAATCCTGATCCCACATGGACAGCAGGCCGTCGTAATCCTGGTTGTTATAGACCTTGGCGTAGTCATCCAGAAAGGCCTGAATCTCGGCCGATAGCGCCTGATCATAGCGTTCCGGGACTTTGGAGAAATTATCATGGGCACCGGCCAATACCTGGGCCGAAGTAAACAGACCGACTAGCACCAGCAACAGGATGCGCATGAGAATCTCCTTTTTTTATGGCCCGGTATCAGGCCGTTTGGGCGGCGCGCCCGCGTGCCCTAACCAGTAAGGCAGCGATGACGACGACACCATTGACGATCGCCATCATGGTGAAGGGCGCTGAGTAGGCAATTTTGTCGAACACGATGCCGCCCACCACGGTCGCCGACAGAATCCCGAAGGTGCCGATCCAGCTGAATACGCCGGCGGCTGCGCCGCGTATCTGCGGTGGCGCCTCCTGGCCGAGGAGGGCGTTGCCGGCAACGACGGCGCTGATTTCACCCACGCCCAGCAGCAAGACCGCCGGGATCGCCACGGACATGTCGAAGGGGTCGGCAACACTGCCGACGGCAAAATAGCCGACGCATGCCAGGGCCATGGCAATGGCCATGCCCGTAACGCGGTCGATGCGATCCAGCAGCCAGCCGAAGGTGGGTGCCCAGATGCAGACTGCCAGGGTCAGAGCGCCCAGGGTCATGCCGGCCTGGGCCATGGCCTTGGTGCTTTCAATGCCGGCATCGCCGCCGGCACGCACGAACCACAGGGAGAAGTACAGGCCAATGACAGCCATGTCACCGCGCGCTGCGAATGCAGCGAGATAAGCAAGGCCCAGGCGCGGGTTTCGGCGAGCCTCGGACAGGCCCTCGATGAACCCGGCAAGGGCGGATTTTTTCCCGGCCTCGGATACCGAGCCGAAGCGGCCTCCGTACCAGCCCAGCTGAATAATCACGGCAGCGACAACGCAGGCCCCGGCCGCAAACCAATAGGTGTATTTCGCCGCAGCCGGGGGTGCGTAGCCGGCCGCTTCCAGCCAGCCGGGTATGCGTGCGAGTGCCAGAGAAACCAGCAGGATGGCAAAACTCGTGATGAAGGAATTTGTGCCGCCCCACTTGCCCCGGGAAATATCCTGGGGATAGTCCTGCATGGTGGCGATGACGGTGACCGAGAGCGTTGCGACGCCAATGCCGACCACGACACGGAACAAACCAAGAGTGAAAATATCGTCGGCCAGCGGATACAGAAAGGCACCGAAAGCCAGAATCAGCATGCCAACGACACCAACAGCCCGGCGCCCGGCGCGATCAGACAGGGCGCCCATGACGCCCATCAGAATCAGGGCTGTGCATTCCTGAACCAGGCTTAAAACACCGCTCACCCGCCCTTGCTGATCGGCCGGGACGTTCAGTACATCGTTGAGCAGGTAAGGCTGAACAAAGGGCAGGAAAGCAACGAGGGTGACGAAGGTAAATGACGAAAAGAAAAAAGTCGTCGCATTGAGCTTGCTGATACCGGGGGTGAGCCAGAACGGGCCGAACTTGAGACCCCGGGTATCAGGCTGCATGTTGCCTCCGACCGTTGCCGGTCGTGATCCGAACTGCTTGAGGCACCTGGACTTAGTCCAGCGGCGACACGCTGATCTCAATCATCCGCGTGTCTTCATTCCACGGCGACACATCAAACCTGACCTGCAGATGCTCGGCATAGCCGTGCAGGCGAGGTGTCGTCCACTCTTCATGGATTTTCTGCTCGGTCAGGTTGGTCCAGATATTTCGCTTCCAGCCCTTCTCCAGCACCCGCTTGTACGGTGACATGTAAGACACCCGCTTGCCGTCGTCATGCCATTGGAAGCCTTCCGCCACGACCAGATCTCTCCAGCAGGTTGGCGTCGTGACCGCATCCAGCGCAAGGCTGTAGTCACCGGTCTGTTCTATCCAGTAAACCCGCTCACCGAGAATTTCACGCATGGAGTGCACATCATGGTGGATCATCTGATCTGCTGAATTGGTAGCGAAGGCATACTCAATCCATTTGAGCTGCTCTTTAATCAATGAATCATTGCCTTGATGGTAATAAGGCATTTTCATCTGATAGGTACGAATGTAGTTGCCGATGATGCGGCCGAATTCCGCATCACGACCTTCGATGAGGTCTTCATCCGCGCCAATCTTTTCAGCGACCAGATCGGCGACGGCGCGACCAATTTCTGCGCCCTTGGCGTTGTAGGCATCCTCTATGGATCGCGCATAGGCATTGAAGCCGAACCAGCCTTTCATGATGGCATCTGCACGGACTCGTTCCTGCTCCGTCATTTGCTCACCCATGGTTTTTCTGACTTCGGCGGCGCTGGCTGCGTTCATGGCTCAATCCCCGGTTTCGTTACTTGTGGGTTAACCATACCCTGCGGTTCGACCTCGGGCACGCGCTCGCGGCGGCGCCCCGGCGTGTGCAGCAAGAATTTAAAATAATAAAAAACAATGTGTTATGAGCTTTTTGCCGGTGCGGCCGGGGGGCATTCCAGGGCCGCTATTTGTCGGCTCGTCCACCAGATGACTAAATCAGCCTAAATCCGGTAGGAAAGCAGCACAAAAGTCAGCTGACCGGTACGCTTGGCCGCCCGAAAATTCACGGAGTACCGCAGTGCCGGAGATTGGAATCGTCATGGAGGCATCGCCGGGTTTTACGGCGAAACTCGCCGCAGAAATAGAAGCCATGGGTTTCGATGCCCTGCTTTGCCCGGACACCCAGAACCTGAGTCCGGATCCGCTGGCTCAGCTGGCCCTGGCCGCACAAACCACCCAGCGCATCAAGCTGGGTACCGGTGTCACCAACCCGGTAACCCGTGATGTCGCGGTGACGGCCTGCGCGCTGGCAACTTTGCAGGCCGAATCCCAGGGGCGGGCCCTGTGCGGTATCGGGCGCGGCGATTCTTCAGCCGAACACATCGGTATTCGCAATGGCACCACGGCCCAGCTGCAAACTTTCGTGCAGCGCCTGCAGGCTTATACCCGCGGCGAGACGGTCGATCGGGATGGCACGCCGTCGGCCATGCGCTGGTTCGATTCCGTCGATGTGGCACCGGTGCCCGTCGATATTGCCTGTACCGGCCCGAAGACCATTCGCATGGCGGTGGATACCGGGGATCGGATCAGTTTTGCCGTGGGCAGTGCGCCCGAGCGATTGAGCTGGGCCATGGGCGTTGCCCTGGAACGCCTTAAGGAGACCGGCCGTCCGCGTGAGGACCTGAGTATCGGCGCCTTCGTGAACCTGGTGTGTGATCCGAATGAGCAGCGGGCTATTGAACTGGGTCGGATGATCTCCGGCATGGTGGCCCATTTCGCCGGTATGAAAAATGCGCCCCTGGATCATTTGCCGCCGCAACTGCGCCCCATGGCTGAACATATGCAGAGCGATTACGACATGGCTCATCACGCGCAGGAAGAGGGCGAACACCTGGGCGCGGTGACCGATGAGTTTGTCGACTGGTTCTCTATTTGCGGGCCACCCGACAAGTGTCGTGAGCGTTTGCAGGAACTGATGGGCCTGGGCCTGGATCATGTTTATCTGCTCGGCGGTTCAGCCGTTGCTCACCCCCACGGCGCCCGCCAGGCGTCCATGGTTGAGCAGAGCCGGCTGTTTGCCGAGCAGGTCCTGCCGATCTTGCATAACGCCTGACATCAAGACAGCTGTGATGCGAGTCACGGGCGGCGCGGGCCGACGCGCCTAAGCTGCGCCCGTGGATCTTTATTACCTGCCAGCTTTTGCCGTTTTCGCTGCTCTTGCCGCGACGGTCGCCTTTGTCTATCTGGGCTGTGCCAGCCTTGCCGCCTGGATAGCCGGGCTATTGCGCCAGCGACGCCAGCGGGGCCGCGTGTCTCGCCCGGGCGAGGCCGTGCGTTCTGTGCTGGCCGGCACCGATGCCCGCCTGCGACGCCTGGGCAATGCCTTGCTTTTGTTCATCAGCGGCAGCTTGTTGTTATCCGTCTTCGGTGAGCGAGGCTGGTGGTCGGACTTGCCCTTGCGGCTCTGGGCGATCCTGGCGGTGGGTCTGCTGGTCCTGTTCGGCTTTGCCATGGTTCGCCTGCAGCAGCTGGTGGCTTACCGCTGGCGCTTGCTGCGTTTGCTGGAGATGCACGAAGACGTTGCTTTGCGCCTCACTGAAGCGCAAATGCGCGGCAACCGTGTTCATTTCGCCGTGCCCGCCGGAGGCACGTGCATCGATAACGTTGTGACTGGGCCCAATGGTATTTACGCCCTGCGTATATTGCCGCCACCGCCTGGAGCTCAGAGCGTATCCCTGGAAAATAATTATTTAAATTTTGAACCGGGCGGCGAGCGTTTCGACCTGGCCCGAACCTTTGCCACGAGCCGGGCATTGGCTAAAGTAATAGAACAGGATTTGGATGTTCGTGCCCTGATTCAGCCGGTGGTTATTGTTCCCGGCTGCCGTATCAGCAGCGGCAATGACGGCCGCTGCCTGGTCGTTAATCGTGACACCTGTGTCAGCTTCGTCGGCTGGCGGAATTCCAGCGCTTACCTGATGGAAGACGAAATCGAACGCATTGATGAGTGGCTGTCGGCTCAGACGGTGTCGCGTGACCGTGAGACGCGACGGGCTGCTGCGGCTACCCTGGGTAATGCGGTGCCGCCACCGGCACTGGTCTGATCTTCGTGCCGGCGCGGCATGCCGCTGGCGGTGGCCCCCTCGCTTAATCGGTCGTTTTGCCGGCTCGCGCGTCGAGGACTTTCTTGAATTCCCCGGCCGAACTGGTCATCACCGGTCCCTTCCATTCCTTCGGCGCTTCCAGGTATTTCGGGAAATTTTTCTCAGTAAAATCCCGGATATATCTGGGAAGATCGTCGGCCCCATTCATCAGTTTCATGCTGTGACTGTGAAAAGAGACCACGCCGGGATTGGCGCCCATCTGCATCCAGGGCAGCCAATTGGCGATGCGTGTCCAGGACATGACGCAACTGGCTGAGGTGATATTGGGGTCAAGAAGCTCGCTCTTGCGACCCGTGATGCCCCAAAGCTCTGCGTGCTGATCGATATCGCCGGACGAATACATCGGGTAGTCGGCCCGGCTTAATTCGGCCTGCTTCTGGATATAAAAATTCCACTGGAACACCACATCGTCCCCGTAGGCCACATACGGATAGGGGGGCGACAGAATTGGATTGCCTCTGCGGCTGAACACGCCATTAACCGGGTCATTGGCGATATGAAAGACTTCCAGTTCCTTGCCACCCAGCCAGGGATTTTTCCAGGTCTCTAATATTTCCCCGGTTTCGGGATCCAGGTAATAAAGGACTTCGCGGCTGTAGATTCGCCAGCCTTCTTCAACTTCTTCAATGCGGGTGGCGCCGATGCCAAAAGTTTTAAACAGACGATGATTTTTTTCCTGCGGAATCATGACCCAGGCTTCGCCGGGGAAGGCAAACAGGCAGTCCTTGCCGCTTAAGTCGGCGCGCAATTTGAGCATCGCCATGAAGTTGGTTTCAGGGTCGTCCAGATCGAGGGTTTTGCTGCGGGGAATGTCCTGCAGCATGGGTGTGCGGGTCATTTGCAGTGGGCCCGATGGCGATGCATGGCCACCGGCCATTGCGCCGGGTGCAGCGGCAGCCGCAGCCAGTGAGCCGGCGGCTGTCAGAATATTTCTGCGGTTCAATTTGTCGTCGTTTTTCATTGCTTGGAGTCCTTATTTATAACGGTAGCCGGCAGCCTTGGTGCTCAGCCTGCTTTGGGAAGGGTGCCTGTGCTCAGCTCATCCAGCCGCGCAGCAGATCCATATACTCGGCCTGGACCTCGGCCATTGCCTCGGGCGCGCCTTCCTCGAGCAGGGCGCGGTTGGATTTGGCGAAGGTTTCCTTGCCACCTTCTTCCGGCAACTTGCGCGTTGCGTCGATAACAATCTTGCTGGTGCGGCCGTACTTCGGCTGGCTCGGATCAGTGAACAGGCCGCCGCCCTCGTCGACGACATAGTAGGCGTCTTTCGGCTGCCAGCGTGCACCGACGGCCGCGATAACTTCCCGCTGGTCGAGGACGTTCACATCCTTGTCGAGCACAATCACGATCTTGGCAATACCAAAGCCGGAAACAACTTTTTTGCCGGCTTCCAGTCCCTGTCCGGGCCCGGTTTTGTCAATGGTCATATGAAATACGCCCATGGAGTACTGCGGTCCGTGATAAGCCACCAGGTTCGGGATCTGGCGCCGCAGGAACCGGGTATACAGCGATTCGAAAGGCGCGGTAATGCTGCCCTTCTGCATACCGGTGAAGGCATTCATGAGCCAGGGATTTTTGCGATGGGTGACCGTGTTGATGGTCATCCAGAAATTCTCTTCCTTGGCCTGACCCAGGTAGCCGAACATTTCACCGAAAGGCCCCTCTGGCTTCAAGGGCGCCTGCAAGTCCACAGTGCCTTCGATCACCATCTCCGCGTGGGCCGGCACCAGGATGTCGCTATCCTCTGACTTCACCACGTCGATGGCCTTGCCACGCATGCCGCCGGCAATGGCGAGTTCGTCGATAGGTTTCGGATTCGGTCCGAAGCGCAGGGCGATGCGGGTGCCGCTGATCATCCAGGTGATGGGGTCCTGGCCGATGACGATGGAAATGTTTGCGGTTTTATCGCCGCGTTCCTTCGCGGCCGTCAGCATCTTCCAGTTTGTCTGGTTCGGCTCCGGGTTGACGCCGAGCTCGCGCGGGCCTCGTACCTGGCAGCGGTAGGTGCCAAAGTTGGGTCCCATTTCCGGGTCGACCATAAAGTGCGAACCCGTATTAACGTAGCGTCCGCCGTCTGCCGGGTTGGTTTTAATGAAGGGGAAACTGGTGATGTCGATTTCATCGCCTTTCAGTACCACTTCCTTGCAGGGGGCTTTACTGCGTTTCATTTCCACCGGTGGAATCTGCGGATACTGACCACCGTTCGTCTCCAGCATATCGCCCAGGTAGTCCATCGCCTTCCAGTAGCTGTTGTGATAGCTATTCCAGTCGGGTTCCAGTCCCCAGGCCAGGCATTCACAGAACCAGTGGCCCGAAATGTTGCCGATCACCGGGCCCTGCATCCATTTACCGTCCACCTTCAGTTCTTCAAACATCACTGTGGGCGAAGCATAGGTGCTGTACATGTCAGTCATGCTGAAGAACAGGGCGGTAGCGTGGTAGCGGTCCTGGTCGATGCGGGGCACGCGCATGACCAGGCCATTGGCCTCCAGGCAGGCCACCCAGTCGCGAATTGAGTCGAAAGGCGCTTGCGGGCCCTTGTTAAACTTTTTCCCGGCCTTATCGGCCCCTCGATGACCGATGGCTTCGGCGGGGTCGCTCGCACCCACACTCAGTGCGGCTAGGGCTGAGGTCAGGGCCAGTGCGTCACGTCGCGACATGCGGGACAGGGTCGTTTCACTGTTTGCTTCGTTTTTATTCGGGTCAGAGTCGGCCATGGAACTTCCTCGATTCGGTGCTTGAGCGATGGGCCGATTGTGGCCTGTCGCACGGACCGGCGGAAAACGCTGTTTTGCTCTGTCCGAAGACTGCACGGCGGCGTGAGTCAGGCCCTCGCTCTGCCGTGCTCCAGGAGATAGCGTCGGCGCGTGAAGCCGGCCAGCAGCAACACCGGCAGGCCAAACAGGGCGGGAACCACGGCCGTGGCATAGGTCAGGCCCTGGGCACCGAAAACAAAGTCCGACAGCAATCCGACCGCCGTGGGGCCAATGAGCAGTCCACCGAGGCTGGTGATCATGTAGAAGATGGCTGTGAACTGGCCACGCATGGTGGCTGGCGCGATATTGAGCATGGCAATCGGCGCCGAGGCCGACACGGTGGACATGCCCACCAGGTTGAACAGCCAGACCACGAACGCCAGTTCGCCGCTGGGCATCAGCGGCGACAAGATGCCGAACAGCACCAGCAATACGCTGCCGGCCAGCATCACGCGGACCGGGCCGTCCATGGTTCCCTTCTTTAAAAGACGGTCACAGATCCACCCGGCCGTGTTCACGGTGATCGGCCCGATAATAATCAGGGCCAGGCCACTCCACAGGGCGTATTTTTGCAAAGGCCAGTCCCAGGTGCGCATGTACATGGCGGCAAAAAAGCTTTGGCTGTAGGCCACCGTGGTCATCACCAAAGGGAAAGCCACGAAACTCAGATAGGTGCCGCGCCGCTGCCACAGATAGCTCAGTGTGCTCGCCATGGTCGCGCCGGTGGTCTTGGCGGCGCGCTCCTGCCGCGCAGGCTCGCGCGCGACGAACAGCAACAGCGCCAGTAGCAAGCCCGGCAGGCCAACCACCACAAAGGTGAATTGCCAGGCCTGCACTTCACCCAGCAGGGGCAACTCCAGCTTCTCCATGGAGGCCGCCCAGGTCAGGATGGCCGCGCCACCCAGGGCGGCGAGACCGGCGCCGATGGATTGTGCGCCGGTGAAAAAGGCGATGGGTCGCCCGCGGCGTTCCGGCGGAAAACTGTCCGAGATCATGGACAGGGCGCAGGGGTTCAGGGTGGCTTCGCCGACACCCACACCAACGCGGGCCAGAAACAATTGTCCGTAGCTGCGGGCCAGGGCAGAGGCCGCTGTGGCCATGGACCACAACGCCACACCGCTGCCCAGAATCAGGGTGCGTCGGCCGCGATCCGCGAGCCAGCCCAGGGGCAGCCCGGCGACACCATAAAGCACCGCAAAGGCGGGTCCGATAAGCAGCGCCATCTGGGTATCGGTCAGTCCCAGGTCTGCTTTGATGGGTTCCACCAGCAGACTGAGGATATAGCGGTCGACGAAATTGAATACGTAGGCCACGGTCAGCAACAGCACCGTGTACCACGCGTAACGCGCGCCGGGGTAATTCGGGGCGCTAATCTTCGCCGTCCCAGTAATCGATTTTCTGATCAGCCCAGGACATGGCGTGCGTGAAACCCTTGGCATCGGCATGGAAGGCATTGATCTTGCCGGAGTCCGGGTAGTAGCAAATTTCCGGACTGTCGTTACTGCTCAGGGCGAGATACTTCAGGGTCGCTGTCGATGTGTTGATGATCTGATGGGCTCGGTCCGGTCCGGGCGGGGTAAAGATCACATCACCGGTCTTGACCGGGTACTCACCGTCGGCGTAACGCAGTGTGCCTTCGCCTTCCAGGATGATGAAAGCCTCTTCCGCCACGTGATGACCGTGATAGGGCCAGGCGCGTTTACCCGGTTCCAGCACCACCAGGCCGCAGCCCATTTTCTGCATGCCCAGGGGCGCGCCGATGCGCCCGAGCCGGGCAGAAAATTTTTCGCCGTGGCCAAAGTCGTTCAGTTCCAGCTCATTAAGATTAATGATCGGTGGTTTTTCGCTCATCTAAGCAGCCTCCCTCGGCGTGAGTACCCGCGGCCGGGGACAACGTCGTACGCGACCATAGCAGTGACCTCGCCGGGCCTGCCAGACGAATCAGTCCTTGTCCGGTTGCCGGCGTGGGGGCTCATCCTCGCGTCGGTCATCCTGCTTCACGCGCTTGCGATCGTACTTACTGCGATCCTTCTGCGGCCCGGATTTACGCAGGATATCCGGCGGTGGTGGTGTGGTCTTTTTGCCCATAGCGGGATTCTAGCCTCGTGAAGTAGCCACCGTGGCATCATCGCGCTTCACCGAGAGGGAGTTGGCAATCTGTGAGAACTGACCAGTTGATTCTGTTTGCGCTGCTGGGCGCGGTATTCGTGTTCCTGGTCTGGGGGCGCTGGCGCTATGACCTGGTGGCTTTTGTTGCCCTGCTGGCTGCCTTGCTGACGGGCATCGTGCCCATGGACGAGGCCTTCTCCGGTTTTGGCCATCCGGCCACGGTGATCATCGCCCTGGTACTGATTGTCAGCCGTGGCCTGGCCAACTCCGGCGCCATCGAATTGCTGGCGCGCTATGTGGTGGATAGCACACGCAAACTGGGTACGCACATTGCCATCATCGGCACCTTGTCCGCCGCTTTGTCGGCCGTCATGAATAATGTGGCTGCCCTGGCGCTGCTGATGCCCCTGGATCTGCAGGCAGCGGCGAAGTCCGGCCGCAGTCCGTCCCTGTCCCTGATGCCCTTGTCTTTCGCTTCCATTCTTGGCGGCATGATTACCCTGATCGGGACGCCACCCAACATCGTCATTGCAAAATTCCGCGGCGATGCCCTCGGCGAGCCCTATCGCATGTTCGACTTTGCCCCGGTGGGTCTGACCTGCGCCATTATCGGCGTGCTCTACGTGACCCTGATCGGCTGGCGCCTGTTGCCGGCTGATCGGCGTAACAGCGATGCGGCTAAGGCCTTGTTCGACCTGGCTAACTACATTGCCGAAGTGCGCGTACCAAAAGACTCCGCTGCCCTCGGCAAACGCGTCCAGGAACTGGAAGCAGAGGCCGCCAAGGTTGACGTGGAAATTGTTGGCCTGATTCGCCACGGGCAGCGCATGGCCGGCTTTGCGCGCAACGTGGAAATCAAGGCCGGCGATATCCTGGTGGTGGAAGCCCGCCCGGAACAGATTGAGGAGCTCATCGGCGCGCTGAAGGTGGAATACGTCAGCGCCGGCACCAATGCTCTGGAAGCCGAGGACCTGACGCTGGTCGAGGCGGTTGTGCCTGAATTGTCACCCTTGGCCGGCCGTACCAGTCAGTCCATTCGCCTGCTCTATCGCTACGGCGTCGCCCTGGTCGGAGTGTCGCGAGAAGGCCAGCCCTTCCGTGAACGAGTGCGGGAGCTGAGCCTGAAACCAGGCGATGTGCTGTTGTTACTCGGTTCTGAAGAGCGCATTAACGATGCCATCAGTCGCCTTAAATGCCTGCCATTAAAAGATCGGGGCCAGCGTGTGATTCAGCGCGACAAGGCCTGGCTGGCCGTGGGGATTTTCGCCCTGGCCATTGGCCTGGCCGCCACGGGCGTGATCTATTTATCCGTGGCCCTGGGCTGCGTGGTGGCGGCCATGGCCTTCACCAATATCGTGCCCCTGCGCGATGTTTACGACTCCATTGAGTGGCCCGTTATTGTGCTTCTGGGCAGCATGATTCCCATTGGCAGTGCCTTGCAGGCCACGGGCGGTACCGAGTTAATCGCCAGTGGGCTGGTCACGGTGTCCGACGGTTTTTCCCCCGCCGTGGTGCTGACCTTGCTGATTGTTGTGACCATGACTTTGTCTGATGTGATGAACAACACGGCCACCGCCGTGATTGCCGCACCGATTGGGGTGGAGGTCGCTACTCAGCTGGGCGTTAATCCCGACCCCTTCCTGATGGGTGTGGCTGTCGCTGCATCCTGTGCGTTCCTGACGCCCATCGGCCACAAGAACAACACCTTGATAATGGGGCCAGGGGGTTATCACTTCAGTGATTACTGGCGCATGGGTTTACCCCTGGAAATTCTGATCATCATCATCTCGGTGCCGGCAATTCTGTTTTTCTGGCCGTTATAGATCGACCCGGTGCAGACTCTGCGAGAGCTGATGGATGTGTTGCCGCAGTCAAGTGCGGGGGAGTGGCTGGGTGTGCGGCCGGAGCGGCAAGAAGTTCTTGGACAGCGCCTGAAGATCAGCTTGGGGAAGGCCTCAGCCCCTAGCCCAGTCTCGCCTAAAGCCCTGCACCAGGGCTCCCTGAAAATCCGCTTTCGGCCAAAAGCGGACATTCAGGGGGCTATCTAGATGCAGCAGATGGAGCGGAAATCCAGAAGTGAAACCTGCCGAAGCACTAGAACGTACTTCGGCAGGATTTTTTCAGTTTCCGGTGGGGCGACTTAGCTTGAAGCCTTTCTTTTTCAACTGCTCACGAACATTTTGGAAGCGATGATATTGCGTCAGAGTGATCGGCCCAGAGTAAGACTCACTTTGCACCGGACGGGGAGGATACTCAATATAGGTCTTCACGATGCGCTCGGCTTCCCCCATCAATGACGGCACGGTCCATGTGTTTTCGCGACCGGTCGTCATGAAGATGTCGTAGCGCTCCATGGGATCCTCCCAAAGATTAAAGACCTGAGGCACTGTCGCGACATACTTTTCCGCTCCGCGCCAGCCAAGTTCCGCAGCCGGGCTTTCTGACCCAGCCCGTGCCCCGTTGTCGCCACGGATATTGAAGACTGCTTTCCAGGGGCCGACGCGGACCGCGCCCGGGGAAAGTTCGTTCTCAGTGAAATAGGCCCAGGTATTGCGCTGCGGCTCTGCCTCGCCGAAGAGTATTGGCCCCATGTCGATGCTGTCGAAGATCATCGGCTTGCCGTCGCGATCTTTCCCTGGCAACTGCAAGCCCGCAAGATGAGAAAAGGTCGCCATCAGGTCAGTGCCTCCCGCGATGTCATGCGACTTCGATCCCGGCTCAATCTTACCTTTCCACTTGGCGAAGAAGGGCACGCGATAGGCTCCTTCACGATCCGTACCCTTGGTGCCACGAAATGGCGTCATACCCGCATCTGGGTGCACGTCTTGCCAGGCGCCATTATCGACGGTGTATATGATGAGAGTATCTTCCTCGATACCGAGATCCTTCACCTTGTCCAGAATTTGTCCGGTGTGATAATCGAGTTCGACAACTTTGTCACCGTACTTGTTCCTGATCGCTGACTTGCCCTCGAAATCGGGCGAGGGAAGATTCGGCTGGTGGTTGGCTGCCCAATTCACCGACATAAAGAATGGCTGGTCCAGCCCCGCAAGGCGCTCAAGTTCCGCCACGGCCTTTTCTGCGCCGACGGCATCAAGCCTGGCCAGATCTGCAGTTGTCATGTCTTTTATGGTCAGCACTTCGCGCGCGGCGCTCCCCGATTCGCCTTCGAGTACACCCGTCGTATTTTTGATAAAGAACTCGCGCTGAGAGTCCGTCATTTGCACATTCCAATCTGGAAGGGCATAGGTGAAAGCGTTCAGGTGATAGAGAAACGTGTTCTCCATCTTGTCGTACCCGTGAGCATTCGGCAGCGCATAGTCGGATTCGCCCAAGTGCCACTTACCCATAAAGTAGGTATTGTAATCAGCCTGCTTGAGCACTGAAGCGAGCGTCCATTCAGCAGCAGGGAGCCCGCCACCCTGACCTTGGAATGCCACCGTTGTCATGCCCGAGCGATTTGGAAAGCGACCTGTTTGCATCGCAGCTCTGCCCGGCGTACAGGAAGACTGAGCATAAAAGTCCGTGAACATCATCCCTTCCTTGGCCATTTTGTCCAGGTTGGGGGTATCCATGCCACGAGCCGCGCCACCATGGTAAGCGCCTAAGTCCCAGTAGCCGGTGTCATCAGACACAATCATTATGATGTTCGGTTTTGAGCCAAACGTAGATAGTTTTGAAGGATCAAATTCCTGGGCGAAGACTGCGGTAGTTAACAGGCAGTAGAGTGCTACTGATGCACCTATCCTTTTAGTCGCTTGCATGGAAAATCTCTCCGTTTGTCAAAAAATTATTGTCGTGAGTGTACGGTTCGATGCCTTTTTCGATTCAGTTTCAGACTTGGGCCCACGCAACCCTGCTATCCGGATAAAGGCAGCCGTGCCGATGTTGAGAGGCGCAGGTCCGTGGTACTCAAGCTTAGTTCAAAGCTCCTGCTCCATTTTCTTGCGAATGTCCGCTTTGGGTCGGTAGCGGTCATTCGGCCCGATTCCAGCCCTGGCGGGGTCTGAGAGCCGCCTGAACGGCTGCTTCCGGCCGAAAGCGGGCATTCCGAATAAAAGAAAGACGCGGCGCGGGGCCGCGTCTTTCTGTCCTCCAAAAATATGCCTCAGGTTTTTCCGAGCTTCACCCAGCCCAGCAGTCCGATTGCGGAGGCGAATAGCAGGACGGCCGGTGGTATGGGTATCAGCACTGAGTTGTATGCTGCGTCGGCCAGGATCGCATGCGTCGCGCGCGTCGGGTGAATGTCATCCCAGAACAGGAAGCCGTCGGGGTCCAGCAGCGGGTTTATGGTCTGCGTATTGCAACCGACAAACAAGCATGCTTCGGTGACGTTGAACAAGTCGAAAGCCCCTGGATCCGCCACCACGTCGCGCAGTATCTGCGCCGTATCGATCGTACGCAGATTATCTCCAAGGCCCAGATTAGGCAGATTTCCAAACAGTGCCGCGTTCCAGGCGTCCGTCAGCAGGCCCAGCTGTGCGGCAAGGATCTGATTCGTGTTCACACGTGGTGTCAGACCCAGATCCGGCAGTCCAAAAACCAGGAACTTTTGTGCGCCCGTGGCCTGCAGAGTGCCCACGGCTGTGAGGATGTCTGTTACGCCCTGGTTGACGAAGTCCGCCGGGTCATCCACGCCAGGGATAAAGCAGGTCTGGCAGAAATTGTTGGCACCACCAAAGACAACATACAGCGCACCCGGATCGGCAGCCTCACTGCCCAGATCGGCAGTGAATTGGCCGACTTGCGCCTGCACACCGGTGCCCGCCAGCACCGGGAAATCGTCCTCGTTGACGTTGCCCGTGCCGGTTTTCGCACCGGCCACAGCGTAGTTGGTAATCGATACGCCCAGGTCGCTGGCCATCGGCTCTACCCAGACCAGGCCGTTGGACACGCGACCATTGAAATACGGAGGCGCTGGGGGCAGCCCACCTCCGGTGGCCTGGAACGCGTTGCCCGTGTCGGACAAGCTGTCGCCGAACAATATGACTTGCGTAATTGGCGCCAACCCCGCTGCAGATGTGGAAGCGGCCCACAAGCACAAGAGCGCCAGCGCTCCGAGTCGGCTAAGGGAATTATTTGTAAGTTTTTGCTTTAGTGGATAACGCATGATTCCAGGCTCCCTTATCGGTTGCTGTTGTATGCGTCATCGGGTCGCGCCCACGTTCTGTGGCGGGCAAAAAAAACGCGGCCTCCCTTTCGGGAAAGTCGCGTCATCACGGCCTACCATAAGCCAAGCATCGCCAGATATCAAGCTTGTCCCTAAAGTATTAGATAGTCCTGTTATCGGTCCTTTATCGGGGCCAACACCAACGGCTACTGGGCGTCGAAAGAGGGTATTTCAGGGCAGGCGGGAGTCGGCATGCCTGGAATATGGCTTCCTTACCAGGGCAAAAGCTCACCGTTTGAATGCCAGAAGCTGCCTGAGTTATCGAGCGTCAGTTCGTCGATTCGATTCAGCAGGCCCGCGACAGACTCCTGAGCATTGATTAGACCGGATTGTCCCGTCATATCCGTTTTGACGTAGCCCGGATGCAAGATTGCGATCGCTATATCGTGCGAAGCCAAGTCCCTGGATAAAGAGACGCCTGCTGCATTCAAGGCAGCTTTAGACATGCGATACCCGTAACTGCCACCGGAGTCGTTGTCTGCAATTGACCCCATGCGGCTGGTTATCAGGGCGACTTTCGAGCCACGCTTCAGTGCCGGAATCAGGGAGGCCGTGACGTGCAGTGGGCCAATGGCATTGACTTCAAACTGGCGCCGGATCGATTCCAGGTCAAGATTGTCCAGGGACACGCTGTGCAA
Organism: Gammaproteobacteria bacterium; assembly: GCA_051008735.1. GTDB lineage: Bacteria > Pseudomonadota > Gammaproteobacteria > Steroidobacterales > J054. Next base: position 15,833 of record JBPCXH010000057.1, on the reverse strand, counting down.
AATGCCCGCATTGTTAATTAGCAGATCTACCGAGTCAGGTGCCAGTGTGTCGGCGAAAGCATCGATGGCCGCGTTGTCTCTCACGTCGTAACCCTCGTGAACAGTAACGGCAAGCCCGTCCAGCGTTTTATTAGACTGGCGACACAATGCAGTTACCCGGTAGCCGTTGTCAGACAGGGTGCGGCACAACTCAAGACCAATGCCTCTGTTGGCGCCTGTGATGATTGCGTTCTTCATGGGTATTTCCCTTCCTGTTGCGCGTTCGCGCATCCTCCCGCGCAGCTACCATCACCGCGGCTATGGCGGCTCGGGGAAATGAAGCCGGGCATGCGATGGAACCTTCAGGCCGGGCTGGCCGTGCTGAGCCAGACGGCATGCAAGCAAGGACCTGCCCAGTCTGTGCCGGGGTGCTGTGAGCCGGCGTCGACCTGTGGTCGGCTGTTCAGCTGGACGGAGTCAGTAGCGGTACCGTGTCCAATATCCAGTTGCCGGCGTTTTTTCTGGCCGGGCAGGGGATGGTCAGGGCCACATCGCCGTGGTTGGCGCGCATGGCTTTGCGATCGATTTCCCAGCCGAGATTTTTCCACTCCGCCAGGCGTTCGCGAAAATCCACAATAACTTTGTCAGACGGCGTCATCAGTTCCTTCGTCAGGTTGTCGGGCGTGCGCACAGGCCAGAGTTCCTGAAGAATACCGATGTCTTCGTGGGCAATGCCCAGGTTTATTTTCATGATGGTCTCGTCCATCCCGTCTTCGAACATGCAGTTGCGCATGTTGAGAAAATAAATCCGTGTCTGATTGTCGTTAACCGGTGCCTCGAAGAAGTACTGCACCATGTTGCTGTCTTTGTTGATGAAGATAGAGGTGACCAGGGTATTGGGACCGTGAAACCAGGAGCCGGCCCGGAATTCGCCCGGCCGGGTGTTTTCGTCCGTTGCCAATGTCGTCCTGGACAGGTCGGGCAGGCCGAAATTGACCCAGAAGCCGTTACCCCAGTCTTCGCGCCGCATCTTCAGTGTGTCTTCCAGCATGGGCGGAAAGCCCTGGGCCGGATGGACGAACTGGTTGTGCACCGGGTCCAGACCGTTCTCCATGGAGCGTTCGAAGTAACAGTCGATCTCGAGAATTGCGATCTCGTTAGCGCGCCAGCCCTCCTGACCATACTCAGCCACCGGGCAGACCGGTGGACGTTCGTCTTCAGGCAGATCGCCGAGGAAGGCAAACACGATGCCGTAATGTTCCTGCACCGGGTAACTGTCCACCTTGGCACGCGCCGGGGGCGTTTTACCTTCGGCCATGGACGGGATCCGAACACAGTTGCCGTCACCTGCAAAGCGCCAGCCGTGATACGGGCATTCCACGCAATCATCGGCCAGTTTGCCGCGGCTTAAGGAGCCGCCGCGGTGGATGCAGGTATCACTCAGAACGTGAGGATCGCCGGCGGAATCGCGGAAAGCGACAAATCGCAGACCCAGCAGTTCGACGCGCCGCGGCTCGTCCGGGGTCAGTTCATCGGCCTTGCAGACCGGGTACCAAAAGTTGATATACACGCGTGCCTCCTGCGTGCAGTTTAGGCTGACGCGGGCACCGATGGTAGCCGTGTCGGCTTAATCAGCCTCGGGCAACACGGGGTCTGGCAATTGCGGTGTCGGCGTCCACCAGCGGCACGGCATCCAGGACCCAGTTGCCCGACTCCCGGCGACCCGGGCACGGGATTGAATAGGCGATGTCGCCTTTATTGTCCCGTAGCGTTTTAAGATCAATTCGCCAGCCTTTGTCGTCCCATTTTTTCAGCCATTCGCGGTAGCGCAAGACGGCGCCGTCGGAGGGCACCAGCACTTCTTTGGTGGTGCTGTCGGGTGTTCGAACCGGGTCGAGTTCCTCCAGGATATCAATGTCTTCCTGGGCCACCATCAGGTTGACCTTGGCAATGCGCTCGTCATGCTCGGGCTCCAGCAGGAAGGCGCGCATATTCACAAAAAATATCCGCGTGCGGCTATCGTCGATGGGAGCTTCGAAGAAATACTGGGAGAACCGATTGGTTTCCGAGAAGTTGATCCAGGTGATCATGTGGTTGGGGCCGATATGCCCGGAACCGGCTTCCACTTCGGGGACCAGGGTGGCTTTCTCACCCAGCGCCTCGGTTCCTTTGACTTCATTCTCAAAGCGCACCAAAAAGCGGCTTCCCCAGGGCACATCCTGCACATCCAGGGGTTTACGGCGCAGGTCCTGATTCATGTTGGGTGAGCCCTGGGCCGGGTGCACGAATTCGTTGTGGGAGGGATCCAGGCCGTTTTCCATGGACCGTTCAAAATAGGCGCCCACCTCGAACACCGTGAGTTTGTTCGCGCGCCAGCCTTCCTGGTCCCATTCCTCTATGTGGGGCGCGGGCGGACGTTCGGCGGCGGGCAGATCGCCGAGAAAAGCAAAAACGATACCGTAGCGTTCTTCCACGGGATAACTGTCGACTTTGGCCCGGGCCGGCGGTTTGTCCTCGGGTAAGGTCGGGATGTGCTGACATTTGCCGTCGCCGCCAAAGCGCCAGCCGTGATAAGGGCAAACGACACCGCCTTCGCGAACCCAGCCTTTGCCCAATGAGCCGCCACGATGCGCACAGACATCTCGCAAAACGTGGGCCTGACCGTCGTCGTCGCGAAAGGCGACGTAGCGCAGTCCCATTAATTCCACGCGTAGCGGTTTATCGTCGCGAACGTCATCGCTGCCAGCGATGGGATACCAGAAATTGATGTACATGTCGGCCCCTGTGGTGAATGCCTTGGAACTGCATTAATGCCCAGCATCATGGCGCAGGGCAGGGGTGGTGCGTCAGTCGTGGAAAACCGAAACAGGCCTAGGTGGCTCGACGTAATCGCCAGGTCAGCCAGGCGTTCCAGAGCAGGTACAGGGGCAGATAGACAGGTGCATAGACCAGGGCAAAGACGGCCGCCGACGCCGCCGCCAGATAACCCAGGGCGGCCTGCCAGGCCGATAGCGCGCCGGTGTGCCGGCCGGCCCAGCTCACCAGGGCAGCAAAACAGCCAAAGGACACGATGGCAAAGCCATTGAGGACGACGCGCAGCAGGCTGCGCGATAAATACACTTCATTGGCATAAGTCGGATTGGCATCAGCGAACAGTGCTGCTGAGCTGCTGCCCAGCAGATCCGTGATGCCGCCGATTAAAAAACCGGCACCGGCGAACAGTCCGGCGGCCAACGCAAAGCTTCCCGCCACCGGCGTGGTCGCGCGAAAGGCGTGAAACGCCCACAAGGCCAGGGGTACGCAGGCGAAGCCGCTGAAAAAATGACCGAGGCCGCTGGCGGTCCAGGGCACGCTGCCCGTCGCGCGACGCAGATTCTCGATCTTGGCGTAGTCCGATGTCGGGTCTTCAAAACCCAGAAACTGCGGTTCGATGTAAGCGCCGTTGATGTTGTGGACCAGAAAGGCGGCGGCGATCACCGCCGAGCCGATCATCGCGGCGCGGGTGAAGTCATTGGCCAGTTTGTCAGCTGAGCTCATTGCGCGTTGCTGCGCATCGCATTGTCGAGTTGTCGCCCCAGGCGCGCAATGATGTCCGGGATCGCGGCCATGTCGGCGGCAGTGGTGCGAAAATTCACCACGCAGGCTCGCAGCCAGAAGGCATCGTCGATCAGGGCATTGGACACGAAAGCCTCACCGGCACCTTGTAACTCATCCAGCAGGCGACGATTCAGGCGATTCAGATAATCGGCCGTCTGGTCATCGTCGGGCAGGTCTGTCGGCCGGTAACGGAAGGTGGTGATGCTCAGGCTCAGGGAGCGGGTCTCGAATTCCGCGTGTGCCTGCACATGGGCATGCAACTCGGCAATCAGGGCAATGTCACTGCGAATCATTTCGATGATGCCGTCGCGACCCACGTTGCGCAGCCCGAGCCAGACTTTCAGGGCGCGGAAACTGCGCGAGTTTTGCATGCCGAGGTTGTAAAAATTGACTACCGGCGCTTCGTCGTCCTTGACCTGATCAACCTTGTAATAAGACGGCAGGAAGCTGAAGGCGGCTGACAGGGTCTCGGCCTCGCGGACCAGCACACAGGCAGCTTCCAGCGGGGAATACAGCCATTTGTGCGGGTCCAGTGCCACGGAGTCCGCCAGGGACAGGGCTTTGAGGGCGGGTGGCGCCTCGGGCAGGGCAGCGGCCGGGGCACCGTAGGCTCCGTCCACGTGGAACCACAGGCCGGCGTCTTTAGCGATGGCCGCCAGCTCCGGCAGCGGATCAATGGCGCCGGTGCCCGTGGTGCCGGCTGTGCCCACCACCAGAAAAGGCAGTCGACCGTCCGCCCGGTCCGCCGCGATCTGTGCGCGCAAGGCATCGGGAACCATGCGCTGTTCCGTGTCAGTCTCAACCCAGCGAATCGCATCGGCACCGAGTCCGCCCACGTCCGCCGCTTTATCCACCCAGGTATGCGCTTCGGCCGACACATAGGCAGTCAGGCGTCGCGCGTCACCCTGCAAACCGGCGTGCCGCACATCCCAGCTGGTCCGGGCCTGGCGAGCCGCAATAAAGGCCAGAAAGTTAGCCATGTTGCCGCCGCTGACCATGATGCCGCCGCAGTCCACGGGGAAGCCCACCAGTTCTGCCAGCCAGCTCACGGTTTGTTGTTCCACTGCCGTGGCGAAGGGCGCCACATCAAAGCGACCCACATTGGGGTTCACCGAGGCGGCCAGCAGGTCGGCCAGTGCACCCAGGGGTGAGGCCGAGGAGGTGATGTAGGCCAGGAAGCGCGGATGACCGTTATGCAGGCTGTGATCAAACAGCAGGGGGGCAACTTCCGTCAGCAGTTCCTGCGCCGGGCGACCGGTGGCGGGCAGGCCGCCCTCGGGCAACAGTGCGCGCACCTGGGCCGGCGATTCGCCCGCGGTCACGGGTCGTTCGGGCAGGGACGCGTAGAAGTCGGCGATCTGATCCACCAGCGCGTGGCCGGCCGCGCGAAAGGCTTCGCTGTCCGTCAGCAGCCGCGAATCATTGCCAGGAAATTTGGGTGCCCGATCAACCATGGGCGAATGATAGCCGGGCTGGCTAGTCGCGTGCCCACCCCCGGAGCAATGTCAGGGCAGCACCGCCGCTAACCAGCACCGTAATCGCGGTCAGGATCAGGGCGATGGGCGGCAGGGTGGCCATGTTGGTCGGGCCCAGCAGTAATGCGCTGAAGGGCTCCACGACATTCATCGCCGTGTGGGCGGTCAGGGCAGGTAACAGTGATTGGCTCCGCCAGGTTACATAGCCCCAGACGCAATTCAGGGTCAAAAAACGCAGCCACTGGCTCATCTGGTCCGGGTCATAGAAATGCATCAGGGCATTCACCACCGCGATGCTCAACAGCACCACCCACAGGGGCCAGACTTTTTCGAGCAGGGTCTGAATGATGCCGCGAAAGGAAATTTCCGCCATCACGGAGGCCACGAAGGGCAGCGTAATAATGAAGGCCAGGCCGAAGGCCGCATTGTCCACGCCGGGCCAGGCGGGCGCGCTGCGTGTCAGGCCGTTGAAGGCCGCTTCCAGCACGCTGATGCTCATACCGGCAACGGTGGCCAGTAAGGCAAAGCCGTAAGCGCGTCCCCAGGGCACGCCGGCCGGATGTCGCAACCGCAGATCCCAGCGGCCTTTGGCGAACCAGATGGCCAGCACCAGCAGGGCAAGGGCCGGTAAGGGGAACCACGGAATCGCCGGCGATACATTCGCGTTCAAGGCGGCCAGACCCTGGCACAGGCCAATGACCAGCGAAAAGAACACCAGCGCGATCCCGACATTGCCTGCCAGCCTGCCGTAACTCATGTCTTTGCTCCCCTGCTTGGCGGTCATTCGCCGTCTGTTATGGTCGCATCCATGGACACACATGAAAAAGAAACTTTTCTGCAGACCTATCAGTGGGCACAGGACTGGAGCCAGTTACCGTGGGCGCACGATGAGCCCACCCTGTTCCTGGCGGAAATCTGCAAGCAGCGGCCCAAGGGCAAGGCCCTGGATATTGGCTGCGGCGCCGGTACCGATTCGGTGTACCTGGCAAAGCAGGGCTGGGACGTTACCTCACTGGATTTTGTGCCCAAGGCGCTGGAGTTTACCCAGCAGCGGGCGCGCGATGCCGGTGTGGATGTCACGCCCGTGGAGGCGGACATCACCCAGTGGCAACCGCCCCATGCCTATGACCTGGTGCTGGATCATGGCCTGCTGCACAACATGGACCCGGTACGCTATGCCGAGTATCGCGAGCGCATCGTCTCTGCCGTCGCGCCTGACGGCGATTTTGTTTTGCTGCACTGGCACCCGCTGTTTCCCGGGCAGACCAGCGGCGAAGTGGGTCCCACGCGGGTGAGTCGCGAAGACATCAAGAAATTTTTTGCGCCCGAGTTTCAGGAGCGTTTCTACGCGCGGGAAGAATTTGAAGACCTGCCCGACATGGTCGGTGGCGGCATGACCCAGGCTTATTACTGGTTTCGTCGTAACCAGGCTCATTGGCAGCCTGCCGAGTTAGTCGAACAGGTGCGCAAAACCTTCGCGCGGAACAACTACGAGGCTGACACCGGCTCAACTCCCGATTTGCCGGCCGGCCGACTGGCCAAGCTCATTGGACCGGGTCGCTTCGGCATCACCCACACGGTGCCCGAGGACGGTGAGGCCGCCGGGCTCCTGGCGCAGTGGGCCAAAGGTGCGGGCGATGAGGCCGTCAGTCTGTTTCATCACTTTGCCAGCGACGAACATTCAAAACTCTGCGGTGCTGCGCCCAAGTGCCAGGTGTGCGAGGTGAGTTTCTGCAAGCGGCTACGCTATCGCTAGCTTGATCGGGCTCCAAGCCGCCGGCGGATAGCCTGCACGATCGCTTTACTCAGGGCATAGACCAGAATGACGTGGGCGCCGATCAGGGTGAGCCATTTCGAAGCCGTCAGCCCGGCCGTCAACCACGCCAGCAGGTCCAGTCGCGTATCGGCGTTTGCAACCAGCACGATGCCCGCCAGGTTTTCGGCCAGGTCCAGCAGGCCCGGCAGCAGAACCGGCAGGTTGAGCAAGCGCCGGGGATGGCCGGCTGGAAAAGCGCCGCGCAGAGCAAGACTGGTCGCGGTGACCAGCCAGAACGTATACACCAGGGCCCAGCCAATATCCCAGCCGAGACGAAACTCAATGTAGTCACGCCGCCCGGCGTCGGTCCACGTCGGGATGTGGGTGTAAAGCTCGGCCGGGGTATAAAAGAAATGCTGGTCCGGCCCGCCCCAGTCACCGGCATAAGCCGCGCTGTCCTGTGCTTGCTGGGGCATGATGCTGGTCAGGAAAAAACCATACAGCGCTGTTGCCGCGATGAGTGTCCAGACACTCGAGGCGCGATGTAAGGTGGCAGAAATTGACGCAGCTGACATAGACGACACTCCCGGGCAGCAGACCCGGCGACATTATCCGGTCTCCAGGGAGCGCTGGCCATGAGTAAACACTCTCAGGATTTCATGCCGGCCCAGGCTCACGGCGCTATCGAGTCATTGGGTCATGATGTGTGGTGGGTGCCCGGCACCATGCGCATGAACCGGTGGATGGGGGTCAGCCGCAACATGGTGATCGTGCGCACGGGTGATGAGCTGACCCTGCTCAATCCCATTCGCCTGGATGCCGCAGGCGAACAGCAGCTGGAAAAACTGGGGCGGGTCCGTCACCTGGTTCGGCTGGGTTGTTTTCACGGTTGTGACGATGCTTATTTAAAGCAACGCTTCAAGGCTGAGTTCTGGTGCCAGGCTGACTCGCGTGCCTACCCGCAGCCAGCACCGGATCACTTGCTGGCTGAAGGCGCACCCGTACCGGTTGCTGATGGGCAGTTGCTGGTATTCAAGACCGTCAAAAGGCCCGAGTGCGCGTTGCTGATCCGGCGTGGTCACGGGATACTCGTCACCTGTGACAGCCTGCAGCACTACACCAGCTGGCAGCGACATTCCCTGATCGCACGCCTGGTTATGCCCCTGATGGGCTTTTCCAGGCGCCTGCTGGTCGGGCCCCTCTGGCTGAAGTTTCAGACGCCCGAGGGTGAGAGTGTGCGGCCGGATTTTGAAGCGTTGCTGAAACTGGATTTCGACACGTTGATCAGCGCTCACGGTGTGCCGCTGATGCAGGATGCAAAAAACCAGGCCAGGGCGGCCGTTGAGAGTGCCTTTGCCGACTAAGGAGCCGATTCATGAAAAAGCTGGATAAAAGCAAAGATGCCTGGCGCAAAGAACTGGACGGGGATCGCTACGCAATCCTGTTCCAGGAAGATACCGAACGGGCCGGGACCAGTCCTTTAAATGATGAGAAGCGTGATGGCACTTTTGTCTGCGCCGCCTGCAAGCTGCCCTTGTTTGAAGCAGGCGGCAAATTTGACAGCGGTACCGGCTGGCCGAGCTTTTTTCAGCCCCTGGAAGAACAGAACATCGCGACGACGACGGACTACAAGCTGATTATGCCGCGCACCGAGTATCACTGCGCGCGTTGCGGCGGACACCAGGGTCATGTTTTTAAGGACGGTCCGCAGCCCACGGGTCTGCGTTATTGCAACAACGGACTGGCCCTGGAATTCGTTCCGCGTGGCGACGAGCTGCCACCGTTGAAAGACTGACAGGGAAAGCGCAGATATGGGTCGGAAGATTCAGGTTATTTTTCAGGTGTGCGGGCTGGTTATGTTGTCCCTGATAGTGCTGCGAATTCGCAGTGGCGACTGGGGGTTGGTCAACTACCTGATGCTGGGGGCGGCCGCGGTTTGCTGTCTGCTGGTTTTCGTGCGTTTCCTTTACATCTTTAATTACAGCTACGCCCTGGCGGCCATGGTGAATGGCGGCCTGCTAATCGTCGTGCAGCCCGGGCCGGTCACCTATCTGTTGGGCGGCGCTGCCTTTTTGTACGGGGCCAGGCTTTTCTGGTTCAGTTGGTCACGCCAGAATCATCAGTCCTATGCGCCCCGCATGGCCAATGTGGTGAAGGCCGACGAGGCCATGCCCTTGCCGGTCAAGTTCATCCTGTGGGTCAATTGCACTTTGCTGCTGACGTTTCACCTGATGGCAGTTTATTTCGCGACCACTGTTAGCAGCCTGTCTTTCGGCATTGTGCTGGGCGGTGTGATCATGCTGGCGGGCACGTTCATTGAAGGTCTGGCGGACTGGCAGAAACAGCAGGTAAAAAATGCGGCGCCGGACGAGCCTGTGCTCGGCGGACTGTTCCGGCACATTCGCCATCCCAACTACCTGGGTGAAATCCTGCTGCAGGTGGGGCTGATCGTTGCGGGACTGGCCTGTATCGGCACCCTGGGCGAAGCCCTGACTCTCATGATTGCGCCGGGATACATCATCGCGCTGATGGTTACCGAGGCCCGGCGGGTGGATGGCACCCAGGAGGCCCGGTACCGGGAACATGCCCGGTACCAGGCCTGGCGGGTGCGCACGGGGTCTTTGTTACCCCGCTTCGGCGCTGCTACCAGGGGATCTTCGTCCCCCGGTGAGACATAAAGGTGCCGCTCATATCGAAGCCGTACTGATCAATAATGTTGATCACCGCTTCGGCACTGTCAGCCGGCGTCAGCAAGCGCATCCTGAAATTCGAACCGGCCAGGGCAGAGCGCATCATGTCCGTATCCACCGCACCGGGTGAAATCAGTGCGACGGTAATACCCTGATCTTTAACAGCCGCCGACACGGCCCGCATATTCATGTTCAGGGCCGATTTGCTCGAGTTGTAGAACTGGATGGTGTCACTGCGGATCAAGGTCAGCGATCCCTGCACACTGGTGATCGCAACAATTTTTTTCTGCTCGCTGGCGGCGACATTTTCCAGGAAGGCCTCGGCAACGCGCAGGGGGCCAGCGACATTTGTGTTCATCACGCGCTGAAATAACTGGAAGTCATACTCACCGAGGTTCTGGCCTTCCTTGGCACCGAGGATTGCTGCGTTGTTCAGCAACACGTCAATGGGCTTGTCCGCGTATTTCGTGGCCAGTGCCTGGACCTGGCCGTCGTCCAGCACATCCAGTTGCTCCACGCTGACCTTGTCGTATTCGGCTGCAATGGCATTCAGGTCGGCGGCTTTTTCGGGTTTGCGCGCCGTCGCGATCACGGTCCAGCCGCGCTTGGCATAGTTGCGCGCCATTTCCAGACCGATACCCCGGTTGGCTCCGGTAATCAGCACCGTGCCGCTTATCTCCGTGCGCTTGGCCGGATCCATCAGGATGTCTTCCGGGCTAGGGGCGCGCCCGTGGCCGCCCGCAATGGCCTGGCCTGCGAGGGCCAGCAGGGCAAAAAGAGTCAGCCAGATTGTGAAGGCCGGTATTCGTTGGGTTTTCATGCTGCGTGTGCTCCTGAAAGGCGGAATGGGCCGCTGTCGTCAACAGGCGGGCTACGCTACCAGAGGCTCGGCAGGCCGTCGTCAGACTGTTTGCCTGACTCGCCCGATGGGCCGCCAGTCGGGCAGCGACCCGGCTTGAGGTTAAGATGAGTCGTGGCAAGAGACCTTTATTGGCGACCGGGGAAGGTGCTGACATGCCCTCACAGGATCCGAATATTTTTTTAGCGGCCTGGATTGCTCCGGTTGCGCTATCGCGTTTAATTTGAGGACAGGCTGATGGCAGAAGCAACCAAGCCGGGCGACTGGCAGATGCCCGACGGGGATTACGCCGGCGATGTGCTGGCCGCCGAGGCCTGGCAGGCCCTGAGCGGCGATCCGCAGGCCGTGCTGGTCGACGTGCGCACGCAGATTGAATGGACCCTGATTGGCAAGCCGGACCTGGCAAGCATCGACAAGGAGCCGGTGTTTCTGCAATGGCTGACGGCCGCGGGTATGAACAAGGACTTTTTGCCGGAACTCGAAGCCGCCCTGGCCGAGCGAGGCGTTGCACAGGACGCGCCACTCTATTTCATGTGCCAGTCAGGTGGCCGCTCCAAGATGGCGGCCATGCAGTTCACCGAGCTTGGCTTCACCAGCTGCTACAACGTGGCGGACGGCTTCGGAGGCGAACTGGACGAGCATCGGCATCGCAACAGCGTGAATGGCTGGAAGGCCTCCGGCCTGCCCTGGTTCCAGTCCTAGCGCGCCCGGGCCCTGGCAGCGTTACATTCTGAAACAAGCTCGCAGGCCGGTCCGAGTACAATAGGGGCTTAACCTATCTCAGCTCAGGAGGCGGGCCGCCATGCTGCTCTATACCTTCACTATCACTCCGAATAACCGCAAGGTCGAAGCCTTTGTGAAGCACTTCGACTTGCCGGTGGATATTCACCACGTCAGTTTCAAGGATCGCGAGACTGCCAGTCCCGAATACCTGGCAATCAATCCCATGGGCAAAGTGCCGGCGCTGGTCGACGGTGATCTCAAACTTTGGGAATCCAATGCAATCCTGACTTATCTGGCCACGGTCTTTCCCCAGACCGATGCCTTGCCCACGGACCCGAAGGGCCGCGCCGACGTGGATCGGTGGCTGCACTGGCAAAGCTGCCACCTGATGCCTGCCATGGGGCTGCTCAAACAATCTGATGAAAAAGATACCGATGCCGTGACGCCCTTGCTGAAAATACTGGAAGCTCAGCTCGCCGATGGCCGCGCGTATTTACTGGGCGATCTCTGCGTCGCGGATTTTGCCGTTGCGGCTTACCTGGTGACCAAGATGGGTCGCAAGCTCGACTACTCCGAATGCCCCCACGTACTGGCATGGCGAGACCGGGTGGAGAGCCTGGAGGGTTTCGTTGCCACGCAGGTGAAAATGCCACCGCCCGCCCAGGCGGCTGGTTGATTCGTGCCGACGCTGGAACAACTAGAGGAGCGTAAGCGCGAGCTGGAGGAACGCCTCGCCGACGGCGATTTGACCGCTGAAGCTGCTCTGGACCGCCTCGATAAAGCCATTCGTGCCCGGACCCTGGATGTGCAGTACGCGCGCAAGCGTCACGCCGCGGTGAAAGAAGCAGTGCAGGCCGGTCTGCCCCTGGATGAGGCCCGCAAGCGTCGCAGCGAAGCGGAGCGTAAGCGGCTGGCCAAAGCTCGGGCCAAGCGTCCCCTGAATCGTTTTTGAACCCCCGCTCGGCGATTCACGCAGCGCCCGCGGATTGGGGTCCGACCCTCAAGCAGCGCGCGCTTGTCGACCCGGAAAAGCCCGATCGGGCTGCGCTGCTCGATGCGTTTTGTGCCCACAGTGATTTTTATGCCCGGCGCATTGGCGAGGCCGACTGGTCGGGAGTGCCACCACTGGAAAAAGCCGAGGTGGGCGACATTCCGGTTGATGCTGCCAGCGATGTGCAGGCAAGCCGCACCTCCGGCACCACGGGTTACCAGGTCACTGTCCGCAACAGCAAAAGCGAACGGGAATTTCGCCGTGCCCTGTTATACCGGCCCCAGCTTTTTTATACCTTGCCCGACCAGGTCATTCAGGTGGTGTTCGTCGACGGTGACTGGTGTGCCAGCTCTGCTGATCCGCCCAAGTGGTTTGAGTACGGCGGCCGTGTTTACCAGACCTGGTTCTGTGGTGTGGCAGCTGATCCGGGTGCGATCTGGCAGTTGCTGATCACTTTGCGACCGCAACTGATCCGCGGTATCGCCAGCGGCATCGTGCGTTTCATCGAAAGCTTGTCGGCACCGTTGAAGGATATTGGTGTGCAGATCGTCGGGCCCGGTGGCGAGTATCTGTTACCCGAGTGGCGCGCTTTAATGGCGGATGCCTTTCGGGCCCGCGTGCTGGATCGCTATGGCTCGACCGAAACGGGTGCCTTAGCCTGGCAATGTCCTCATTGTGATCGTTACCACGCCAATGTGGACGAGATCCTGCTGGAAGCGGAGTCGGACGGTTTGCTGGCCACACCCTTGTTCCTGAGTTCGCAGCCTTTGCTGCGCTATCGGCTGGGGGATGTCGTCAAATGGGACACCGAATCAGCAGACTGCGTGGTGCGTCTGCCCACGTTTAGCATCACCCGGGCCCGGCGTGACGACTGGATCACGGACGGCCAGGGCCGGCGTCTGTCGCCACTGGGCTTTCAGTTCGAGGAGCTGCCGGGCCTTAAAGCCTGGCGTCTCCATCAGCAGGCCGACGGCAGCCTGCAACTGTTCTTCGAGGCGGAGGCTGACGACAGTTTGCGCGAGGCCCTGGTTGAGACCCTCGCAGCCGCTGTCCCCGGCCAGTCTGTTGAATTGATCGAAGGGGTCTGGAAACTGGAGCGGGGTGGTAAGTTCAAGCGAGTAAGCTCCGATCTGTCGCCGGCGACGAATACTGCCGTATGAACATCTCCGTGGTGATTCCCGCCTGGAACGAAGAGCAGTTGCTGCCCGCCTGCCTGGAGTCGGTGCGCATGGCCTTTGCGGCCAGACCCGATCTGAGCCTGGAACTGATCGTGGTGGATAACAACTCGACCGACCGCACTGCAGCAATCGCCGAGGCGGCCGGTGCGCGGGTGGTTTTTGAAGAGCAGAACCAGATCGCCCGGGCCCGCAATGCCGGGGCTGCCGTGGCCACGGGACAATGGCTGTTATTTCTGGATGCTGACAGTGCACTGAGCACGGGCCTTGCGCGGGAAATTCTGACGGCGATCAAGGCCGGTGACATGGCGGCCTGCGGCAGCACCATGCACATGCGCGGTCTGCCCTGGTGGGCCCACGGCCTGATGCGCACCTGGAACGGCGTATCACGCGCGTTTAAGTGGGCGGCCGGTTCCCTGATCGTTTGTCGCACGGCGGCCTTTCGTGAGGTGGGTGGCTTCAGCCACGAGCTATATGCTGCCGAAGAGATTGATCTGAGCCGCCGTCTGAAAGCCTGGGGCCGTTCCCGGGGGTTGCGCTTTCGTATCCTGTCCCGGTATCCATTGGAGACCTCGCCGCGCAAGCTGCAACTGTACTCGCGTCGAGAGATCTTCGGTCAGTTCGGGCGCCTGCTGCTGCACCCCTGGCGTTCATTGCAAAGCCGCGCAGCCCTGGGGCTGTGGTACGACGGCCGGCGCTAGAGAGTCGGAATCGTATCCAGAATCCAGTTCCCGGTGGTGCGGCGCTCCGGACAGGGGATGGCGTAGGCCACATCGTTGCGGGTCTCATTCAGTTCTTTCACATTGATGCGCCAGCCACGACTGTCCCACTCCCGCAAAAACTCACGGTAGCGAACCAGCGGCCGATCCGCCGGCACCAGTAATTCCTTGGTGGTGTTGTGGGGTGTCGTCACCGGGTTCAGTTCCACCAGCACATCAATATCTTCCTGGGCGATGGCCATATTCACAGTGACCAGTCGTTCGTCATTTTCCTCTTCCAGCATGAAGTGGCGCATGTTCACGAAGAAAATACGCGTGCGGTGCTGGTCGATGGGTGCCTCAAAAAAATACTGGTGAAAAATATTGTCTTTGGAGAATTGCAGCCAGGTCACCAGCTGGTTCGGACCCAGGTGTCCTGAGCCGCCGCGCAGGAATTCGGCATCCCGGTTAATTTCGCCCGCCATTAAAGCCGTATCGGCTTTTTCATGCACGAAGGGGATGATGAACTTGCTGCCCCAGTCCGTCATGGGCTGCACATCGATGGGCTTGTTGCGGAAGTCCTGGCGCATGCCCGGTGCGCCCTGTTTCGGATGCACGAACTCGTTATGGGCCGGGTCCAGGCCGTTCTCTACCGATCGCTCGTAGTAATAGTCCACTTCAAAGACGACGAGCCGGTTGGCTCGCCAGTCCGGGTCGTCGAATTCGGGGATTTCAAAAATAGGCGGGCGTTCGGCTGCCGGCAGGTCGCCTAAAAAAGCGAACAGGATGCCGTAGCGCTCTTCCGTGGGGTAGGCATCCACCTTGGCGCGAGCCGGGGGATGCTGCTCTTCCCCCAGGGACGGGATATGGACGCAGTGGCCGTCGCTGTTAAATTCCCAGCCGTGATAGGGGCAGCTGACGCAGTCGCCTTTGACTGTTCCTTTGCCCAGGGAGCCGCCGCGGTGAATGCAGGTGTCACTGAGTACATGCGCCTTACCGTCTGTGTCCCGGAATGCCGCCAGGTCCACGCCGAGAATTCGCACTCGCCGGGGTGATTCGTTGGTCACTTTTTCACTCTCGGCGACGGGGTACCAGAAATTGATATACATGAGGGTGTCTCCCTACCAGGGCAGCTCCCGGCCGTCATGCGCCAGGAAGGTGCCGGTCTTTTCCAGGTCGTATTCGTCAATGACTGCGATCACCATGCTTGCACTTTGCTCGGGACTGATCATCGCGGGATGATTCAGGCCCGGCGTGAAGTTGGTGCGCACAAAGCCCGGTGAAATGATGCCTACCGTGATGCCTTTGCGTTTGAGCTCCAGGGACAGGTTGCGACTGATCATGTTCAGCGCAGACTTGCTGGAACGATAGAAATTGCAGCAGCCCCAGGTTTCAGCAATGGAGCCCTGGCCACTGCTGATGTTGATGATTTTCTTTTGCTCGCTGAGGCTGATATTGGGCAGAAAGGCTTCAGCCATTTTGATCGGGCCGATCACATTGACTGCATGCACCTGATAATAGGTTTCGTAGTTCATTTTGCCGAAACGTGCATTGTCATGCCCGCCAGATATCCCGGCGTTGTTGATCAGAATATCGATGGGCCGGTTGGCGTACTCGGCTGCCAGGCTGTCAATACGCGCGTGATCTGTGACATCCAGCTGCACTATCGTCAGCAGCGGATACTCTGCCTGGATGACGCGTAATTCTTCGGCCGCTTCCGGACGGCGGGCGGTGGCGATCACTTGCCAGTCACGTGCCGCGTATTGCCGGGCCAGTTCCAGACCGATACCGCGGTTAGCGCCGGTAATGAGCACTGTGGGTTCGGGGGCCGCGAGACAAAGTGCGGGCAGCAGCGCAAAGACCAGGCCAAGGCGATTTAACATAGTGCAA